>JBNKYL010000202.1:0-4260 GCA_050300875.1 Paracoccaceae bacterium
GAATGGCTGGCCAAATCGGCGATCATGGGGGCCTTGAACCTCTATCTCGACTTCATCAACCTCTTCATGTTCCTGCTGCAATTCCTGGGCAACCGCGAATAACATCAGCGAACAGTCAGACAGAAAAGGCCGGGCAATTGCCCGGCCTTTTTCTTTTCCTTCATCGAGGATGTGTCAGCCCTTCTGGCGCGGCGCGACAATGGCTTCCTGCCGTCCGGACACGCCGAGTTTCCGATAGATCTGGGTCAGCTGATTGCGAATGGTCTTTTCGCTGGTGCCAAGGTCGCGGGCAATTTCCTTGTTGGATTTCGCCGCGTACAGACCCGCCAAAACCTCCTGCTCGCGCGCGGTGAGGTTCAGGTCGTCAGTGGGCGAACCCGCACCCGTGAAGTCCAGAACGAGCTTGCAGAACTGTTCCCAGGCAGGTTCTTCGGGTTGCAGGATATGGTTCGATGACGGCAGAACGACATATTCCGCATTGGGGATGGACCGGGCCAGGAGCTTGCCTTCGTCCAACGGCACGACCTGGTCGCCTTCGGAATGCACGATCAGGGTCGGGCATTTGACTTTCGCCAAAACGTCAGTGACATCCATCTCGCCACGGGCTTTCAGCAGCTCTGCCCCGATATCTGGGGCCGTGGCCCGGCGACAGAGGTCATTGAACCAACGCACACGATCGTTATCCGCATCGGGCAAGAACCGGCGCGTAAACACATCGCGAAATGCGTCATTCGGCATGTCCCAGCCCATCCGGAACACATCGGTGATCGCATCGTAGAGGCTGGCCGCCTTGGGGTTATCACGTCGGTACACGCCGCGCGCATAGCCGCCGAATATGATCAGATGTGACACCGCCTCGGGGTATTTGGCGGCATACCGCACGGCCGCTGCGGTGCCTTGAGACATGGCCAGGATGGCAAAGGGCCGGTGCTGGCCGGACATGTTTACGACCCGTTCAAAGTCGTCGCTCCACGAGTCCGTGTTCAGTTCGCCGGTTTTGCGATCCGACAGGCCGCATCCGCGTTCATCGTAGCGCACGTAGTCGAAATGCGTTTCGAGAAAGCGGACCCAGTGTGACCACACCGGGCTTTCGTCGTCATATTCCAGATGGGTCAGCCAATTGGCTGCCTTGATCAACGGCTGGCCCGCGCCGGACCGCGCCCAGGCCAGCGACAGGCCGTCATGCGTTTCAATGAACCTGACAGACCGCATTTTGCCCCTTTTGGGACAGCTGTCCCATCGAAATCAGAACGGATCAGGCCCCGTTGGGACAACTGTCCGATATATCCAACGCTAGCAAAGGGGCAGGTTGGTGTCGAGAAAAGCAAAGCCAACACCCCAGAAAGGACAGACCATGTTCCGCAATACAAAAACCGACGCCCCCCACGAAACGACCGGCACCAGCAAGCGCCTGTACCGAGACGAGGCCATCGCCAACCAGATCGAAATGGACAAGCGTCGCCGCATTCGGTCGCGCATGGCAGCGCGGGTTTGGCTCTAAAGGCCCGCGATCAGACAGACAGCAAGCAGGATTAATCTTTCGAACAATCAAATTGCCAACAAAAAAACCGCGCCGGAATGGCGCGGTTTTTTCTGTTTCCGTGGAACAGGCAGATTACTTGATCTTGCCTTCCTTGTATTCGACATGCTTGCGCGCAACCGGGTCGTATTTCCGCACGGTCATCTTTTCGGTCATCGTGCGCGAGTTCTTCTTGGTCACATAGAAGTGGCCAGTATCCGCGGTCGAATTCAGACGGATCTTGATCGTCGTCGGTTTCGCCATTTTTCTACTCCATCACAGCAGCGACGGCAGCCGCCGCCCGAGAAATCCTGAAGCCCGCCTTTTAGCGATGGGCGTCTGTGTGTCAACCGGATTCGCGGGCGTTCCCGTTCGGTTGCGTCAAAACCGTTCGCCTAGCAATCGGTAACACCAGAAAGGCTCTTCGTTTTGGATGGCGCTGTTCAACTGGGCGGGCGTGAACCCCGTTGCCCGGCGCACCGCCCGGCCCATATGGGACTGATCCGCGTATCCGGACGCATAGGCGATGTCGGCCAGCGCCCCACCAGGGTTTTGCCCGACCACCCGGTGCAGGTTTTCGAAATCGGCAAAGAATTTCAGCGTGCTTTGGGTCTGACCACTGCTGCGTTTGATGCGCCGTTCCAAGGATCGCAAGCTACGCCCTGGTCCCGACAGGGCCGCCTTGTTCACCAAGGCGCGCGCCCAATCCGCCACCCTGCCACCGGCCAGCGTAGGCGTATCTTCCGACCAGGCATCTGCCAATATGCGGCACACTTCTTCCCAGCCGTTTTCAGGCGCATCGGCTTGCCCGAACGCCTGCATGGCGCGCGCCAAGGCATCGGGGACCACGGCATATTCCGGATCACCGCCCAGCGCCCACCACGCATCAGGATAGACACCCAGGGACACCGCGACCACGTCACCGTCCGACCAACTGGTCAGCGGTTTCAATTGCGGACCTGTAGCGAATAGCGCAGGCAACGACGCAGGTGGCGCGTCCGGCCCAATCAGTTTCAGTGTGCCATGCAAGACATGCGACACGGAAACAAGGGGGGAGGCCGGGAAGTGGTTGACCCGGTCTTGCGCAGACAACTCCGCGCCGCGCGTGTCACGATAGATCGCCCCGAAGACGCGGCCGGACAGGGACGCTGGCGGCAATAGCAGACGTGAAACGGGGGGCAACGCGAACTCCTGACCTGTCGCGATCATTCTATAGTTGCTGCGCGCACGCAGGCAAACAGGGCGAAAATGGAAGGATGAAACATGCCCAAGCTGAAGTTTGCCGGGCCGATGCGCCTGCGGATACGCAGTTTTCTGGCCATCAACCGGATCGCCCTTGCGACCTATGCGCGCCACGCACTGGGGCGGCGGATGGCGCCGGATTGGGACGCCCATCTGGAAATCGGTATCCGGTTCTGGCGCCACCAACATACCGCCGCCATGAACGCGTCGGACATGGTCGTTGGGCGTCAGATCTATGACAGCCTGCAAACCGCAACTGATGATCATTACGCCGTGACCACGCGCGACTGCGATGACCCAACGGGCACGTGGTATGACCCCGTGGACAGCCACACCGACACGGTGATCCTGCATTTTCACGGCGGCGGCTACGCGCTGCATGGCCAGATCAGCCGCCGCTATGCCTCCATGCTGGCCCATCACAGCGGCGCACGGCTGTTTGCGCCCGATTACCGGCTGACCCCCGAACACCCCCACCCGGCCCAGGCTGATGACGCGCTGGCGGCCTGGCGTTACGTTGCGAAAAACGTCCCGCCGGCCCGGATCGTTGTCACCGGGGACAGCGCGGGCGGGCATATGGCGTTGATGCTGCTTCAGACCCTGCGCGACAGCAGTCTGGACCAACCTGCCCTTTGCATCGGCCTTTGCCCTTGGACCGACATTGGCGCCCGTGGGGCCAGCCTGACCGAAAATGACCGTTACGATCTGGTGCAGGGCTGGATGGCGGTTCGGTTCGGCGAGTGGCTCGACCCGGATGGCCGTTTCGGACGCGCGGCGCTGTCGCCCATTTCCCATGACTATGCGGGCCTTGCGCCGATCTATCTGCAGGCGGGCGGGCGCGAGGTCTTGCGCGACATGATCGTCGACTTTGCGCAGGCACAGGCCGCATTGGGTGCTGACATCGCGATGGACCTGTGGCCAGACATGCCGCATGACTTTCAGGCCTATGACAGGTTGAAAACCTCTTCGATCGAGGCCCTGAGCATGTTTTCAGAAGCGGTGCGGACCCGGCGATTGCCCGCGACACGAGGCAAAAATCGCCTTGACCTGACCGGGCCAACGGGTAGCCTTGCCGCCGACGGAAACCTGCAACAACGGGAGGGCACAAGCTGAACATGCGTATCACGCGCCTTCTTCAGCATGGTCCCCGTTTGGCCCTGTAGATGCGTCTGCAGGGCAGGCCCGACATTCGCTGATCCGGTCTGCCAGATGCCGCCTTTGCGGCCCAATTTTCTGAACCGAGATCAATCATGAGCATTCTCAACACCCGCGCCCTGGGCATGACATTGGGCGAACCGCTGTTTTCCGACCTGAACCTGACCATTTCCAAAAGCGACCGCATCGGGTTGGTCGCAGCCAATGGGCGGGGGAAATCCACGCTGCTGGCCTGTCTGTCCGGTGACATGGACCCCACGACCGGAGAGATCACCCGCGCCCGGGGGCTGCGAGCTGGAAATGTGCGCCAGAACCTGGCCGAGGCCGCTCTTTCGCAGACCTTC
>JBNKYL010000203.1:0-7670 GCA_050300875.1 Paracoccaceae bacterium
AGCGCCGCAGATGACGCCGCGTCGCCGGCAACCTGGGCGATCGGTGGGCGGGCAGGGGCATCATCTCCACCCGCGCTCGGAAAGCGGGTAAAGGTCTTGACCTGCCCGGACCGGGCGGATTGCCCCGGTTCCGCCGGGGCAAGGCGCTTGCGTTTGGCCATCTCAGATCTCCTTTGCCGCTATCTTTAACCGGGCCGGAATATCGGCGCGTAAACCGACCGCGCGCCGAAATGTTTCGCATGCGAAACGTTTTTTACTTAAGTCATTGAAAAATAACGATTTTTTCTTCGTATTTCCGGAAAGATTTCGGTGCGAAACGCCCATGTCTCGTTACTCCGCCGCCTGTTCCGGGGCCTGTCGGGCCAACTCATCGCGCCGCCAGATGCCGTAAAGCAGCTTTTTGAACTCGGCATAGGTTTCGTCGAAGGTCGCCCGCCCGCGGGCATAGGTGTCGCGGTTGAAATCACGATAATCCGCTTCGTAGATGCCGCTGACCTGTTCGCCGGCCTGGCCTATGAGCGCGGTGAAATCCTGCCGGTAGGGCGACAGCGTCCGGCCCAGATAGGCCTGCATCAGCGCCGCCATTTCCGCCTGCTGGCCGCTGTCGAACCGGGTGATGACCGCCTGCACCGCATCCCATTCAAAGGCCATCTCTTCGCGCCCCAGGGCGCGGGCGGCCATGTTTTCGCCGTCCTCGATGCTGGCGAAGGTCGAATGTAGCATGTCAAAGAACCGCCCCGTTGAATCGAATTCGACGAAGGACGCCCCAAGCGGGACCAGAACGATATCGGCCGCCGACAGCCCGTTGATGGTCAGATAGCCAAGGGCAGGGGGGGTATCGAGGAAGATCAGGTCATAGTCGTCCATCACCCCATCGGCCGCCAGCGCGCCGGAAAGCGCGTCCCAGAGCTTCCAGCCGCGCGCCGCCATGCGCCAGACCGGGATCTGGAATTCCGACCAGTAAAGGTTCAGCTGTGCGCCGATCAGGTCGATATTGGGCCAGTGGGTTTTCTGGATCACGTCGGCGGCCTTCAGCTTCATCGCCTCGGCCAGCGTGTCATCCATGGCCTGGGGTGTTTCGCCGCGATCCAGCCGCCGCTGGTTTTCGCCGCGCAGATGTTCGCCGTAATGGCGCGCCAGAAGCGGGAAGACGGTGCCCCATTCATCGGCCACGCGCCCGCCCAGGATCGAGGTCATGGACCCCTGGCTATCCAGATCCACCACCAGCACCTTGTAGCCGTCCAGCGCCGCGCTCATGGCCAGATGGGCGCAAGTCGAGGTCTTGCCGACCCCGCCCTTGAAATTGGCGACCGCCACGACCTTGGCGGGCAGGCCGGCAGGCCGGTAGGGCAGGTACTCCTTGGCTTTCGACCCTTCGGCACCGAAATGGGCGCGCAGGCGCAAGACCTCGTCCAACGTGAACCATTTCGCGCCGCCATCGGTTTCGGAAATGCCCTGCGGCAGGTCCGGATTGGCGCGCAACACGCGGCGGAAATGGGCAGGGGCCACCGGGATCAGGTATTTGGTGATTTCCCAGGTCGAAAAAAGCCGCAGCTTTTTCGCGCCGGTTTCATCCAGCCCCCGGCCAGCCAGGTCATCGCGCCCGCGCTGGCAGGCTTCGGCAATCGCCGCAAAACTGGCGGTGCCAGATGGCGCATCCAGCCCCGCCAACGCCCGGTCCGGCGAAATGTTGAAATAGGGAGGGAGGTCCTGACTGCTCATCTTTCCGCCCGATGTTATATGTTTTGGCCCGGATACCATGAAACGTGATACATGGGAAGGGACGCGGCACCCGCTCCAGGTTTTCTAAGTAATTTCGGGTGGTTTTGGGTCAGGAAGGGGCCTGTATCAGGCCGGGGAAAAATTTTCCGGTGTTAGAATCCCTGTTATTTCTTTGTTACAGGGATAGGCGGGCAGGGCCAGTTTTCTTTGAAAACAAGGCCGGATATGGCGATTTTTCGGGGCCGGGGTGACTCTGATCCCACGATAGGCCGACTCTGAACCCACGACAGACCCGACTCCGATCCCCCGAAAGCGGCTTTGACAGAATCGCG
This sequence comes from Paracoccaceae bacterium, assembly GCA_050300875.1. Lineage (GTDB taxonomy): Bacteria > Pseudomonadota > Alphaproteobacteria > Rhodobacterales > Rhodobacteraceae > CBDCFL01. Next base: position 2,055 of record JBNKYL010000203.1, read on the forward strand.
CCCACGGCCTAGCCAAGTGTCAATGAAACGACGAAAGCGCATGACTTTCGCGGCAAGGGGGCGAGCAGGCCCGTGACAGAGCTGGTGGCAGGGCAGGGGGCATCCACCCCCGCGATGGGCGATTTCTTCGTCTGCGATATCTTTGCGCCCACGCCCAAGCATGACCTGGCCTCGATGGAACACCCGATCTTCTCGCTGTCGACCCGGCCCGACCGGCGCATCCTGAGCTATACCCATAACGATGCGCAGATCACCGTGACGCCTTCGGTCAAGGGGCGGGCCACGATCTTTGACGCCGATATCCTGATCTTCTGCATCAGCCAGCTGATGGCGGGACTGAATGCGGGCCGTCCCGTGGCGCGAACGCTGACGCTGACCGCCTATGACCTGCTGACCGCGACGGGGCGGGAAACTTCGGGCGACGGCTACAAGCGGCTCAGGGATGCGTTCGAGCGGCTGGCGGGCACGCGGATCACCACCAATATCGCCACCGGGACCGAAGAGGTCACCACCGGCTTCGGGCTGATCGAAAGTTGGGCCATCGTGCGCAAGACCCGCGCGGGCCGGATGGTCAGCGTCACGGTCACGCTGTCCGAATGGCTTTACCGCGCGGTGCTGTCGCGGTCGGTTTTGACCTTGAACAGAGACTATTTCAGGCTGCGCCGCCCGCTGGAACGCCGGCTATACGAGCTGGCGCGCAAACATTGCGGAGCGCAGCCGCTCTGGCGTGTGTCAGTCGAAACGCTGCTGAAGAAAACCGGTTCGGCCAGCCCGCGGCGCGTGTTCCGCGCGATGATCCGCGAAATCATCGCCGATAACCGCCTGCCCGATTACCGGCTGACCGAAGAACCCGGCGATATCATCGCGGTCCGCCCGCATGACCCGATCGACAGGGCCGGGGGTGTGCCGGTGCCATCGCCGGACGCGCTGGACACCGCCCGGGCGCTTGCGCCGGGCATGGATGTGCATGCGCTGGTTGCCGACTGGCAACGCTTCTGGGCGCGATCGGGCCGCGCACGGCTGTCATCTGTCGATGCGGCGTTCCTGGGCTGGGTCGGCAAAAGGGGCGGGTAGGGGCTAGCCCTCGCGCGGGGTCCCCGGGCGCATCAACCAGGCCAGCATCGTAATGAAGGGCAAAAGCCAGATCACCCGCGCGCCATAGCGGTCAGCCGGTTGCGACACCGCCCCGCAGACGAAGGCATTGGCCAGGATCCCGGCCAGCACCAGCAGCACGAAGATGCGGAATTCGGGCCGCATCCGACCGGGCCAAAAGAACATGCCCGCCAACACGACCAGGCACAGCACGTAGTAGCCGCCCTGGAAGCGATCCACGGTGTCCACCCAGCCATGGTCATCTATCAGTCGCCCGCCCTGGAAGACTTCGGGGGCAAAATAGTCAAGTGACTTGAATTGTTCCATGACCGATGGCTCAGGGACAGTCATCCACACCGACACCATGCCGGCCTGCACCGCGGTATTGTGGACCACCGCCATGATCGTGTCGGCCGGCCGCGACAGGAAGGTCTGCACCGCGAAACGGGTCTGTTCGGCGGCAATGGCACTTTGGATATCGGCAGGCAGAAGCCTGAGCGTGCCCAGGCTTTCGCTGAATTCAAACAGGATATGCGATGCGGTACGCCGCATCGGATCGTCCGACAGCTTCAACTGATCGTAAAGCGTGCAGCTGGCCCAGTCGGTGCTGGGGCAGGTTTCCTGCAGGAAGTCATACCCGGCCCCGTCCTGTATCAGGCGCGCCGTGAGGAAAGGGTAATAGGTCACCTCTGCGTCAAGCCGATCATGGGCCAGGGCGGTAAAGACCAGTCTTTCGCCGACACCGGCCAGCACCAGCAGCCCGGCCAGCAGGGTCGACACCCACCAGCGTCGCCCATGCAGCCAGCCCCCCGCCAGCGCCGCCACCGGCACCAGGACCGCCGCGATCAGCAGATGCGAGGGATGGGACAGCACCGCCCCGGCGCCGAAGACCAGAACCAGAAGGATTTCCCACCAGGCCATGACCGGCCAGGCCAGCACCAGCACCGCGATGGTCAGGATCATCAGCCCGGCCAGGATATCGGGCATGAAATAGGCAACAAAAAAGGGCAGCGATCCCAGCCCGGCGGCAAAAAGGGCCAGCCCCATCATCCGCGGCGCCCGGCGCGGGGCCAGGGTCAGGCCACGCATCAGGATCGACACCAGAAAGGCGGTCACCCCCAGCACGGACAGCATGTGAAAGACCGGCACAGACAAAGCCCCCAGCCAGTAGGTGCTGGCGGCCGAAAACAGCGCATAGACGACCGACCGCGACCCGTTGATCACCCCGTCATCGGAAATGCCGCCCGATCCGCCCTGCAGGTCGGCCGGCGCCGGGATCAGGTCCAGCACGCGCAGCGCCTTGGCTCCGGTATCGAGATAGCCCACGCTGTCATAATAATAGAGCGGCTGTCCGTTCAGCAGCGTCACCGACAGGCAACTGACCACCGCCAGACAGATCCAGAGCGCCCTGCGATAATTGCGGCGCGCAGCCTGTTCATCCCCGAAATCGGCCATTACCGTCACCCGCCGGACCGGCTCCAATCGGTCACCCGGCACCATCATCCCCCTCTCATTCCGGCCTGCTTAACGCGCTGACCGTTTCGCACACCCGTCCCGTCGACCGTTGCCTCATGGATTGCGCCCAAGACCAATCCCGAAATGGCCATCGGAAGACGCTGTGGACATTTCCGCACAATGCCTTGGAATTTAAAAAATATCCTTGGGACTTACGGCGCGGGTAATTTAAATCATCAATAGTCCGGTCACATCATCCGTGGGTAGCTTATTGGATGCCATATCTGCTGTCGATTCAATATCTGCGCGCGATAGCGGCCCTATTTGTCGTCCTGTTTCACATTTCGGCACTGACGCCAGGTATCGTTTCCACATTCGAAGCCGGGCAGGCCGGGGTAGATATCTTCTTTGTCATCAGCGGCTATGTGATGTGGATGACCGGGCAGGGGCAGGCGCCCGGCGATTTCATGATGCGCCGCATCATCCGCATCGTCCCGCTCTACTGGGCGATCACCCTGGTCGCGGCCATGGTGCATGCCTCGCCCGGGTTCAGCCTGGGCCTTGAAGCGGCACCCGCCGACCTGATCCGGTCACTTCTGTTCATCGCCTATGTCAATCCCGCCTCGCCGCTGGAAGTTGCCCCGATCGTCATTCCCGGCTGGACGCTGAACCTGGAAATGTTCTTCTACCTGATGCTGGCCATCGCCCTGACGGTGGCGGGCGGGCGGGTCCTGCCGGTCATGGTGCTGGCCTTGTGCATGCTGGTCGGGCTGGGCGCCATCATGGGCCCGCTTCCGCTGGTGGCGGGATTCTACACGCAGGACATCCTGCTGGAATTCGCCGCTGGCATGATCCTGGCGCGCTGGATGGAAACACGACCCGACATCACGCCGGGGCTGGGCGCGGGGATGATGATCCTGGGCTTCGCCGGGATCCTGGCCGGTTTCCCCGCAACCGGGCTGCGGTCGATCGATTGGGGCCTGGGTGCGGTGCTGATCGTCACTGGCGCGGTGGCGCTGGAACCGGTCCTGGCCCGCGTGCCGATCCCGGCGCTGAAATTCTTCGGCGATGCGTCCTATGCGCTTTACCTGTCCCATCCCAGCATGATCAGCCTGACAGCCGCCCTGTCGGGCATGCTTGGCCTGGCCCATGGCATGCAGGCCGCCCTTCTGGCGCTGGTGCTATCGCTGGGTGTGGCCGCCCTGATCCATATATGGTTTGAAAAGCCGGTCACCCGCATGCTGCGCCGAAGTCAGAAGGGCAAGGCCGTCATGAGGACGCCCTGAGCTGATCAGCCATTTTCCACAATGCCAGTACAATTTTTGGATTTGTTCCCGGAAATGGGTCCAGTGATCCCAGAATTGGCCTGATCCCGCCGAGCCGCTATATCAGACGAACAGAAACTCAGGACAGGTCGGGATGCCGTTTTATGTCGCGGACCGGGCGTCAGACCGGAACAACAATTTCAACCTGATCAGGATGTTCGCCGCTATCGGCGTTCTGATTTCGCATAGCTGGCCCATTGCTCTGGGCGCGGGAACGGCCGAACCCCTGTCTGGCCTGCTGCCCGGCATGACGTTGGGCGAGGTCAGCGTTCTGGTGTTCTTTTGCATATCGGGCTTTTTCATTGCCCGCAGCTTTGCGAACCGTAGCAGCCTTGGCGCATTTCTGATGGCTCGCATCCTGCGGCTGTTTCCGGCCCTTGTCGTCGTTCTGGTCCTGACCGTTCTGGTCGCGGGCCTGTGGTTGAGCACCGCACCGCCCAGCCAGTTCTGGGCCGCTACCCCCGGCTACATCCTGCACAATCTGTCGCTGTTCTTTCTGCAATATGACCTGCCCGGGGTGTTTTCGGGCAATCCCTACGGACCGGCCATCAACGGGTCGCTTTGGACGCTGAATTACGAAGTCCTGTGTTACGGCGGCGTGGTTCTGGCCGGCGTCGCGGGGCTGCTCGCAAGGCCGGCCCTGTTCGGTCTCGCTCTGGTGGGGTTTCTGGGCCTCTTCGCGATGGCCGAAGTTCTGGATATGCCGGGTCGGGTCGAAACCCTTCTCCGGCTGGCTTTCCCGTTTGCCGTGGGCATGAGTTTCTGGGTCTGGCGGACACATATCCGACTATCGGGATGGCTTGCCCTGATATTTCTGGCGGCATCGATGCTGATCAGGGGAACCGAATGGTTCTTCCCGGTCTTCACCACGGCACTGTCCTATGCGGTCTTTGTCGCCGGATATGCCCGAGTTCCGATGCTTCTGCACTATAACCGGATCGGCGATTATTCATACGGAACCTATATCTACGCATTTCCGGTTCAGCAGTTGGTCGCATATCATGGTATCCTGTCCCCAGAGGCCAATATCGCCTTGGCCCTGCCCGTGACACTTTTCTGCGCAATCCTGTCATGGCATTGGGTCGAAGCCCCGATGTTGAAACTGAAACTGACAGGCCAGGGCGGACGGGCGGGCCATCCACGGCCCACGCGGCGGATATGAGCGGGAACTCGGATGGCAATCGCTGATACACATGCAACGAAACGGATAGCCGTACAGGCCGGATCGCCAGGGGTGATCTGGGCGATCCTGTTCATCATCACGCTGTTCATTCCGCTGCAGTACCAGCTTGGAACGTTACTTCTGACCCCGCAACGGATCATGCTGCTGGTGCTGTTCTTTCCAGCCCTGTTCATGTGGCTGTCGGGCCGGGCAGGCCGTTTTCTGGCCGCCGATTTCCTGATCCTGGCCTATCTGGTTTGGGGCGCCCTGTCCTATCTGAGCATTCACGGGACGAAACTGATCCAGTTTATCGGCATCTCAACCGTCGAAACCTTTGGCGCCTATCTGGTGGCACGCTGTTTCATCCGTTCGACCGATGACCTGCACAGGGTGGCCAAGGCCCTCTTTATCCTGATGCTGTTCATGATCCCGGCCGCCGCCCTGGAATCCCTGACCAAGGCGCGCATCTACAATGACCTTTTCGGTATACTGGGCCATACCTTTCCCTGGGTGAATTACGAACCGCGCATGGGGATGTTCCGGGCGCAAGCGGTTTTCGAACATCCCATTCTTTACGGCGTT
>JBNKYL010000204.1:0-9574 GCA_050300875.1 Paracoccaceae bacterium
TCCGCGGAAATGCTGGCCCTGAGCTTTTCGACCACGCCCGCGCCAGCGGCCCGGCCCGCGTCGAAAAGTTCATCTAGCGCCATCGCATCGACCTGCACCCCGGCAAGGTCGTGCAGCCGGTTCGCATCGTAAGCGCAGGTATCGAACCCGTCGGGATGGTCGCCAAGGCGGGCAATCCGGCGCCCGGCGATCTTGGCGGTAATGCTGCGCGCGGCATCGGACCCGGCGTGTGAAAGGCTGCCGCGTAACCGGCCCGCCTGACGTCCACCCGTGAACAGATCGGCCAGCGCCGGGGCAATGTCATCGTCGGGCGCGGCGTAGAGCCAAGAAAACGTTTTGCCCGAAAGCCCAAGTGCATGGCTCGCCAGATTCAGTCCGCAAAATGAATTCAGCCGCAATCGGCCGCCTATGCGTGGCTCGGGGATGGACCAGATGGCTAACGGCTGATCGAACGCATTTGCAGCGGCAACAGTCATTGACGCATCAGTGAAAGTGACCTGCATCAACAGGATCAGGTCAGGGCCTGCTTCCTGCAAGTCGCGTATTGCCGAACTGGTTGCATCCGCGTCGAAAAGCATGTCGCGCGGGCCAATGATGTCATGCCCCGTAGCATCCAGTGCGGCCAGCATTGCGGCAAGGTTTTCATTGGCAAAGGGCACGTCAAAGGTCGGCCGCCCTAGTGCAAGGATACCGATCCTCATCTGCGCGCCTCGGCATAGCAATACCGGAAAGACGCGTCTGCCGGTGTGAAATGCGCACCGCCGGGGCCATAACAGGGATGATCATTCCAGGCCGCGGCCTTTTCGTCGGCCAGCGCCGAGATCTCTGCCATGTAATCGCAGGCACCGCCGCGAAGGTCGCGTTCTATCGCTGCCCAGTCCGGGTAGTTTTCGAACGCGTCCAACCATATCGCACGACCGGCCAGAAACCCGGATGCCCCGGCCGTGAATGCGTGTTGCAGGACCTGTTTGAATTCCGGTTTGCCGGCACCTGCAGACAACATCACCCAAGGACGCCCTGCCAGTCGACCCATTTCGTCGAAAACCGCCTGAACCGCTGCCGATCCATCCGCATCGGCGGCATTGACCGGGCTTTCGAGTTTGAACACATCAACCCCGTAATCCGGTTTGGCGAATTCTTCGACCGAACGCAGGACATTGTCAGCCTTCTTGCCCTTCATTTCCACGTAATCGCGGGTCTGATCCTCATCCGATGCCAGCGGATAGACAAGTAGTTCGAACAGGAATGGTATGTCTTCTTCGACGCAAGCTTCACCAATGCGTTTGACGTAGTCCTGTTGCGCGGCACAAACGTCGCTGGCCGCATCCGGGCGATACCAGGCCAACACCTTGACCGCATCGCCACCCATGCGCTTGATCTTGGCCACGGACCAGTCGTCGATATTGGATGACAACCGCCCGCCCGGTGTCTCCTTGAACAGTGAATCTTCGAGCGTGACGATCAGACCCTTGGCGGGCGAAAGCGCGTCCAAACCGTGCGGTATGGCATAGTGCGGGTCCAGCAGCATCGCCGTCGACTGATCCTGCAACGTTTCGACCAAAAGGCGTTTGAACCGTGCGACCTGATCCCACGGGGCGTCCTTGACACCCAGATGTTTCGCGATCGGCGCCTTGATTGGCGGGCGTTGATCCACAGCCGTCATTTTGAAAATACCATTGGCATCGGCCATGCGGCGCAATCCCCAAAGCTTGCCGGGCGTCAGTTGCATTTGACTGCCTCCTTCAGAAATTCGGTTACTTCGCTTCGGGTCGGCGTACCTGCCCGACCGCCGGAGCGTGTGCACTTGATCGCGGCCACTGCATTGGCGAATGCCACCGCGTCCAGTTCCGCCTGACCTTCGGCCAGCGCCAAGGCAAAGGCGCCGTGCCACACGTCGCCTGCACCCAACGTGTCGACGACCCTGACGCTATGGGACGGGACATGACCGCTGCCATTGTCATCGCACCAGGCAACGCCCTTTTCGCCCATCGTCACGCAGACCCAGCCCCCATAATCTTTCAGCACCTGACCAATGGCATCGGCCGGTTCCAGGTCTGGATAGAAATGGGAAAGCCCCTGTTCCGAAAAGGCCAGATGTGTCGCGGGCGCAAAAGAGGAAGTGTCGGCAGGCGCCTCGACGTCCAATATCCCCGGAACGCCACGCGCACGTGCCAACTCCATCGCCGCCAGGGCACCCTCTGACCAGCGGGTATCGGCCATGACCGCACCCACATCAGGCGCCGATGCAAGATGATCCGGGGACCGCAACAGACCTTCACCACGAAAGTTCATGATCTGTCGTTCGCCATCCTGGTCGATCAGCACCGACGAATAGGACGATCGCAATCCGGACCGATCGGACAGCGACAGGTCGATCCCCTCGGCCTGGAGGTCGTCACCAATCATCGTGCCGACCTGATCGTCACCCAGCCGCGTCGCCAGAAACGCGTCACCTCCAAGCCGTGCAACCGCCACCGCGGCATTGGCACCGCCCCCGCCGCCGACGATCGCCGCATTTCGGGCCCGGTATTTCGCCCCGCCGGTCGGAAATTGATCGACGTAGAACACGAAATCGGTCACCGCGACCCCGACGACGAGCACGGCGTTCATAGTGCAGTTTCCGATTTGACTCGTATGGCTTGAAGCTCCACCACCGTTCAGGCGCTCCGTCAGACTCGGGGTTATTCAACGCGACAGCCCGACGGGTTCCAAGAGCGATTGGCGGGCGAAGCTGGATAATTTTCGATTTTTCTTCGATTCGAAAGGAAGCGAAAACGCCTAGGCCTCGACAACGCGCACACGCGCGTTCTGGCACATTTGCCGCAGCACCTCTGAACAACGCGTGTCGGTGACCATCACATCGACATCCTCCAAACCCGCGATTCGTACCGGGGCCAACTTCTGAAACTTTGAGCTGTCAGCGCAAAGGACCACGTTGCGCGCGTGCGCCATCATCGCGCGGGCAACAGAAACCTGGGCTATGTCATAGTCCAGAAGCGAACCGTCGCGCGCTATGGCGGCAGCGCCCATGATCGCAAAGTCGGGACGAAACTGAGAGATGAAATCGATCGCGGCGTGGCCGACAATTGCTCCGTCTGACGGGCGTATGCGACCGCCGGTAATCATGACTTCCAATCCGGGAAAATCCTTTATTTCATCAGAAATCTTGACGGAGTCCGTCACAACGCGCAGGCCGGAATGGCCACGCAGCGCGGCGGCGACTGCCCCGGTCGTAGTGCCTGAATTGATCATCACCGCCACGTTGTTGGGAATGATCTGCGCACAGGCCACGCCAATACGCGTCTTTTGATCGGACGCGATTGCCCGGCGCGCCTCGAACCTTGTGTATTCGATTCCGGCCAACAGCGACGCGCCACCGTGAAAGCGCACGACCCGGTTCATTTGCGCAAGCGTAGTCAGGTCCGTTCGGATCGTTTGCGGCGTCATCCGCAAGGCATCGGCAATTTCCATCACGCTGGCACGGCCCTTGCGCGTCAATAACTCGAGTATGGCTTGCTGACGTTCTGCGGCGTTCATAGGTGCTCCAGTTTTCGTATTTGCAGCAAAACGAAAAATACGGGCATTGGCAATTCCAAAACGCCGGAAAATTAATGCCAGCGACTGGGACTCAGGAACGCCCGAACGGAACCGCAAGCTTGCACGATCCCCCATATTCTTTCAGGATCAAGTCAAGTCGCGCAGCGCCTGATGTGATCAGGGGGGGGAGCATGCGGAACATCGAATGCAGATGATCATCAAACCTCTGGAAACGGTGATCACCTATCTTCTGCGGGTCGGAAGGTGGATCGGAACTGTCGCGATCGGACTGATGGTTCTCATCATCCTGTTGCAGGTCTTCATGCGCTACGTGCTGAACAACGCTCTGGCGTGGCCAGACGAAGCCGCGCGTTTCCTGATGCTGTGGATGACCGGGCTCATGGCACCTTCGGCGTATCGCTGGGGCGGATTTGTGGCCATCGACATGTTCCGCGACATGTTGGGCCGGCGCAGCGGCATTGTTTTCAACCTCGCGATCCTGACCATATCGTTTGCGGTGCTGGTGATTGCGTTGCAGCTGGGGCTCAAGCACATCAAGTCCGGATGGCTGTTCAATTCCTCGTCCCTGAAAGTGCCGATGCAACTGTTCGGCGGCGATCCGATCCGGGTCAAACTGGCCTGGATGTACATGTCCGTCTATGTCGGATTTGTCGGCATGACGCTGGTCAATGTCGAAATGATCCTGAAAAACATTCACATGCTGGTGTCGGACGCCGATTATGGCGACGTTCCCGACCAGACCGTGATGAGCGCGGAGTAGGGTCATGCTGGTCTGGTTCCTTCCGCTTTTCCTGTTCTTCCTGCTGGTCGGTATGCCGGTGTTCTTTGCCATGCTGGCCGGGCCGGGGATCCTGTTGTGGCTGACCGATGCCACCCGCGACTGGAACCTGCTTTACCGCAATATCTATAACGGCATGGACAGTTTCCCACTGATGGCGATCCCATTCTTCATGCTGGCCGGCGAGATGATGAATCGCGGCGGCATCACGATGCGGCTGGTCGAGTTTAGCCAGGCGCTGATGGGGCATTTGCGGGGCGGGCTGGCGCAGGTGAACATCCTGTCGTCGATCCTGTTCGCTGGTCTGTCGGGATCGGCGGTTGCCGATACCTCGGCGCTGGGGTCCATGCTGATTCCTGCGATGGAACGCGAAGGTTATTCGCGTCGCTTTGCTGCCGCGATCACTGCCGCATCTTCGGTCATCGGCCCGATCATCCCACCATCGGGGATCATGATCATCTATGCCTATGTCATGGGCGAAAGCGTTGCGGCGCTGTTTCTGGGCGGCATCATACCCGGTCTGATGGTTGGCATAGGGCTGATGGTCATGGTTCGCCTGCTGGCGGACAAATACGAACTGCCCGCAGCCAAAAAGGTTGAATTGAAGCACACCGAATTGTCGCCGGTGGAATACTGGTTGTCCTTCGCGCTGGCCCGGCTGAACATTGCGGCGCTGATCTACCTGTTCTGGCCGATCACCGAAGAAACCGCCACCACGACCCGCTGGCTGGTATTCGGTGGCGCGCTTCTCGGGGCGCATATCGCGGTGACGATGCTCCGCTATGCAGTGTCGCACCCGTTCCGCGTGACGTGCAAACGCGCGGCCCTGCCTTTGCAGACGCCGGTTTTGATCCTTGGCGGCATTCTGGGTGGCGTGTTCACGCCAACCGAAGCCGCTGCTGTCGCCGTTGGTTATGCGCTGATCATTTCGCTCTTCATCCTGCGGTCGCTCAAGTTGCGCGATATCCCGCAGGTTCTGACCCGCGCGGCGCTGACCAGTGCGGTCGTCCTGATGCTGGTTGGCGCGGCCATGGCGTTCAAGGCCGTTGTCGGCCTATCGCATCTGCCAGAAACACTGGCTCAATGGGTGATCACGCTGACCGACAATCCGCTGGTCCTGCTATTCCTGATCAACATACTTCTGTTCATCGTCGGCATGTTCCTGGACGCCGGCCCCGCGATCATCATCCTTGGGCCGATCCTGGCCCCGATCTTCATCGACCTGGGCGTTCACCCGGTCCATTTCGCCATCATCATGAGCGTCAACTTAACCGTCGGGCTGGCCACGCCACCCATGGGGCTGGTCCTGTTTGTGGCCAGTTCCGTGTCAGGCGAACGGGTGGAAACCATCGCCAAGACGATCCTGCCATTCCTGGCCATCGAAATTCTGGTCATCTTCATGATCACGTATATTCCGGCATTGTCACTGGCCGTGCCGGGCTTCTTCGGGTTCCTGAAATAGAACCCAAGCAACTGGATAAGAGCAAAATCGACAGGAGGTCCAAATGATCAAAAAACTGCTCTCAACCCTCGCGGCGGCGGCGATTGCCCTGCCTGCGGTCGCGGCGGATTACAATATCCGCGCGGTCGTCGGGTCGAATACGAATGACGAAGACTATGACGGCATCATCGTGTTCAAAGATTACGTCGAAGCTGCATCCAACGGTGCCGTCGCGGTCGAAATCTTTGCCGGCACGCAGCTGTGCGCCAATGGCGCGGAATGCCTGCAGGGTATCGCGGACGGGTCGATCGACGTCTATATTTCGACATCGGGCGGTGCGGCGGGCATCTTCCCCTATGTTCAGATTTTCGACCTGCCTTATCTGTTGCGCGACGACCGCGTGGCCGAGGAGGTTCTGCGTGGTGAATTCGTGAACCTGCTGCGTCAGAAGGCGCTGGAAAGTTCAGGCGGCACGATCCGTCTGATGACAATCGGCAATACCGGTGGCTGGCGCAACTTTGCGAACACCCAGCGTGTCGTGCGCGAGCCTTCCGACCTGGCCGGGATGAAGATCCGCACCGTTGTGGCCGACCTGCCGCAAGAACTGGTGCGCGCGCTGGGCGCTTCGCCGACGCCCATCCCGTGGCCTGAACTGTTCACCAGCCTTCAGACCGGGGTTGTTGAAGGGTCCAAAAACGGCATTACGGATATCATGGGTATGAAATTCCCGGATGCCGGTCTGCAATATGTCACGCTGGATGGTCACGCCTATATGGGTGCCCTGTGGTGGATGAATAACGACGCCTATATGGCCATGCCCGAAGATCTGCGCCGCGTCGTGGCTGATGGGTTCTATGCGTTGCAGCAGGCGACATTCGCCTCGCCCAAGCGCAAGTCGATCCAAGCCTATCAGGATTTCGTCGCCGGTGGCGGTACGCTTTATGTGCCGACCCCGGAACAGAAAGCCGCATTCAAGGCAGCGGCTGCACCGGTTTATGACTGGTTCAAGGCCAATGTCGATGGCGGAGAAGAAGTGTTCGATGCGATGGTTGCCGCCGCAGCAGCGGCCGAGGCCGAAATCGACGCGCTGAACAGTCAAGCCGCGAACTGATCGCTAGCGCCACTGCAGGGAAAGCCCCGGCGTTTCGCCGGGGCTTTTTCATGCCAGGTCGCGCCAGGTCAGGATTTCGGCGGCCCGATCATCGAAAACGGCCCGAGATGTCGGGTGCCCGAAGAATTCGTACTCCTTGCGGCGCGGCAGGCTGTGATGCGGCGCAAAGGCATCCATCCCTTCGGCGGTGTCCGCGTGCATCGCGTAGTAGTGCAGACCGGCCCCCGCGCCGTCCAGCAACCCGCCCAGGAACTCCGGCATCTGCCGATCGTCCGGACAAAACCCGATCACGAATTGGTCGAAGACCGGCCAACCCTGGGCTGCGACCTCTGCCACGACCTCGGCCACATAGCCGCGATCAATCTGTCCAGTGCGTACGATGTTCAAAAGGGGCAATAGGTCGTGACAGGCCAGAACCGGCACGCCATGCCGCTTGCCGGCCTCGATCAGCGCCCAGACAAACGGCGGAAGCAAGGCGGTCCCCATATGCGCGTCCAGATGCGTCGGCCTGATGCCGTCGGATAATGCGCGGTCAATCTGCGCTTCGATCTCGTCGGCGACGGCGGACGGATCGGCGGTATTCACGACGTCCTCGGGACGGCGATGCAAGAACCCTTCGCCATCTACCAGTCCGCCGCCCAAACCCGTTAATGGACGCCAACGATAGGCGTTCCATTCAGAGGTCAGCGTAATATGTACGCCCATGCATTGATCCGGGTCCGCCTGAACGTCGTCCCGGGCAAGCGGATACCACGGACAAGGCACCATCAAGGATGCTGACCGAACGACGCCTGCACGCCGAAGGGCCTGCCACGCGACGACGGACCCATGGGACGAACCGACATCATCAAGGTGCGCCAGTATTTTCATGCCAGTTCGGGCTCCGCAGGATCAAGGACGTGTCCAACCACGTATAGCCGCCAGTCCGGGTGCCCTTGCACAAGTGAAGCAGGAAAATCGGCTGAGCGGGGGCCGCAGGCCAACCGCCGGATCGCCGCCGATTGCCAATTGCGGTTCATGAAGATGCGAATCCGGCGCGCAGACAGAATCTCGCGCATGCCAACCGTGACCGCCATCCTTGGAATGCGCGCGACATTGCCACGCGCCGCCGTCACCGAATTGATCAACCGGGTTTCCGCAAGCAGCGGCACCACCCGGGTCGGAAGGTCAGCAAAGTAGTCTGCGTCGTTCACGCCAGCGATAGGTTCGTTGAATGCCAGGTGCCCGGTGATCCCGACGCCCGCGAAACTGGCGTCCAGGCCGCCGAGCTCGCCAATGCGCCGCCCAACCTCACTCGGGTCATCAGGTCGTGGGATGATGACCTCGGGCTGCGAATGCTCGGGCAGGTTCCGGATCAGATGCTTTCGTATATGCGCCCGGAAACTCAACGGATCGGACTCGTCGATCCAGCTGCCGTCGTCATTAAGATATTCATCCATGACGAACAGCGACAGGCGGTCCATCGGCAGGCCACGTTGCATGCCGCGCGCGGCGACCAACGGATACTGGCCCACCGGGCCAACCGGCACGATCATCGCGGCACGTTCGCGCCCGGCGGCCAGAGCCTCTTCGAACACGTCCAGAATAGTGTCGGCCAGCAACGAAACCATGGCGTCATTGTCGTCAAAAACCTGCACCCGGTCGCCCAAATGCGCCAGCAATTCGTCGCGTCCCATTCCCAAGGCTTCAGCCGTCTGTGCGTCGACCCCGCCGTAGTGCATCGCCATGTGTCCTCCCATCGTGCGGATCCTACGCGTGTGACAGGCCAACGCAATGTTCCATGCGCTTCATCCGACAAATTCCTTTCCTTGTTGGCCGATCTGTCGGTAAGCTCTTTGGTGAAGCAAGGAAGTGTGATGGCTGATCTTCACGAAACCTTCAGATCCAAGGGGCACGTTCTCTCGGACACGCCGTTGTCGGCATCAGAACTTTCCATGATGCGGCAGGTCTGCGAAACGTTGTTGAGCGAACCGGTGTCAGATGGCGGCGATGGAAAGCATACGATCGGGCTCGGCCAAAGCCGTCGGTTCCTGAGCCACCGTCACGAGGACTTCCCAGACTTGGAAGCCTGCCTGATCGGCGGCACACCGGCGCGGCTTGCACGTGCGTTGATGGGACCAGAGGCATGCCTGTTCAACGAACAGTTCGTCGTGAAAGGCGCGCATAAGGGTGCAACCTTTGCATGGCATCAGGATGGGGCCTATGTCGGGTTCGATCACCGACCATACTTGACGGTTTGGGTCGCGCTCGATGACGTGTCCGAAGCGAATGGCTGCGTCTATCTGTTGCCGCGCAACCTCGACGCCGAACCTGCGCTTGTTCCTCACGAATGGCTGGATGCAAGCAACGAGCTCAACGGCTATGACGGTCCCGACACCGGCCTGCCGATCGAGGTTCCGGCAGGGTCTGTTGTCGGGTTTTCAAGCCTGACGCTGCATAGATCCGGACCAAACCAAACCGACGCACCACGCCGTGCCTTCATCGCACAATATTCGGCCGGGCCGATCATGGACCCGGCGACAGGCAGGCCCAAGCGCTATGCCAAGCCGGTCGCTTGCGACTAGCGAAACGGGTAAAGCCAGGCCTGGTAGTCCTTCACCAATTCATGCGCCTCGGCGATCTGCTCTGGCGTCATCTTCTTGATAACTTCTTCCTGACTTATCGCGGCATCCGGGTCGCCACCTAC
>JBNKYL010000205.1:0-4905 GCA_050300875.1 Paracoccaceae bacterium
ATCGAAGCCGAACGCGCCGCCGCCGAGGAGGCTGCCAAGCTGCGCGAACGCGACTATCAGCTGGCCGTGGCCATCGACATCCTCAAGGGCCTATCCGTCATCGCCCCGCGCGACTGATGGGGTTCGAACACCTGCCCTACCGGCCCAATGTCGGGATCATGCTGATCAATGCCGACGGGCTGGTCTGGGTCGGCAAGCGGCTGGAAACCTACAACAACACCGCCTGGCAGATGCCCCAGGGCGGTGTTGACGAAGGCGAAGACCTGCTGACCGCCGCCCAGCGTGAATTGCTGGAAGAAACGGGCATCGGTCCCGACCGCACCGAACTGTTGGCGCAGACGCCAGATTGGGTCGCCTATGATCTGCCAGCGGACATTCAGCCGCAGGTCTGGAAGGGGCGCTATCGCGGCCAGAAACAGCATTGGTTTTTGATGCGGTTTCTGGGGTCGGATGACGAATTTGACCTCGACTACCACCACCGCGAATTTTCATCATGGAAATGGGCCGATATCGACGACCTGGTGCCGAATATCGTGGCATTCAAGCGTGACGTTTATGTCGAGGTCGTGCGCCAGTTCCGCGACTATCTGGCCTGATCCCACTGGACCCGGACCACCCCCCGCGATAAGGCAACGCGCATGGGTGGCAAACTCGATACGCGCGCGATTGGGCTGGACGGCGGCCTGCATTTCATCCGCTGGCTGATGGGTGCCGAAAACCTGCATTACGGGTTCTGGGACGGGCTGGACCCGACCGCCGGAAACCTGCGCGCGGCACAGGATGCCTATTCCGACCTGTTGTTTTCCTGCCTGCCGGATCGCAAGCTGCGCATTCTGGATATCGGCGGCGGGGCCGGTGAAACCGCACGCAAATTGCTGGCCATGGGTCATTCGGTGGACATCGTCATTCCCAGCGCGGTGCTCGCCGCCCGCTGCCGCGAAAACGCCCCCGACGCGACCGTTCACGAATGCAAGTTTCAGGATTTTCAAACCCAGAATCGCTGTGATCTGTGCCTGGTTTCGGAAAGCTACCAATACATCCCGCTGGACACCGGACTGTCCCACGCATTGGGCTTGCTGAACGATGGCGGCGAGGTTTTGATCGCCGATTGCTTCCGCCTGCCGGGGTTTATCACCGCCGACGGCGTTCAACCCGGCGGGGGTCACCCGTTGGCCGATTTCGAAACCCTGCTGGACACGTCCCCGGTCGAGGTCATCGCCCGGCAGGACATCACCAAATCGGTCGCGCCCTCGATCGACCTGGAACAGGGTCTGTTCAACGTGATCGGCCATGTCCTGTCCCAGCTTGACGATGAGCTGGCAGCCAAGAAACCTGCCGCGCGCTGGTCGATCCATCGCCTAATCCGGCTGTTCATGAACCAACGCCGCCGCACCCGGCTGGCCAGCCGCTTGATGGACCAGAAACGCACCTCGGCCGCGTTCATCGCCCATAACAGCTATCAGATCATCCGGCTCGCCCGCGCCTGATCTCGTCGCCCTTCCCTAAATACTCATTTTAGCGCCGCCAACCTTGCGACGTGAACAAAATGAGAACATACTGCTGAGTCGGATGTTTGTCGAACTCAGCATATGCGGAAATTTCACCTTCCTGACCGGCGCCAGTCATGGCGAGGAATACATGCGCCGTGCCGCATTGTTGGGCATGCCCGCCATCGCCATCGCCGACACCAATTCGGTGGCCGGCATCGTCCGCGCCCATACCGAAGCGCGCGAAGTCGCCCGCTGGGTGCGCCTGCGCCGCACCGCCGATGCCGACGCCATCGGCCCACCCCGCCCTGATCATATCCCCAAACCGGCCTCGGCCGATATCTATTGCACCCCCCGCCTGATCCCGGCGGCAAAGATCGTGCTGACGGATGGTTTCACCGTCACCGTCCTGCCGAAAAACCGTCAGGGCTGGGCCAACCTGTGCCGGTTGCTGACCAAGGGAAAACTGCGCGCCGAAAAGGGCGAATGCGACCTGAAACTGGCAGACCTGACTGAATGGGGCAGCGACATGGCCCTGCTGATCCATCCCCGGGCGCAAACGGTTTCGGGCGGCGCGGGTAAATGGCAGACACAGGCGCAGACCCTGACGCGCCGCTTTTCTGAAAACTGCTTTCTTTTGATGGCCCCGGCCTATGACGGACAGGATAGGAAACGCTTTGATAGACTGTCAAAACAGGCTCTAACACTGGGGATTTTACCCGTTAGCTCAGCCTTACCTGTCATGCATCACGGGTCCCGCCGAAAACTCGCCGATGTGCTGACCGCGATCCGCACCGGGATCAAGGTTGACCAATTGGGCCGCGCCGCGCAGGCCAATGGCGAACAACGCCTGCGATCCGAAACCGAGATGCTGCGTATTTTCGCGGGCCATGAAGATGCCGTGCATCGCGCCGGTGACATCGCAGGCAGCCTGACCTTCAGCCTCGATGAACTCCGCTATGAATACCCCTCGGAAATCGCCGATGGCGAAACCCCCGCCGAACGGCTCGAAAGGCTGGCGCGCGCCGGGCTGAAATGGCGTTATCCGGGCGGCGCGCCGGAACGGGTCCGAAAACTGATGGACCATGAACTGCAACTGATCGGCAAGCTTGGCTACGAACCCTATTTCCTGACCGTCCACGATGTTGTGAAATTCGCCCGGTCCCGTAACATCCTGTGCCAGGGACGCGGGTCTGCGGCCAATTCGGTCGTCTGCTATTGCCTGGGCGTCACGAGCGTGTCCCCTGAAATCGGCACGATGGTGTTCGAACGTTTCGTATCCGAGGCCCGCAACGAACCCCCCGATATCGACGTCGATTTCGAACATGAACGGCGTGAAGAGGTGATCCAGCATATCTATGAACGCTACGGCCGCCACCGCGCAGGCCTGTGCGCCACCGTCGTCCATTACCGGGGCAAACGGGCGATCCGCGAGGTCGGCAAGGTCATGGGCCTTTCCGAAGACACGCTGTCGGCGCTGTCCTCGCAGCTTTGGGGCTTCTGGTCGGCCGATGGCGTACAGGAAGAACGCCTGCGCGAAATCGGGCTGGATCCAGACGATAAACACCTGAAACAGACCCTATCCCTGATCTACGAAGTTCAGGGCTTCCCCCGCCACCTCAGCCAGCATGTCGGCGGCTTCATCATGACCGAGGGGCGTCTGGACGAACTGGTACCGGTCGAAAACGCCACGATGGAAGACCGCACAGTGATCTGCTGGGACAAGGACGATATCGACAGCCTTGGCATCCTGAAGGTCGACGTTCTGGCGCTGGGCATGCTGACCTGTATCCGCAAGGCGTTCGACCTGCTGGGGCAGCATCATCGGCTGGACCTGAACCTTGCCACCATCCCGCCCGAAGACCCGGCGGTCTACGACATGCTCTGCAAGGCCGACGCGATCGGGGTGTTTCAGGTCGAAAGCCGCGCGCAACTGAATTTTTTGCCCCGCATGCGCCCGCGCAAATTCTATGACCTCGTGATCGAGGTCGCTATCATCCGGCCCGGACCCATTCAGGGCGATATGGTCCACCCTTTCATCCGCCGCCGGAATGGCGAGGAAGAGGTCAGCTTCCCATCCGACGAACTGGGCAAGGTGCTGGGCAAGACGCTGGGCGTGCCGCTGTTTCAGGAACAGGCCATGCAGATCGCCATCGTCGGCGCGGGCTTCACCCCCGAAGAAGCCGACCGCCTGCGCCGGTCGCTCGCCACCTTCAAGAAACATGGGTCGGTCAGTGAATTTCACGGCCGTTTCATCAAGGGAATGCTGCAAAACGGCCATGATAGAGACTTCGCGGAGCGCTGCTTCAGCCAGATCGAAGGGTTTGGGTCCTACGGCTTCCCCGAAAGCCATGCGGCCAGCTTCGCCCTGCTGGTCTATGCGTCTGCTTGGTTGAAACGCCACCACCCCGGCATTTTCGCCTGCGCGCTGCTGAATTCCCAGCCGATGGGGTTTTACGCCCCTGCCCAGATCGTTCGCGATGCGCGCGAACATGGGGTGGCTGTGCTGCCGGTCTGCATCAATCAGTCCTTCTGGGACAATGTCATGGAACCGGACGGCAAGGGCGGGCTGGCGATCCGGCTGGGGTTTCGCCAGATCCGCCGCATGGGCGAGGAAGAATCCGCCTGGATCGCCGCCGCCCGTGGTAATGGCTATCAATCGGTGCAGGATGTCTGGCGCCGCGCAGGGCTGACCAGCCGGAGCCTGCAAGCGCTGGCCGAAGCCGACGCATTTCACAGCCTCGGCCTGACCCGCCGCGACGCGCTCTGGGCCGCCAAGGCGCTGGCACCCGGTGGCGAGTTACCCCTGTTCGCGGGCGATCTGGATGGCGAAGCGATTTTCGAACCCGCCGTGTACCTGCCGAAAATGAGCGAAGGACAAGAGGTCGTCGAAGATTACGTGTCCATGCGCCTGACACTTAGGTCGCATCCTATGGCCCTGTTGCGCCACATCGTAACTCCGGAAATGACGTCCCCGACACAAGGGGCTGCCGCCCCCTCTTTGGCCTGACGGCCAAATTCACCCCCGCGGATATTTGCGGCCTTATGTATCAAGCGCACCAAGCATAACACACCCCCGCATGGTATTGAATCCCCATGCAGGACAGAACCATAGACAACGCGCTACTTGCTTTGAGAAAGCAGATCATCCGGGGTGGGCTGGAAGGCCAGGAACAGGTTGAGGCGCTGCTAACCATGCGGGGTGTGCGGATACCGCAGGCTGAGTTCTACAACCCCGACAGGTTCGGACGCGGCGAGTTAATGCGCGCCATCATGGAAGCATTGCCCGCCACAGGCCCGGAGATCGTCCGACACGCCCTTACCTACAAGCCGGGGTGGTCATACGCCCACATGCAAAAGCGCGTGTCTGTGCGGCTTACGAAGCTGCGGGATAAGGGGCTGGTCAGGCGTGAGGGGC
>JBNKYL010000206.1:0-4443 GCA_050300875.1 Paracoccaceae bacterium
CGGCGCCGATGACGTGATCGAAAGCTATCAGATCCATGTGGTCGAGGGCGCCAAATCGGCGGCCAAGCCGATCATCTCGGCGATCACCGAGATGAAGAAGATCACCGACCATCAAGTGCAGTTCACGCTGGAGGCCGGCAATGCCGACTTCCCCTATCTGCTGTCGGATTATCACCTGATGATCTATCCCGCCGGCCAGATCGAAGAGGCCATCGCCAAGGGCATCGGCACCGGTCTTTACAGCGTCGTCAGCTTCGAACCGGGCGTGCGCATGGTCGCCAAGCGGGTGGACAGCCACTACAAGGACGGCACCGCCGGGTTCTTTGACGAGATCGAATATATCGCGATCAACGACAATACCGCGCGGATGAACGCGCTGCTGACCGGGCAGGTCGACGCGATCAACCGCATCGACTTCAAGACCGAAAGCCTGCTGCGGGCCAACCCGATGATCCGCATCCAGGAAGTGACGTCGAACACGCATTACACCTTCCCGATGCTGACCCAGACCGCGCCTTTTGATAATGTGAACCTGCGGAAAGCCCTGAAATACGGCGTCAATCGCCAGGAAATGGTGGACAAGATCCTGCTTGGCCACGGCGCGATGGGCAATGACCATCCGATTTCGACCGCCGTGCCGTTCCATGCCGACAGCCTGGAACAGCGCGAATTCGATGCCGACAAGGCCAAGTTCCACTATCAGAAATCCGGCCATTCCGGCACGATCCAGCTGTCTGCATCCGATGCGGCCTTTGCCGGTGCGGTCGATGCCGCCCAGCTGATCGCGGCCTCGGCTGCCGAAGTGGGCATCAACATCGAAGTGGTGCGCGAACCGGCCGATGGCTACTGGTCCAACGTCTGGAACAAGAAGCCCTGGTGCGCCTGCTACTGGGGCGGCCGTCCGACGCAGGACTGGATGTATTCGTCGGCCTACGTCAACACGACCGAATGGAACGACACGGCATGGAAGACCGGCGAAGCCGCCGACCGCTTCAACGCGGTGGTCACCGAAGCACGGGCAGAGATTGACGCAGCCAAGCGCGAGGCGCTCTACTTCGAAGCCCAGTCGCTCATCAACGACGATGGCGGTGCGCTGGTGCCCATGTTTGCCAACTACATCATGGGCATTTCCAACAAGATCGCCCATGACGACAATGTCGCCGCAAACTGGGTGATGGATGGCGAAAAGGCCACCGAACGGTGGTGGATGGCCTGATCCTAGCGGCCAATCTGACCTGACATCGACGCCCGCCGGATCAATTCCGGCGGGCGTTTTTTATTGCTGTTGCCCACCGACCGGGCGGCAGGCTAGGACTAGGCCAACGAAATGATTTCAGGGAGGAAACTTTCATGTCCGATGACGGCCCCAGCTACGGTTTTGACACGCTGCAAATTCACGCCGGTTCGCGCCCCGATCCGGCCACCGGCGCGCGTCAGACACCGATCTACCAGACCACGGCCTATGTGTTCCGCGACGCCGAACACGCAGCGGCCTTGTTCAACCTTCAGGAAGTGGGCTTCATCTATTCCCGCCTGACCAACCCGACCATCGCCGTGCTGCAGGAACGCATCGCAACGCTGGAAGGCGGCGTTGGCGCGGTCTGCTGTTCATCGGGCCACGCGGCGCAGATCATGGCGCTGTTCCCGCTGATGAACCCGGGCAAGAATATCGTTGTTTCCACAAGGCTTTACGGCGGGACCGTCACGCAGTTTTCGCAGACGATCAAGCGGTTCGGCTGGTCGGCAAAATTCGTCGATATCGACGATATGGATGCGATCCGGGGTGCCATCGACGACGACACGCGCGCGATCTTCTGCGAAACCATCGCCAACCCGGGCGGCCATGTCGCCGATCTGGACGGCATCGCGGCGGTGGCCAATCAAAACGGTATCCCGCTGATCGTCGACAACACATCGGCCACGCCCTATCTGTGCCGCCCCATCGAACATGGCGCGACGCTGGTGGTGCATTCGACCACCAAATATCTGACGGGCAATGGCACGGTGACCGGCGGCTGCGTTGTTGATAGCGGGCTGTTCGACTGGTCCGCCTCGGACAAGTTCCCCTCGCTCAGCGCGCCGGAACCCGCCTATCACGGGCTGAAATTCCACGAAACCTTCGGGCCGCTGGCCTATACATTCCACGGGATCGCCATCGGGTTGCGCGACCTTGGCATGACGATGAACCCGCAAGCCGCACACTACACGCTGATGGGTATCGAAACCCTGTCGCTCAGGATGCAGCGCCACGTCGCCAATGCCGAACGCATCGCCAAATGGCTGGAAGACGACCCGCGCACCGAAGGCGTGACCTATGCCGGTCTACCCAGTTCGCCCTATAACAAGCTGGCCGGCACGATCTGCCCGCGCGGCGCGGGCGCATTGTTCACGGTGGCGCTGAAAGGCGGCTACGAGGCTTGCGTGAAATTCGTCGATGCGCTGGAAATTTTCAGCCATGTGGCGAACCTCGGCGACACGCGGTCGCTGGTCATCCATTCGGCATCGACCACGCACCGGCAGTTGACGCCCGAACAGCAGGTTGCGGCAGGCGCTGCGCCCAACGTGGTGCGCCTGTCCATCGGGATCGAGGATGCCGAGGACCTGATCGCCGATCTGGATCAGGCATTGGCCAAAGCCGTCGGCTGATTTTCGCATCTCATCCAAGGAAAAAGGCGCCGTTGCGACGGCGTCTTTTTGTTTTCAATGGGTTAGCCGGTTGTCCACGCGTGGACAGGCTAGTCCACGATGCCAAAAACCATCGTGACCATAGCCGAAACCGTGACCTCGCCACTTGCGACCGGCACCGCCATGCTTTCCATGGCCATGCCCCGCACCGATGCCATCGGCGCTGAAAACCCGCCGCTTTCCGACATGGAAAGAACCGGGCCCAGCCTCACCCCTGCCGCATCGGCCATCAGCCCGGCCTTGGCTGTCGCACGCGCCACGGCGCCAGACAGCGCCTGATCGGCAAGCGGTTCGGTGTTCTGCACGTCGAACCGCAGCCCCTGCAGGCGATTCGCCCCACTGGCCACGACCTGATCCAGCAACGCACCCAGGCCATCCAGATCCCGCACCCGCGCCTGCACCTGGTTGCGCACGACATAGCCGGTAATCTGCCTGTTGGTCATGTCCTGGGCATAGATCGGATCAATGGAAAAGCCCGAGGTCTGAATGTCACGATCTTCCAGACCTGACGCTTTCAGCATGGACAGAACCGCGTCCATATCCTGCGAATTGCCCTCCAAGGCCGCATCCGCCGTGCGCGCAGCACTTTCCACGCCCAGCGATATGACCGCCATATCCGGTATGGCAGCCACGAAGGATTCGGCATTGACGGTGATTTTCCGATCCGCCGGCTGCGCCCAGCCCAAGGCGGGAAAAAGCATAAGGGCGACTACAAAAAGGTAACGCATTGGAACCTCCGGTCCGTTTCGCATTCGGCCAACCATGCGACGATAATGTCCGCCGATGCAATGCAATCGCCACGGCCACATATGGCCTTCGGCAGAAAGCTGCGATAACATTTCAAAAGGGGCGAGCAGGGCGCCTCGCAAGGGCAATTTCTGGGACAATAGCCAGGGCATGAAACCAAGTTCAGCACTGATCCTGGAACAGGACGGCATTGTCCTGCTGCACCGGTCCAAATCCGGTTGGCGGGCCATTGGCTCGGCCGATCCCGGCGCTGACGACTTGGACGAGAACATGGCCTTCCTGCGCCGCACGGCAATGGAGTTGTCGGGTGGGAAGTTCGCCACCAAGCTCATCGTGCCCAACAGCCAGATTCTGTATCGCGAACTGAATCTCGGCCCGATGGACAGCTCCAACAAGCCGTCTGCCGTTCGCGAAGCACTGGAAGGGCTGACGCCATATGGCGTGGACGAACTGGCCTTTGACTGGCGTGATCTCGGCGATGGCCGGGTTTGCGTGGCGGTCGTGGCCGAACAGACTTTGCACGAAGCCGAAGCTTTCGCCGATAGCCACCGGTTCAGCCCCCTATGCTTCGCGGCCATTCCGGACCCCGATGTTTTCGATGGCGAACCATATTTCGGCGAAACCTCGATCGCGCATAAACTGTTGAATCCCGGCGGCAAGGTCGAACGGGAAGACCGGCCGATCCGCCGGTCCGATGTGATCGGCGCGCCGCAGGTCCGGGACGTTGCCGCGGCGAAACCCGCCGCCGCGGAAGAAGAACAGCAGCCAGAGGCCACCGGGGGCGCAAGTGACACCCCTGCGCCGGTCGAATTCGTTTCGCGCCGGATCCCGGCGCCGCCAAGCGAGGCGCCGCTCAACCTGAAATGGGTGACGCCCCAACTTTCGGCCCGCGACATCGATCTTACCGCGCCTGCCTATCCTGAAATCGGCGTCAATTCCGGTTCGATCTTGCCCGACGAACCACCGTTGCGTGCCGCACGGCGCGAAACGCCTGCAGCCAAGCAAACGGTT
>JBNKYL010000207.1:0-12173 GCA_050300875.1 Paracoccaceae bacterium
GTGACCGGCATGGAAGGCGACGTGATTTCGATGCAGGAAGTCTTCCGCTATCAGCGTGTCGGCCTGACGCCAGACAACAAGATCATCGGCCACTTCACCGCCACCGGTGT
Organism: Paracoccaceae bacterium; assembly: GCA_050300875.1. Lineage (GTDB taxonomy): Bacteria > Pseudomonadota > Alphaproteobacteria > Rhodobacterales > Rhodobacteraceae > CBDCFL01. The sequence continues at coordinate 111 of JBNKYL010000207.1, forward strand.
GCGTAGCCACTATTCCGAACGTTTCAAGATGTGGGGCTACGATCTGCCCGCGTCGATCTTCGAACCATTCCAGGGGTAAAATCAAATGGTTATCTCGGCAGAACCCCTAATTTATGGCCTGATTTTCATCTCTGTTCTGGTGGTGGTCGAAGGCATCTACCTGACCATCTTCGGCAAATCGATCAGCCTGAATTCCCGCGTCAACCGGCGCCTGGAAATGCTCGAAAAGGGCGTAGGCCGCGAACAGGTTCTGGAACAGCTCCGCAAGGAGATGGGCCAGCACATGAAATCGCGGTCGATCCCGATCTATGCGATCCTGGCCAACAAGGCGCAAAAGGCGAACATCGCCTTTACCCCGCCGCAGCTTATCGCGCTGATGGGCGTGCTGGGCGTCATCGCCTTCATCGGCCTGACCATCGGCACAGGCGCTTCGCCCGTGATCCGCACCGCTATCTCGGTCGTCATGGGGGTCGGCGGTGTCTATGTCTGGATCAACAACAAAGCCAAGAAACGTCTGGCCCTGATCGAAGAACAACTGCCTGATGCGGTGGAACTAATGGTGCGCTCGTTGCGCGTCGGCCATCCTTTCACTGCCGCGCTCGGCATCGTCGCGAAAGAGGTCCCGGACCCGCTGGCATCGGAAATGGGCGTCATCTCGGACGAATCCGCCTATGGTCGCGACGTCGGCGAGGCGCTCAAAGACATGGCCGAACGCCTGGACATGCAGGATTTGCGCTTCCTCGCGGTTGCCGTGACCATCCAGCAGCAATCCGGTGGTAACCTCGCCGAAATCCTCGACGGGTTGGCCAAGGTGATCCGCGCCCGGTTCAAGTTGTTCCGCCGCGTCAAGGCGATCACCGCCGAAGCCAAGTGGTCCGGCAACTTCCTGTCCGGCTTCCCGCTGGTGGCCCTGGTGATGATCAACGTCATCCAGCCGCATTACTATGACGACGTCAAACAGACGGCCGCCTTCATTCCGGCTGCGCTTGTCGTGGCGGGCTTCCTGACGGCGAACATCTTCGTCATGCGCACACTTGTGAACATCAAGGTCTGAGGGGGCGATCATGCAAGCGATAATGGACATCCTGACCGAACAACTGGGCCCCTTCGGCCCGGTCCTGGTGGTCGGCATCCTCGGCATGTTCCTGATCCTGGGAACGCTGCCGATCCTGCTGAAAAAGCGTGCCGACCCGCTGGCCAAGCTCAAGGCATCTGCGCAAGGCAATAACAAGGTGACCTCTGCGACCCAGGCGCTGCGCCGGTCCTCCAACAAGGACAAGCTGGAAAAGTATTCCAACTTCCTGGAACCGCAGAACGAAGAAGAATACTCCGCCATCCAGCTCAAGCTGCTGCAGGCCGGCTATCGGACCAAGGGCGCGGTGCGCATGTACCATTTCGCCCAGTTCGCACTGGGCCTGATCGGTCTGATCCTGGGGGCCGCCATGGCCATCTACCTGTCGGCCACGGGGGATCCGTCCACGCAAAAGCTGATCTTGTGGTCCATCCTGCCGGCCGCGATCGGCTACATGGCGCCAAAATACTGGATCACCAAGCGCCAGCAGGAACGCCAGGAAGAAATCATCAACGGTTTCCCCGACAGCCTGGACATGATGCTTGTCTGCGTCGAAGCGGGTCAGTCGCTGGACCAGGCCATCGTGCGCGTCAGCAAGGAAATCCGCCCCGGTTCGCCCGCGCTGGCCGATGAATTCGAAATGGTCGCGCACGAGGTCAAGGCCGGCAAGGACCGTATCACCGTGCTGCGCGACATGTCCGAACGCTGTGGCGTGCCGGATGTCTCAAGCTTCGTGACCGTGCTGATCCAGTCGGCATCTTTCGGTACCTCGATTGCAGAAGCCTTGCGTGTCTATTCGGGCGAAATGCGTGACAAACGCGTGATGCGGGCCGAAGAAAAGGCAAACACCTTGCCGACCAAGATGACTTTGGCCACAATGATGCTGACCGTGCCGCCCCTTCTGATCATCATGATCGGGCCATCGGTCTACGAAATCTACGTGACGCTTTCGAACGCCAAATTCTGAGGCTCGGATGAAAAATTGGGTGGGATGGGTAGCAGCCTTCGGGCTGCTATCGGCATGTCAGACGACCGGGCTTGGCAGCGGCAGCGATGTCACGCCACCCGGCATCGACGCGCGCGGCGACACGCTTGACCCCTTGCTGGTCGGCCACCGGCTGATGTTCGCGCAAGAATATGAACTCGCGCTCAAAAGCTATTACCGCGCCGCCGGCGAACAGGGCCTGACCGCGCCGATCCTTGCGTCACTTGGCACCGCCAATCTGGGCCTTGGACGGTTGGGTCAGGCCGAAGACTTGCTGCGCCAGGCCGTGGAAACCGACGAAACCTATGTTCCCGCCTGGAACAACCTGGGCGTTGTGCTGATGGAACGCAGCGACTGGGGTGAGGCCAGCCGGGTCCTTCAAACCGCCTTTGCGCTGGATAGTGGCGAAAGTGCCGAAATTCAGCGGAATTTGAAGCTCGCACTCGCCAAGCTGGGGCAGCCGGTTTATTCTGAAGCCGAAGAAGAACCCTTTGACTTGGTGTATCGCGGTCCGGGTGACTACCTGCTGATGAGCACCGAATAATCCAAAAGGGACGGGCAGGAATGTACAAAGGAAACAGGGCTATGCGCCGGTTTTGGATGACCACGTTTTGCGCGGGTGGTTTGGTGATGCTTGGCGCATGTGCCGACACCAGCAACGACATCGAAGAGGCCGTCAAGGACATCAACGTCATCGACAGCGCCAATATGAACAATCTGATGCTGACAGCGGGCGACCCCGAAGAAAGCGTCGCCTATTTCAAGCGCGCCATCGTTGACAATCCCGACAGGGTCGATCTGCTGCGGGGACTGGCACAAAGCCTGGTGCGCGCGGGATCCATGCGCGAAGCGGTTCAGGCCTGGCAGGCTGTCGTCGCGCATCCCAGCGCCGAAGCTTCTGACAGCGTCGACTTGGCGGATGCCATGATTCGTGCCGGTGACTGGAAAGGCGCGTCAGACGTTCTCAATGCCGTGCCGCCGACCCACGAAACCTTCAAACGCTACCGGCTGGAAGCCATGATTGCCGATAGTGAAAAGGACTGGGCCAAGGCCGACAGTTTCTATGAAACCGCCGTCGGGCTGACCACGACGCCATCCGGCGTGCTGAACAACTGGGGCTATTCCAAGCTGACGCGTGGTGACTATTCCGCTGCGGAGAAGCTTTTCGCGGAAGCCCTGCGGTATGATCCCGGCCTTTTCACCGCCAAGAACAACCTCGTTCTGGCCCGCGCCGCGCAGCGCAACTACGATCTGCCCGTCATGCAGATGACGCAGACCGAGCGTGCTCAACTGATTTACACCGCCGCCTTGGCCGCGATCAAACAGGGCGACGTCATCACCGGAAAGAACCTTTTGCAGCAAGCCATAGAAACCCATCCGCAGCATTTCGAAGCCGCGGTGCGCGCGCTGCAGGCGCTGGAAAACGGCTAGGCCAAGGATGGCTGTCACTGTCTGGTCTGCCGCCTGGTTTGCCCCATTCGTCCTGCCCTTATGTTTCTGGGTGGCCTGGAGCGACCTGTCCGTCATGCGCATCCCCAACAAATCGGTGCTGCTGCTGTTCGGGATTTTCCTGGTCGTGGGCCTGATCGCCCTGCCCTTTGAAACCTACCTGTGGCGCATTGCCGGGGCGGCCATCGTATTTGGCATCGGCGTGATCCTTTATATGTTCGGCGGCATCGGCGCAGGCGACATCAAGTTCGCGGCCGCCATGGCGCCGTTCTTTTCCGGCGGCGACCTTTCGGTCGTGCTGTTTTTGTTCGCGTCTGTGCTGCTGGCCGCCGTCGCCACCCATCAGGCGGCGCGCCGCATCCCTGCCATTCGAGGCCTTGTGCCGGGCTGGAAATCCTGGGAAAGCCGCAACTTCCCGATGGGGCTGGCGCTCACCGGGACGTTGGGCTTTTACCTGCTTCTGGGGCTCTGGGTGGGCAGCTAGCTGCCCGCGTCGACCGGTGGGTCGATCTTGTAAAGTATGTATAGCTTGTTGCGCCGTTCCTCGGTCAGCACCACGCCCACTTCCTCGACATTTTCCAGTATCTGCCCGCTGATATCATGCGTGGCCGGACACATCGGCACCAACAGGTAGTCGGCATTCCGCAGCCCCGGAATATTCCCGTAATACCACGGCGCCCCACCTTTCAGCGGTTCGAAATCCCCGAACAACCACAGGCTCGACACAAGGTCGGCCATCAGGATCTGATACCCCTGCCCGGCATAACCCGCCGCAGTGAGGTCATCGGCCATGCCCTGAAACCACGCGATCGTGCCCAGTTCCAGCGAACAGATCGGCAGTTCTTCCCCCATCAGGACCCGCGGTTTCAGCGCTTCTTTGATATCCTGATAGGGCGCCGACGGGGTGCCTTCGACATCGATCGGCGCGCGCATATCCATCCGATAGGCCCGCACCCGCGCGGTCAGCAGATCGCCATGCCCCACCCGGTCGCGGAAGAAGGGCACGTAGTCCTCGGCTTTCACCACCAGATGCCGGAACGGCGAATAGGCCAGGTTGAAAAACGATGGCAAGGACAGCGCTAGCGCCATGCCGCCCGCAAGCGCCGTCGCGAACCGCAGGTTCCAGCCCCAGCCATTGCGTATGTCTTCCAATGGCACAAAGGCAAACAGCAACACCGCCAGCAGGTACAGCCATTGCGGATCATTGGCAAAGTTCTGGTAGGTCACATAGAAGAACCCCGGCGCCAGCAGCAACAGGATCAAACCGCCCAGCTGATGCGATTGGCGCACCAGGATGATCGCCGCGATCATCACCATGCTCGCGCCCAGCCCTGCCGGCGCGCCCACGACCTCGCCGAAACTGCCAGTGGGATAGGGCCGCACCTCCGACCCCGCCACGTAAATCAGATCGCCCAGATAGGCCGTCCAGAACCCGAACCCCGCCAACGCCGTCGGGATCGCCACCAGAACCAACCCGGTCACCACCGCAACGCCCAAAGTCCGCCCTGCCCCACGCAGGATCAGCGCCAACAGGATCGGCACCGCGAATGCCCCGAAATAGGTCACCTTGATCATCAACAGGATGAACATGGACAGACCGATCGACACCCCGTCGAAAAGTGCATGGTCCTCTTCCGGCTGAACCAGCGCCACGACAATGGCAATGAACGCAAACGCCCAGGCCCAGCGGTTGTAATGCATTGATATCGAAACGCTTCTTTCAGCCTCGCCATGCACCAGCGCGGTGATCAGAACGATCACGAACAACCCGAACAGATAGGCCGGCAGCTTGGGCAGACGCGACCACGCCGCCCACCAGACCATCGGCAGGGCGACCAGAGCCACCAGCACCTGCGCGAATATGATCGCCATCCCCACGCCCATGCCAAGCTGCACCAGCAACGATATCGGCCACATCGCCAGCGCCCCGATGGGCGTTACGAAATCCAGATGCGGCCATTCGCCATCGGCCATGCGGAAAACCATTTCAAGCAGGTGCATCATGTCCAGCTCGTGCTTGCCGATATACAGCCCGCCCATCCACACCGTGGCACCACACATTGCCACCAATACCGCCACAAAAAAGCCCAACAAGGCTGTAGGATCAGGCCTGCTCATGCCTCTGCTCCTGTTTGTTTTCAGGCAGGATACATGGGTGGGTGTGACCTTGAAAGACCTCGAGCGGGATGTGACGACATGAATATGCAGGCAAGCAACGTTCTGGCCCCCCCGGCGCCGAAAACGATGGCGGATACCGGCCTGAACATGGTGATGATGCGGGATATCCTGCTGAAAACCATATTCCGGATGAACGTCGACACCGTCGGCGCCCTGTCCAAGGTGCTCGCCCTGCCGATCCCGGTCACACAGGAACTGGTGGACCTCGCCCGTACGCAGAAACTCGTCGAAGCCACGGGTACGCTGCACGCCAATTCAGGCGGCGAAATGGGCTATCAGCTGTCCGATGCCGGCAAGGCCCGCGCGCTCGACGCATTGGGACAGTCAGAATATTTCGGCGCCATGCCGGTGCCGCTGGAAAAATACAACGAACAGGTCAAACGCCAGTCGATCCGCAACATTCAGGTCACCCGCGATCAGCTGACCGCCGCGATGGGCCACCTGATCCTGCCCGATGAATTGCTGGATCACCTTGGCCCCGCCGTGTCCGCAGGCCGCTCGATCCTGATGTACGGCCCGCCGGGCAACGGTAAATCGTCGATCTCAAACGGCATCAAGGCCGCGCTCGGGGACAACATCTTTGTCCCGCGTGCCGTCGAATATTCCGGCCAGGTCATCACGGTCTACGACCCGATCGTTCACACGCTGGCACCCGAAGCCGAAAACGACCTGAGCTCGCTGCGCCGGACCGACAACAAATACGACCGCCGCTACGTGCTGTGCGAACGCCCCACCGTCGTGACCGGTGGTGAACTGACGCTCGAAATGCTCGACCTGGTTTACAACCCCACGGCACGGACCTATCAGGCGCCGTTGCAGCTGAAATCGACCGGCGGCATCTTCATCATCGACGACTTGGGTCGCCAGGCCGAACCGCCGCAGGCCATCGTCAACCGCTGGATCGTTCCGCTCGAAGAAGCCCGCGACATCCTGGCCCTGCAATCGGGCGAAAAATTCGAAACCCCGTTCGACACGCTGGTCATCTTCTCGACTAACTTCCACCCGAACGAAATCTTCGACAAAGCCGCCCTGCGCCGGATCTTCTTCAAGATCAAGATCGACGGGCCCAACCAGGCCGATTTCCTGAAAATCTTCGCCATGGTCGCCAAGAAGCGCAAGATGCCGCTGAACGAAGAGGCGCTCATCTACCTGATGAAAAAGAAGTATCCGACGATCGACAACATCTATGCAAACTATCAGCCGATCTTCCTGATCGACCAGATGATCTCGATCTGCGAATTCGAAGGCATCCCCTATCAGATGCGCCCCGACCTGATCGACCGCGCCTGGGCGAACATGTTCGTCAAGGAAGAAGTCATCGTTCACTAGCCGAGCCGAACTTCTACGCGGAGTTGGAACCGGAAACTGCCGCAGTTTCCGATTTCCCTTTCCCTGTGCCTGGAAACCCCGCGGGTTTTCCGCCCATACGCCGCACCTGAGTTTGGCCCCACCCGGGCTGGAACTGTCCCAAGGCAACATCTAGGCTGCGCTTCACCTCAACCCGGTGTTTCGCCTTGCCCAGCAACCCCTTGCCAGCCCAATTCAACAAATGGTTCGCTTCTCGTGGCTGGTCCCCGCATCCGCACCAGCTTGACCTGTTGGCCCATGCCGACCACCCCGCCAACTTGCTGATCGCTCCTACCGGCGGCGGCAAGACGCTGGCGGGTTTCCTGCCCACGCTGGCCGAACTGGCCGCCGAACCCGCGCCTGGTCTGCACACGCTCTACATCTCTCCGCTCAAGGCGCTGGCCGCCGATATCAAGCGCAACCTGTCCACACCGATCGCCGACATGGACCTGCCCATCCGGGTCGAGGATCGCACAGGCGATACATCCCACGCCCGCCGCCAGCGGCAACGCGCCGACCCGCCGCATATCCTGCTGACCACGCCGGAATCTCTGGCGCTGATGGTCAGCTACGATGACGCCGCCCGCACTTTCGCCGGACTGACCCGTGTCATCATCGACGAGATTCATGCGCTGGCGGACAGCAAACGCGGCACGCAGCTGATGCTGGCGCTGGCCCGCCTGCGCGCCATTTGCCCCGGCTTGCGGCTGGTCGGGTTGTCGGCCACGGTCGAAGACCCCGACGCCATGGCCCGCTACCTTGCCCCCACCGGCACAACCGCCCGCATCACCCATGCCGATCCCGGCCCCGACCCGGATATCGCCATGCTGACCACGGACGACCCACCGCCCTGGTCCGGCGGCGGTGGCGCCTATGCGATCCCCGCCGTGCTGGATGCCGTGCGCGCCCACAAGACCACGCTCATCTTTCACAACACCCGCGCCCAGGCCGAGATTTTCTTTCAGGCCCTCTGGCACGCCAATACCGACAACCTGCCCATCGCCATCCACCACGGATCACTCGCCCGCGAACAGCGACTGAAGGTCGAAGCCGCAATGACCCAAGGCGCGCTGCGCGCCATCGTCTGCACCGGCACGCTGGACCTGGGTATCGACTGGGGAGATGTCGACCTGATCATCCAGGTCGGCGCCCCCAAGAACGTCAAACGGTTGGTTCAGCGCATCGGTCGCGCCAATCACCGCTACAACGCGCCTTCAAAGGCCTTGCTTGTCCCCGCCAACCGCTTCGAAATCGTGGAATGTGTAGCTGCCCTGCAAGCGGTAAAGGCCCACGACCTCGACGGCGACCCACGCACCCCCGGCCCGCGCGACGTGCTGTGCCAACACATTCTGATCCGCGCTTGCGCCGGACCATTCCGCGCCGATGACCTTTACGAAGAAGTCACCAGTTTTTCCGACTACGCCGCGCTCACCCGCTCCGATTTCGACGCCTGCCTCGACTTCGCCGCAACCGGAGGCTACGCGCTGCGCCGCTATGACCAATGGCAACGCCTGATTGAAAATGATGGCCACTGGCACCTGCGCGATCCCCGCGCGACCCAACGCATCCGCATGAATCTGGGCACAATTCAGGACACCGACACCGTCGATGTCCGCCTGAAGAACCGTCGCGGCGGCAAGGCATTGGGGGAAATCGAGGAATCCTTCGCCGCCACCCTTACCCCCGGCGACACTTTCGTGATCGGTGGCAAGGTCGTGCGCTACGAAAACATGCGCGAACTGGTGGTCGAGGTCAGCCCGAACCCGACCCGAAAACCCCGTTTCGCGGTGTTTTCCGGCACCAAATTCGCCACCTCGACCCAGCTTTCGCACCGTATCCTGACCTTGCTTCATTCCGGCGACTGGTCCGCCCTGCCCGATCACACCCGCGACTGGCTGGCCCTGCAGCGCGACATGTCACAGCTGCCCGAACCGGGCCGTTTGCTGATCGAAAGCTTCCCCCATGACGGGCGCGAACACCTCTGCGTCTATGGTTTCGCGGGCCGCAACGCCATGCAGACCCTGGGCCTGTTGCTGACCCAACGCATGGAACAGCTTGGCCAGCACCCGATGGGCTTTGTCGCCACCGACTACGCCGTGCTGATCTGGGGGCTGGATGCTGTCAACGACCCCGGCCCGCTGTTACAGATCGAAGACCTGCGGCAGTCTTTCGAAACCTGGCTGTCGGGCAATCAGGTGATGAAAACGACGTTCCGCACGGCCGCCACCATCGCCGGCCTCATCGACCGCCGCACGGTGCAGGGCCGCAAATCCGGGCGGCAGGCGACATTCTCATCCACGATCCTCTACGACACCCTCATCAAATACGACCCCGACCACCTGATGCTGCAAATCACTCGCGAGGAAGCGATGAAAGGCCTCGTCGATTTCGGCCGCATTGAAGAAATGATCGCCCGCACCCGCGACGGCACCGACCTGATCCGCCTGCCGCATGTAACCCCGTTCGCCGCCCCGCTTTTCCTTGAAATTTCCAAGGTCCGGATCGAAGGCCAGGCCACCGAACGGCTGCTGGCAGAAGAGGCCCGCGCGCTCATGGAAACCGCCGGCCTGTCCACAGATTGACGCGCAGGGCGAATCTATTTAATCATTTACTTATATAAGTGAGTGATAAAACAATGACCCGCCTCGACGCCGCATTCACCGCCCTTGCCGATCCGACCCGCCGCGCCATCCTGGCGCGACTCGCCGACGGCGAAGCCACGGTTGGCGAACTGGCCGAACCCTTCGACATCTCGCAACCTGCCATTTCCCAGCATCTGAAGGTCCTGGAAAATGCCGGGCTGATCCTGCGCCGTGTCGATGGCCAACGCCGCCCCTGTCGATTGGCCCCCGAAGCGCTATCGGGCCTCGAAGACTGGCTCGCCATGATGCGCAACGCGTTGGAAGGCAACTATTCCCGGCTCGATAAGCTGGTCATCCGAATGCGAAAGGAACTCGACACATGACCAAACTCACGTTGCGGGTGCAGGGCGAAACCCAAGTCATCGTCCGTCGCCGTTTCGCCGCGCCGCCCGACCTGATCTACCGCGCCCACACGGATCGCGCCTTGATCCCGCAATGGATGACCGGCCCCGATGGCTGGACCATGTCGCGCTGCGATCAGAACGCCGATGGTACGTTTCGCTATGACTGGACCAATGGCGACGGGCACAGCTTTTACCTGACCGGTGAATTCATCGAAACCGACCCGCCGCACCGCATTGTCCATGTCGAACGGATGCACCTACCTGACCCAACGCCCGACAATCGCATCGAAACCCTCTTCAAGGCCGATGGCGACGGCACGCTGATGGTCATGACGATGTCCCTGCCCGACGCCGCCACCCGCGCAGCCATGCTTGAAACCGGCATGGAACACGGGATGGAAGACAGCTACGCCCGCCTCGAACGCATCATGCCATGACCCTGCGCCTGTCCATATCCCTCGACGTGCCCGACCTCGAACAGGGCATTTCCTTTTACAACACGACCTTCGGCTTTTCCGAACTGTCGCGCCCCTTGCCTGTCATGGCCCTGATAGAAAAGGACCAACAGCGCATTCTGCTTTTGCAGAAGCCCGAAGGATCCAAGCCCTATCAGGATGCCGAAGCCACCCGGATCTATACTCGCCATTGGACGCCGATCCACCTCGACTTTCATTCCGACGATTTCGATGGCTGCCTCGCCCGCGCACAACAGATGGGCGCCATCTGCGAAATCGTGCACGAGGTTCCCGGCCGACCGCGCGCGGCCTTCATGGCCGACCCGTTCGGTCATGGATTTTGCCTGATCGAGGCCTGAACGGCACTTGCCAGTCCAGGGGCGGGCGCGTTAATGAACAAACCATGAACGGACTTCCCATCACCCTGAACGGCGCTGACCTTGTCGCCCTGACGACCGGGGCATTGTTCTGGCCGTCCGAAAGCCTTCTGGCCGTGGCCGACCTGCATTTGGGCAAATCCGAACGCATGGCCCGGCGCGGCGGCGCTTTCCTGCCGCCCTATGAAACCCGCGACACGCTGATCCGGCTGCAATCGGATATCGAGGCACTGGCACCCGCCACCGTGCTTTGCCTCGGCGACACGTTCGATGATGACCTGGCGGCCCTTGCGCTTGACGATGCTGAAACCGCAACGCTACTGCGGCTTCAGGCGGGTCGCCGCTGGATCTGGATCACCGGCAATCACGACCCCGCGCCGCTGCCGTGGCCCGGGACGCAATTGGGCGAAACCCGGATTGGCCCCCTGACCTTTCGCCATATCGCGGACGTGCAGGCGACGGGCGAAGTATCCGGCCATTACCACCCCAAGGCCAATTTCACCGCTCGCGGACGCGGCATCTCGCGACCCTGTTTCCTGATTGATGCGGCCCGGCTGATCCTGCCTGCCTATGGCACCTATACGGGCGGGCTCAAAACCCGGGACGACGCATTGACCACATTGATGGCGCCCGACGCCCGCGCCGTCCTGACCGGGCCGACACAATGCGTCATCCCGATGCCGCGCAGATAGTTAACCAATTGTTAACTAACGTTAATACGCGCCATTTCGCAAAAAGTTCTTTCCGGAGATCGCGCCGATTTCGGCAAAGGTTTCAAGAACCTGTCCGAAAATGTTTCGCATGCGAAACGCGCGCGCTGCACCGGCTCAGGCGGTCAGACCCTCAGGTTCCGGCAATCCGTTTGCCCGGCAACAGGCCGTCAGCGTATTGGCCAGCAGACACGCAATCGTCATCGGCCCGACGCCCCCCGGCACCGGCGTGATCGCACCGGCGACCTCGGCGCAGCTTTCGAAATGGCAATCGCCCACCAGCCGCGTCTTGCCCTCGCCACGTTCCGGCGCATCGATCCGATTGATGCCCACGTCGATCACCGTCGCCCCGGGCTTGATCCAATCGCCACGCACCATTTCAGGGCGACCAATCGCTACGACCAAAATATCTGCCTGACGACAAACTTCGTCAATATCCTTGGTGCGACTGTGAACAATCGTCACGGTGGCGTTGCGTTTTTGGAGCATCATCGCGGCAGGCAA
>JBNKYL010000208.1:0-20987 GCA_050300875.1 Paracoccaceae bacterium
CCTTCATGGTCAGCATGCGGCCGATTTCGATATCCATCGCCGCCCTGCCCATCATCAGCTGGACGCTTTCGCGGTCGGCCAGACGAATGCCGAAACCTTCGCGGCGCTCGATATATTCCTGCGCGATTTCGAGCGACCGCTTGGCGAGGCCCAGCCAGCGCATGCAATGGGTCAGCCGCGCTGTGCCAAGACGGATCTGCGTGGCCTTCAACCCGTCGCCCACATTCATCAGCACGTTTTCATCGGCCACCTCCAGCCCGTCAAAGGTCAGTTCGCAATGCCCGCCATGTTCCTCGGGCCCCATGATCGGAATGCGCCGATCGATGCGCCAGCCCGGTTGATCTGCGTCGAACAGGAATGCCGTCAGCCCCTTGCGCGGGTCGTCGGACGTGCGTGCCACCAAGATAAAATGCTGCGCCCCTTCGGCCCCGGTGATGAACCATTTGCGCCCCGATATCCGCCAGCCGCCTTGCACCTTTTCAGCCTTGGTCAGCATCATCCCCGCAGGGTCCGACCCCGACCCCGGATGCGGTTCGGTCATAACGAAGGACGACCGAACCTTGCCGTCGATGATGGGTTGAAGCCAGCGCGCTTTCTGCGCCTCGGTCCCGACCTTGTTCAGCAGGATCATGTTCCCGTCATCGGGAGCCGCCGAATTGAAACAGGCCGGTCCAAAGATCGAACGGTTCATTTCCTCGTAAAGTGCGGCCATGCCGACCGCGCCAACCCCTTGCCCGCCCCGTTCATTCGGCATCTGGAAACACCACAAACCTTCGGCCCGTGCCTTGCCGCGTATTTCGGCCAGCAGGTCCTCGCGGATGTTTTCATGCGGATCAAAACTGGCCGGGTCGGTTTCCAGCGGCAGGACATGTGCCTGCACGAAGGCGCGCACGCGCTGGCGATAGTCTTCGATCTCAGGCGACAGCGTGTAGTCCATGTGACCTCCCCTGGAACTGCCTGCATTGAGCGGGTTTTTCACGCCTGTGGCAACCCCTGCGCGGCTTGCCTTTCGCTTCCTTCGCGGCGGCCATCAAAGCTGTCCAACCTTGGACATGCCAATCGCGGCCAGCCGCCAAGGTCCAGCGTTGCCCAAAACCCACGGCCCGAAATTTCGCGACCCATCTGAACCTTTCGTCATGCGACAGGCACCCTATATTCAGATCCAACAACGCGTCGCCCCTGTGGCCAAGGCGCGGGAGGAAAGTGATTTGAACCGTATCCTTCAGGCCCTGGCCGGGTTCTTCGCCGCAATTCCAGACACGCTGCGCCCCGCGCGCTTACCCATCATCATCATCTTCGTGATCGGCACGCTGGTTCTGGGCGCCGGCATTACGCGGTTTCAACTGGACACGAGCTTCGACGCCTGGCTGTCCGACGACGACCCCGCCGTGAATGCATTGGACGATTTCCGCAGCCAGTTCGGCGGCGACGACGGGTTGTTTCTTGTCTACCGGGCCAAGGATGGAAACGTGTTTTCACCCGCTTCCCTGACTGCCCTGCGCGACCTGACACGCGAGATCGAAGACTGGCACCTGGCCGATACCGAAGCGCTGGGGATCACGGATGAGACACTGCAAGGGCTGGACCACATCACCCGCGTGCAGTCGTTGTCCAATTTCCTGTATCAGCGCAGCGCCAATGACACGCTGGAAAGCCTGCCGTTGCTGCCCGAAACCGGCGAGATCACCCCCCGGATCGCGGCGGAAACCGAGGCCCTGGCGCGGTCGCAACCGAACCTTGCCTTGTTCCTATTTTCCGACAACGGCGAATATTCGGCGATTGCCATTTCCACCGATTTCGGCGCGATCCCTGTCGAAGACCCTGATTCCGCCGAGGCATTGGACGATTTCGGCGCCGATGCGTTGGACCTCGCGGCCAGCGATTTCGACCTGACCATAGACGCCGATGCCATCGAACAGGTCGTCGAATTTCAGGACACGTTGCCCGCCGTTTATACCGGTTTCATGGACGCGCTGACCGCAATCTATGGCCAGCGCGACTATGCCGAGGCGTTCGAATTCTACCCGGTCGGCACGGCGGGGATGATGGAATTTTCCATGCAGACCCTGATGCAGGCCATGGTGCTGGTGATGATCGCCATGGGGCTGATCGTCTTGCTGCTTTATACACTATTTCACACCGGCGCTGCGGTGGTTTGGCCGCTGGTCGCCATCGCGTCCAGCTGCCTTTGGGTCTTCGGCGGCATGGCCTGGCTAAACATCCCATCATCGCAGCTGATCAGCCTGACCGTCATGCTGGTCCTGGCCGTGGGCATCGCCGATTGCGTGCATGTGATGAGCGAATACCTGTTGTTCAAACGCGAAGGGATGGACCATGCGGCATCCATGCGCCGGACGTTTGAAAAGACGGGTGTGCCGATCCTTCTGACCACGATCACCACGGCGGCGGGCATGATGGCCATAGCCTATGGCGGCGTGGGTCAGTTCAAGACATTCGGCTACTCTTCGGCTGCCGGCGTTTTCGCGGCATTCCTTTTCACCATCATCATATTGCCGGTCCTGATGGAATTCTGGCACCCGCATGCCGTTGCCCGACCCCCGCGTGAAAAGGGTCGGCTCGGCCGCATCCTGCATCTGATGTTGGCGCCCGTCCGATTGATCAAATGGGTCGCCCGCCGCATTGGCCTGTCCTGGCTCTTGGGTGCAACTTGGCTGCAACCGTTGCTGGACAAGGTGCCTGGCTTCGCGCACCGCGCCCGCTACCCGATCGTCGTGATCTTCGTCGGGCTTTTCGCGCTTTGCGGCTATGGCGCGACCAAGGTCACCATCGACACCAACCTTGTGGAGCTATTCAAGAAGGACACGCCCTTCCGCACGGCCTATGAGATCGTCGATGACCAGATGGCCGGCACCGGGTCGATGGAGGTCATGCTGGATTTCGGCAAGCTCGACGCATTTTCCGATCCGGCGGTGTTGCAGGCGGTGGACAGGATGCAGGAAGACCTTGAAACCCGCTACGCCCAATATGTCGTGCGCACCGCGTCGCTGGCCGATCTGGTCAAGACCACCAATCAGGTGATGCATGACGACAACCCGGCGTTCTTCAATATCCCCGACGACCAGCTTGCCGTGTCGCAACTGTTGTTCCTGTTCAATTCCTCGAACCCCGAAGACCGCCGCGCCATGGTGTCCGATGATTATTCGCGTGCCCATGTCACAGTGCAGCTTCGCAATGCGGGCAGCCACGAATACGGGAAATTCTTCGAAGGGATCGAAGACATCATCGCATCGCATTTCGAACCCCTGGCAGAAGCCTACCCCGATCTGGACGTGGAACTGACAGGCACCTTCGCCCTGATGATGCGCATGTCCGACGTGATTTCCAAAAGCCAGTTCAAGTCCCTGACCTTCGCGGTGCTGATCATTTCCGGCATCCTGATCCTGACGCTGGGTTCGGTGCAGGGTGGGTTGCTCGCCATCGTGCCCAACATGCTGCCTGCGGTTCTGGCCTTTGGATTGATGGGACTGATGGGCATTCCGCTGGACACCGACACGCTGATGATCGCGCCGCTGATCATCGGGATCGCGGTCGATGACACGATCCATTTCGTCACCCATTACCGCATGGCGCTGGCACGTGGGCGGTCGGCCACCGAAAGTCTGATCCAGACCATAAAAGAGGTCGGCCAGGCCGTCACCTTCACCTCGCTGGTGCTGGGCGCGTCCTTTGCAATGCTGGCTTTCTCGGACTATCTGGGCATTGCCAAGGTCGGCATATTCGGCTCGCTCGCGATCTTCGTGGCGCTTCTGTGCGACCTGCTGTTCCTGCCCGCGCTCATCTACATCTTCCAGCCGAAATTCGGCGTGAAAAACGCCGGTACGGCGCATTTCGAAACAAAGGAAACCACGGCATGATCCGATTTTCCCTGACACCCATCGCCTTGGCGCTGACCCTTTTGGCCGCTCCCGCCATCGCGCAAGACGCCCGCGCCATCATGCAGCGCGTCGATGACGCATCGCGCGCGCAGAATGACAGTTCGTTTTCCGTGATGCGGCTTTCGACCTGCAAATACGGAATTTCCGGCGGCAAGGTGAAATGCACCCAGCGCCCGACCGTCAAGAAACTGGAAAGCGCGTCGCTCAACACCGGGCGGGGCGGCAAGGACACGCAATCCATCGCCGTGGTGCTGGAACCGGCATCCGAACGCGGGATCGGGATGTTGACTTTTGCCTATAATGATGAAGGCCGCGACAATGAAAGCTGGCTCTACCTGTCGTCACTGGGCAAGGTAAAGCGCATCGTTGCGTCATCGTCTGCCAATAGCGAACCAGTCAGCGTTTTCGGGTCGGAATTCACCACAGAAGACCAGGAAACCGGCAAGCTGGATGACTACACCTTCACCCTGCTCGACACCGTCACCTATGCCGGGCGCAAGGCCTATGTGATCGAACAGGTCCCCACGCCCTCCCGCGCCCGCAAGACGCGTTATGCCAAGACTGTCGCCTGGGTCGACGCCGAACGCTACATCGTGCTGAAGGCGGAAATGTATGACAAGCGCGGCACCGAAATCCGGCGGCTGATCACGGGCAAGCATCAGCGCGTCAACGGCGTCTGGCTGGCCCGATCGATTACCATCATGAACCTGGTCAGCAACCGGCTGTCCAACATGGCGCTGGATGAGATCTATTTCGGCATCAAGATCGACCCCGAATTGATGACCCAAAGGGCGCTTACCGACGCGGTGTTCCGCGACGCGCAATTGTCAGCGCTGCGCGCGCAGGCCAGATAGGAGGACCCAATGCCCCGCCTGATCCATGCCTGGCCCGCCGTATTGGCCCTTGCCCCGCAGGTTTCGGCGCAGGAACTCGTTTTCGACGATAGCAGCCTGTTCTTCGACGATGCCACCCCAGCTGAAGAATTCACCCTGGACGACGGAGCACTGGTATTCGACGAAGGCTCGCTTGATGCCGTTTCAGCCGAAGCCACAACAGAACCGGACCGGCGCGGTCCGGATTGGGAACTGAGTTATGCCCATTCGCTGACCTCAACCATGGGCAGCCACCTGCGCGACAGCGCGCTTTCCCTGACGGCCAGCAACAGCGGCACCTATGACGGGATCGGCTTTGTCGAATGGCAGGTCAGCATCACGGCGGATGATCTGCACGGCACGTCCGACACCTCGGTCGATCTGGACAAGCTTATCATCCAGAATTCTTTCGGCGATTTCAGCGTCAAGGCGGGCAAGTACCCCATCGGCTGGGGCGAGGTCGAAGGCGTTCCGGTGCTGGACGTTCTGAATGCGGGCCTGTCGCTGGACGATCTTGGGGCGGCCACGGATGACCTGCCGGGGCAATGGTTCGTGTCGCTGGACCATTTCGGCCAGACGTTCACGACCTCGGCCTTTGTCAACCTCGACCCGGCCGTGTCGCATGGCGCGACCACGGCGGTGCAGGGCGCAGATTTGGAAGCCGGTGTGAAGGTCAGCCTTCCAACCGGGACCGGACAGGTTTCTGCCTATGCTGCACGGCTGCTGCCGCAGGCTGGTGTCGTGGATTACACGTCAACCACGTCCAGCGCCCAAGCCTATACGCTGATCGGTGCCTCGGGCCATCACGCCGCTGGCGCCGTGCTTCTGGAAGCGGACCTTGCCGCCAAGCTGGACCTGCAACGCGCCACCGCAACCGGATATGCAACCGATGACAGGCTGGACCTGGCGCTCGGCGCGGAATGGGCGGCCTCTGCCACGACGCAGCTGACCGGGTCTGTCGCGGTTCAGCATTGGCTAGACGACGCGCCGGGCTATTTCGACGTGGGCCTTGCCGGGCCGGTTGCGGCACAACAGACGAATGCCAGTTATCTTCTGTCCGCCAACAAAAGCAGCTCAGATGCGTCGCTCGACCTGTCGGCCTTCCTTGGCGGCGCGGCAGATGGGTCATCGAGTTTCCTGGCGCTTCAAGCAGGCTGGGCACCATCGGACAGGATCAGCTATTCCGCGTCCTGGTCGAAGCTCAGCGCGCAATCCGGGTCGCTTCTTGCGCCGCTCGACGGCACAACCAGCCTGTCGGTTGAATTGACCTATCGGTTTTAAGTCGGCTCACGCGAATTCATGCCGCGTCGTTACATTGGCGCGGATGAAGTCCCAGTCATAGGTCACGCCCAGCCCCGGGCCGTCCGGCACGCCCACGGTGCCATCCTTGGCGATGCAGTCCAACTCGTCCGAATAGCCGCAGGCATAGACCGGAGGGATCGAATTTGGGCAATCGGGATGGACCAGCGCCACCTCGTAATAGTTGCTGTTGCGCATGGCAGACATGACAGCCCGATGCGCCGGCCCCGGCGCGTGGATCTCGCAGTCGATGCCCAACGCTTCGGCCAGATGGGCGATCTTCATCGTGCCGGTGATGCCCATGTCATATTCCGGGTCCGCGCGCAGGAAATCGGTGCCACCAGCCAGAACGAAATCGGCCTTGGGTTCGACGCCCCGGATATGTTCGGTCTGCAGGATCGGCGTCTTGATCTTCTCGCGCAGGATCTTGTGGGCATGGGCCGATGTGCCCGCGTCGCGGAATGGGTCTTCGTACCAGAAATATTTCGCTTCATCGCAGGCGTGGCCCACATAGATCGCATCGGCCAGCGTCCGCAACTCGCAGGCACAGTCGATCATCAGCTCCATGCTGTCGCCGACCACCTCGCGCACATGCAGCAGGTTTTCGGCTTCCTCGCGCCGGTCGCCTTCGTGCCAACCGTGGATCTTGTAGGCGGTGTATCCCATGTCGCGGCATTGCAGCGCGAAGTCACCGAAGGCTTCCTTGCTGTCCAGCCCGCCGTTGCGGTCGCCGTGATAGGTCGAGGCATAGGCAGGCAACCGCGTGCGATACCCGCCCAGCATCCGCGACACAGACATTCCGTATTTGCGCCCCGCCAAGTCCCACAGAGCGATATCAATCGGTCCGTGGCCCATATGGTCGTATTGGCGGAGCTCGCGTTTGAAATCGTCGAAGATACCTTCGCGCGCCTCGGCATCGCGTCCGATCAGCGACGGGGCCAGCATCAGCGACTGACCCAGCGCCGATTTGGTCCCGACATAGTGGGTTGCGTATTCGCCCCGACATCCGTCGGCAGTTTCGATCACTACCGCGTAGCGCGTCAGCCGGGTCTTCTGCCCTGGCGCGTATTCGACGCCACCACCGGGCGTACCGCCATCCTGATGGGCCGCGGCGCCGTGGGTTGCGGCGACGCCCATATTGGCGACATCAAAACCGAATTCGGTGATTTCGACACGGGATATTATGGATTTGCTCATGGCCGACATTGGCGCACCCTCCTGCCCATCCGTCAAGGCGTGACGAAAGCCTGTTCCACGACCGTTTCCATCGCCACGAAGGTCGTTGTGGTGCTGACATGCGGCAGGGTGGATATTTTTTCGCCCATGATGCGCCGGTATTCGGCGATGTCCTTTGACCGCACCTTCAGCAGGTAATCGAACCCGCCCGCGATCAGGTAGCATTCTTCGACCTCAGGCAAGCGTCGGACCGCCTCGTTAAAAGCTTCCAGGGACTTTTCGCGGGTGTCGGCCATGTGCACCTGAACAAAGGTCACATGCGGCTGTCCAAGCTTGGACGGGGACAGAACTGCGCGATAGCCGCCGATGATCCCGGCCTTTTCCATCTGCCGCACGCGTACCGCCACGGGTGTTTTCGACAGCCCCACGCGCCGGGCCAGGTCGGTAATCGAAATGCGCGCATCTTCGACCAGTGCGGACAGTATTTTCCTATCGGTCGCGTCAATTTTGGCTGTATCGTCCAAATATACACCAAAGATTAGTTGTTTCACCTACAATTTGGTGAATTTCAGTCAGATTGACCAGCCTATTTCGGATATGAAACCCCATCAGCCGGAGTGTGCGCCCATGTCTGTCCCAAATCTCGACCGTTTCACCACCGCTGCCAAGTTTCGCGAAGAACAGGCGCTGATCGAAGAATTGATCCAGACAGCCAGCCTGTCCGCGGCCGACCGCGCGCGGATATCGGGTAGCGCGGCGGACTTGGTCCGCGCCGTCCGGGCGTCTGACGCCCCCAACCTGATGGAAAAATTCCTGGCCGAATATTCGCTATCGTCCGAGGAAGGCGTGGCGCTGATGTGCCTTGCGGAAGCCATGCTGCGCGTGCCGGACGCCGACACCATCGACGCGCTGATCGAGGACAAGATCGCGTCGTCGGACTGGGCCAGCCATCTGGGCCACGCGCATTCGCCTTTGGTCAATGCCTCGACCTGGGCGCTGATGCTGACCGGTCACGTACTGGACGATCAGCCGCCGGGGATCGTCGGCACGCTGCGTGGCATGATCAAGCGGCTGGGTGAACCGGTCATTCGCGTGGCCGTGGGACAGGCCATGCGCGAAATGGGCCGCCAATTCGTGCTTGGCGAAACGATCGACGCAGCGCTGGACCGCGCGCGCGGGATGGAAAAGCAGGGCTATACCTATAGCTACGACATGCTGGGCGAGGCCGCGATGACTGCCGAGGATGCCGCCAAATATGCCGCCGCCTATCGCGGTGCCATTGCTGCCATCGCCAAACGCGCGCACGGCGATGACATCCGCGCCAATCCCGGCATTTCCATCAAGCTTTCGGCCCTGCATCCCCGCTACGAGGTCGCCCAGACCGACCGGGTCATGGCGGAATTGGTCCCCGTGGTCCGCGACCTTGCCCGACAGGCCGCCGCCGCCGGGATCGGGTTGAACATCGACGCCGAAGAACAGGCGCGGCTGGTGCTGTCGTTGCAGGTCATTGCCGCCGTGCTGGCCGATGACCAGCTGGCCGGTTGGGACGGGTTCGGCGTGGTCGTGCAGGCCTATGGCAAGCGCGCGGGACCGGTGCTGGACTGGCTTTACGACCTTGCCGTGTCGCTGGATCGCCGCATCATGGTGCGGCTGGTCAAGGGCGCCTATTGGGACACGGAAATGAAGCTCGCCCAGGTCGAAGGCCATCCAGATTTCCCGTTGTTCACGACCAAGCCTGCCACCGACGTCAGCTATATCGCCTGCGCGCGAAAGCTGATCGGTTATGCCGACCGGATCTATCCGCAATTTGCCACGCACAACGCGCACACTGTCACGGCGATCCGCAATATGGTTGGCGATGTGGACCACGAATTTCAGCGCCTGCATGGCATGGGCGAAGGGTTGCACCAGATGGTCATGGACGAAACCCGTGGCCGCTGCCGTATTTACGCGCCGGTGGGGGCGCATCGGGATTTGCTGGCCTATCTGGTGCGCCGACTGCTGGAAAACGGCGCGAATTCCAGTTTCGTACATCAGATCGTCGATGCCGAGATCTCCGCCGAAGAGATTGCCACCGATCCATTCGATATGATCGCCACGACCCCGCGCAGCGCGGCGTTGCAGACGCCTTCGGATATTTTCGGGCACGACAGGCGCAATTCCGAAGGCCACGATTTGAACGACCTGGGCACGATTGTCGCGCTGGATATGGGCGTTGGCCTGCACGTCCCGAATGCCGGACCACTGACCGTGGGCTTGGCCAGCGGCCCGGCCCGCGCGATCCGGAACCCGGCCACCGGCGAGGTGGTCGCGCAGGTGACCGAAGCCGATGCCACGACCGTCGCTGCCGCGTTGGACGCAGCCGCCCCTTGGGATGCTGCCCCCGCGGCCAGACGCGCGATCCTGGAACGCGCGGCCGACCTTTACGAAGAACATGCGCCCGCATTTTTCGCCGCGCTGACGCAGGAGGCCGCCAAGACCCGCGCAGACGCAGTGGGCGAGTTGCGCGAGGCGGTGGATTTCCTGCGTTACTACGCCACCCAATGCCTCGACTCGCCGCCGCGCGGGATTATCACCGCAATCAGCCCTTGGAATTTCCCGCTGGCGATCTTCACCGGCCAGATCGCGGGTGCATTGGCGGCGGGCAATGGCGTGTTGGCGAAACCTGCCGAGCAGACGCCTCTGGTGGCCGCGATGGCGGTGCGGCTGATGCATCAGGCGGGCATTCCGACCCATGCCCTGCAGCTCTTGCCCGGTGACGGGCCGACCGTAGGCGCGGCACTGACATCGGACCCCCGCGTCGATGGCGTGGTATTCACCGGCGGCACCGATACCGCGCAGATCATCAACCGGAACATGGCCGCCAACCTGAAACCCGGCGCGCCGCTGATCGCCGAAACCGGCGGGCTGAACGCCATGATCGTGGATTCCACCGCCCTGCCCGAACAAGCGGTGCGCGATATCGTGGCTTCGTCCTTCCGGTCGGCAGGCCAACGCTGTTCGGCGCTGCGCTGCCTTTACGTGCAGGAAGATATCGCGCCCGGACTGATCCGGATGTTGCGCGGCGCGATGGACGAACTGCGCATCGGCGATCCGCGCGATCTGTCCACCGATGTCGGGCCGGTCATCGATGCCGAAGCACAGGCGGGCATTCAAGCCTATCTGGATACCAATCGGACCCGCATCCTGCACCAGTTGCGGGCCCCAACGGCCGGGCATTTCATTGCCCCGACGCTGATGCAAGTGGACGGCATCGACGATCTCGAACGGGAAATATTCGGGCCAGTTCTGCATGTCGCCACCTTCCGCGCCGGGCAGATCGATGCGGTGATCGACCGCATCAATGCGCGCGGCTACGGGCTGACCTTCGGGCTGCACAGCCGCATCGACAACCGCGTGCAGGAGGTCGCCGACAAGGTTCATGCCGGTAACCTTTACATCAACCGCAACCAGATTGGCGCCATCGTCGGGTCGCAGCCTTTCGGGGGCGAAGGCCTGTCCGGCACCGGACCCAAGGCGGGTGGGCCGAACTATGTACGCAGGTTTTCCGCACCGGACCCGATTGACCGAATGCCAGCGCCCGGACTGCCCGCCGCCAACAACCGGCTGGGATCGGTGCAGATGCCTGGGCCGACCGGCGAACTGAACCGGCTGGATTACTGGGTGCGGCCGCCGATCCTGTGCCTTGGTCCCGGTATGGAAAACGCAACCGCCCAGAAACGTGCGGTCGAGGCGTTGGGCGGTCAGGCTCTGGTCGCGGCTGACGGGCTGGTGGCGGATGACCTGACACAGATGGACGGGATCAGTTCGGCATTGTGGTGGGGCGACGTGGCTAGGGCGCGGCGTCTTGCCGTTGCGCTGGCAAAACGTGACGGTCCCATCTTGCCGCTGATAGTTGCCCAGCCCGATTTCGCCCATGTCGCCCATGAACGTCACCTTTGCGTGGACACAACGGCGGCGGGTGGCAACACGACACTGATGGCGGCTGGCTGATTTCAGCCTGCGGCCGGACGCACCGTGATTTGATCGCGATTGCACTGGCGCGCACTGTGAATGCGGGTAGACTCCGCGCCATGTTCGGGGGCGTAGCAGTCTAGTTCGATGCGGTGGGAAAGCTTCAAACGATCCGGTGCCAATGTCGCGCGTCTGGCCATGCTGGTCGGTCTGGTGGCACTGCCTTCGGTGGCCGCAGCGCTGGACAGTTTCGTCATCAACGTGAAGGGCGATGATGACGACCTGCGAAAGGCGCTGCGATCGGCCACATTGACGCGCGAGGTATCCGCCGATGATGCGGCGGACCCCCGCGACATCCTTGCCGCCGCGACCGCCGACTACGCGCGACTGCTCGATGCGCTATACGCGCAGGGCTATTACGGTCCGGTCATCCATATCCTGATCGACGGGCGCGAAGCGGCCGGCATGTCGCCGTTCGAGCCGCCCGCGCGCATCGGCGCGGTCCGCATCACCGTCGACCCGGGCCGGCGGTTTCAGTTCGGGCAGGCGCGCGTCGCGCCATTGCCACCCAACCCCACCGAAACGCCCGACTTCCAGCCTGGGGAACCGGCACGCAGCACGGCGATCATCGGGGCGGTCGAAACCGGGATTTCGGACTGGCGTGATGTTGGCCAAGCAAAGGCCAATGTTGCCAGCCAACGGGTCATTGCCGATCACAACGCGGCAAGGCTGGATGCAGATATCGCGCTTGACCCCGGCCCGCTGGTACGGTTCGGCAATCTTGTGCAACAAAACACGTCGCGGGTGCGCAGCGAACGTGTCGACTGGATCGCGGCCTTCCCCCGGGGCCAGGTGTTTTCCCCCGAAGAACTGGATGCCGTGGGTGAAAGGCTGCGCCGCACCGGTGCGTTTTCTTCCGTGGCGCTGACCGAAGCCGACACCTTGACCGCTGACAACCGCATGGATATCGAACTTACGCTGTCGGACGCGCCAAAACGGCGGGCCGGGGTTGGGGTGGAACTGTCGTCACTGGACGGTGTGACGCTTAGCGCCTTCTGGATGCATCGCAACCTTTTGCGCGGGGCGGAACGGCTGCGCTTTGACGCCGAGATTTCCGACATTGGCGGCAGCGGCAACCCGATCGACCTGTCGCTGTCTGGACGTTTCGACATTCCTGCGGCGCTGGGGCGCAAGACAGACGCCTTTTTCACCGCCTCGCTCGACTATGTCGATGACCCTGCCTTTTCGCTGATCGAGGCAGGCGTCGGCGCGGGCATTCACCGCATCGTCAACCGCGAATTCGAATACGAAGCCGGGGTCGCCCTGCACGCGCTGGAAAGCAAGGATGATCTGGGCACGCGGCGTTTCCGCATCCTGTCCCTGCCCGCATCGGCCACATGGGACCGGCGCGACAGCCAGTTGGATCCTGAAACCGGATTCTATGTGTCCACCGACCTGGAACCTTTCCACGATCTTGCCGGGTCTGCCACCGGGCTGCGCAGCTGGCTGGACGGGCGCACCTATCGATCACTGGGCGACGGCAACGTGGTGCTGGCAGGGCGCGCGCAGATCGGCGCGCTGACCGGGGCGGATGCCCAGACCGTGCCGCCCGACTACCTTTTCTTTTCAGGCGGCGGCGGGCTGGTCCGTGGCTTCCCGCATCAATCGCTGGGCATCGATCTGGGCGGCGGCATGACCATTGGCGGGCGCGCCTTCCTGGGCTTGTCGGGCGAGGTAAGATACAAGTTCAACGACACATTCGGGCTGGTCGGTTTCGCCGATGTCGGCCATGTCGGGGCCGATACGTTCTTTGACGCGGCGGGCGGTTGGCAGACCGGTGCTGGGCTGGGTCTGCGCTATTACACCGGGCTTGGTCCCATCCGCCTGGACGTCGCTATGCCGGTATCCGGCGCGGGTGGCGACGGGATGCAGCTTTACATCGGCATAGGACAGGCGTTTTGACCCGGCTTGCCGCAATCCTTGTTGCGCTTATCGCGCTGGCCGGGCCGCTTTTCGCGCAGGACGACAAGAGCCTGATCGAAAACTGGTTGCAGGACAACCTGTCCGTGGCCGGGCGCGCCGTGCAGGTGACCGGCTTTGCCGGGGCGCTGAGTTCGCGGGCCACGATGGAAGAACTGACCATCGCGGATGCCGAGGGTGTCTGGCTAACCCTGCGCGGGGCTGAACTCGACTGGACCCGCAGCGCGATGATCCGCGGGCGGCTGGAGGTCAACAAGCTGACGGCACGCGAACTGGACATTGCCCGCAAACCGTTGACCGAAGCCAGCCAGCCCAGCGCCGAGGCGTCGGATTTCGCGCTGCCCGAATTGCCGATTTCGATCAACATCGGCGAAGTTTCAATTGATCGCGTGACGCTGGGCGCAACCGTTCTGGGCCGCCCCGTGGCGATGCAATTGACCGGATCGGCGAACCTTGAAGGTGGCGCTGGCGCGGCCGACCTGTCATTGACCCGGATCGACGGGGAAACCGGGGCGCTGCTTTTGACGGGCTCCTACGCCAATGAAACCCGCGTCTTGGCGCTGGATATGTCATTGAAGGAAGGGGCGGGCGGCATCGTTGCGGGGCTGACCGGGTTGCCCGGCGGTCCGCCGCTGGCGCTTAACCTTGCCGGGACTGGCCCGATCAATGAGTTTACCGCCGACATGAACCTTTCCACCGACGGTGTCCAACGGTTGGCAGGTGAGCTTCGGCTATCGCCCGGCACTGTCACGCAAGACGGGATCGGACGCGCCTTTCAGGCGGAACTGGCGGGGGACCCCACCGCGCTGGTGGCCGCCGATCTACGGGGTTTCTTCGGCACCGATACGCAGTTGTCCGCAGCCGGCGAATTTTTGCCCGACGGGCGGTTGGACCTGTCCCGGCTGCACCTGACCAGTGCTGCCATGGCCGTAACCGGCGAGGTGCAGCTCGCCGCTAACCGCTGGCCCACTCGTGCTGATCTGATCGCACGCATCGCCGGAACGGATGGAGCGCCGGTGCGCCTGCCCATCCCGGGCGAGCCCACGCGCCTGGGCGCGGCAGACCTGGCATTTTCCTATGACGCCGCGACAGGTGATCGCTGGCAGGCGCAACTGGCGGTCACCGGGTTGGATCGGCCCGACATGGCGTTGGCCCAGGTCACGCTGACGGCGCAAGGCACCATGGATGCCGGGCTGACAGGCGGCATTCCGTCGCTTGACGGTGACGTGAACATCAACGCTGCGGGCATCAGCCTGGACGATGCTGCGTTGGCGGCGGCTGTTGGGACCGGCCTGCAGGCACGATCGCATTTCAACCGCGACAGCGGGGCGCCGCTGGCGCTGACCGGGCTTTCGCTCGTTGGCGAAGATTACGGCCTTTCGGGCGACGTGACTCTGGGCACTGATGTCGGGCGACTGGATGTGCTTGCATCTGGTGACCTCACCCTGACCGCCGCCAGCCTGGCGCGTTTTTCCGGGCTGGCCGGTCAATCGCTGACCGGCGCGGCAGAGCTGAACATCAGCGGTCAGGCTGCGCTTCCCGGCGGTGCTTTCGCATTGGAAGTGGACGGGCAAGCGACCGATTTCGGACTGGGGCTCGAATTGCTCGACCGGTTCTTCGAGGGCGAGGGCGCGCTGGATATCGCCGTGGCGCGCGACACGCAGGGCACACAGATCGAGCGGTTTCAGATTGTCGCCCCCGGCGCTACTGCATCACTGACCGGCACCCTGCGTAGGGAAGGCAGCGACATCGCGGCGACGTTCGAATTGCCGGATGCCACGTTGCTTTTGCCCGGTCTGGACGGTGCCATGACCCTGGCCGGAACGGCCCGGCAAGAAGCCGACCTGTGGAAGATCACCGCCAATGCCGCCGCCCCGGACGACACGACGGCCACGCTTGATGGCGAGGTCATCATGGGCGACGAAGGGCTGGATCGTCTATCGGGCACCCTCACGGCAAACCTGCCCCGGCTCGCGGTCTTTTCCGAACTGGCCGGGCGGCAGCTTGGTGGCGAGGCTACTGCTACGGCCAGCGGGTTTTTCGCCCCGTCAACAGGGGCATTTGCCATGGACGGGTCGGCGACCGGCCGCGACCTGCGGCTGGACCTTGGGGACCTGGACAGCCTGTTCAAGGGCGGCAGCACCGCCGATTTTGCCCTGCGCCGGGATGATGCAGGCCAGATCATCGTCGATCGGTTCGGGCTGACCACGCCGGAACTGGACGTATCGGCGCTGGCGCGTGTCGACAACGGCAGCACGATCATCGAAGGCCAGACGCGGCTGAAAGACCTGGGTCTGATCGTGCCGGGCCTGTCGGGCGCCTTCACCGCATCCGGGCAGGGACAGCTGGCCGACGAAAACTGGCAGGTGCGTGCCACTGGCAGTGGCCCCGGGGGCACCACGATCCGCGCCAGTGGACAGGTTGCCAGCAATCTCAGCCGCGCCGACATGGGCCTGACCGGGCAGGCGCCGCTGGCGCTGGCCAACAGCTTCATCGCGCCGCGTCAGTTGTCGGGCATGGCGAGCTACGATCTGAACCTGAACGGACCGCTGGCGATTGGTTCGCTTTCCGGCACCGTGCGTGCCAATGGCGCGCGCGCCACATTGCCGACCTATCGCCTGGCGCTGGACCCGCTGGACGTGACGGCGCAACTGGCCGGCGGGCGCGCGACATTGGACGCGCAGGCACGGGCCAGCACCGGCGGGCGGATCACCGCGACCGGGCCCGTTGGATTGTCAGCCCCGTTTCCGGCCGACCTGGCGATCCGGCTGAATGGCCTGCAGGTCACCGACCCGACACTTTATGACCTGACAACGGACGGAACCTTGGCACTGGCCGGTCCTCTGACCGGCGGGGCCCGATTGTCCGGAGCGCTCGATTTGCGGGCGGTCGAATTGCGCATCCCAGAAACCGGATTGGGGGCAACGGCAGGGCTGGAAAATCTGCAACATATCGGCGAACCGGCGGATGCGCTGGCCACCCGCGCCCGTGCCGGGCGGACGGCCACGGAAAACGAAACCGGGCCCGTGATCCCCTATGGCCTGGACCTGTCGATCAATGCACCCGGCGCGATCTTCCTGCGCGGGCGCGGGCTGGATGCCGAATTCGGTGGCAGCTTCCGCATCGGCGGCACGACAGCGGATGTGATCCCCCAGGGCGGTTTCCGCCTGATCCGCGGGCGACTGGATTTCCTGGGCAACCGGCTGACCCTGACCGAAGGCAATATCGCCATGCGGGGCAATTTCGACCCATCCCTGCAACTGGTGGCCGAAACCGATGTCGACGACGTTGCGGTGCGCGTCACGCTGGACGGGCGGGCATCTGACCCGGTCGTCGTGTTTTCGTCCAATCCCGACCTGCCCGAAGATGAAATCCTTGCCCGCCTGGTCTTTGGCCGCGGGTTGGACCAGATCTCGCCCCTTCAGGCCATCAAGCTGGCCTCGGCCATCGCCACGCTTTCCGGCGCGGGCGGGGCCGGGACGGTGGACAAACTGCGATCCGGCTTCGGGCTGGATGATCTGGACGTCACCACCGACGAAACCGGCACGCTGGCCGTGACAACCGGAACCTATATCGGTGAAAACCTGTATACCGACGTGACCATCGGCGCCAACGGCAAATCGGAAGTCTCGATCAACCTGTCGATCACACCGCAGATCACGGCCAAGGGTGGCCTGACCAGCGACGGCAATTCGAGCCTTGGTCTCTTTTTTGAAAAGGACTTCTAGGCACCACATGCCTGCGCCAAGTCCACTGGACCAAGTGATGTCTGGCCGCGTTTTGTAGTCACGCTCCCGCGGACCTCGCCCACACCCCGCGCCGAAGGTCCAGTTCGGATTTGGTCCACGCCTGGGTTCTATTGGACAGGCATGAAGCAACGCCCATCCGATCAGCAAAGTCAGGCAAAACGGTCAGCGCGGGCAGGTTGTAACGTAATAGCGTCCGTCACCATGGGCATAGGCGCACCGGTTCGTGATGCGGTGCCGGGCCACAAGCGTGCCCGCAGTTGCACCGACAAGCACGGCCACAACAACCCAGTCGTCGTCAGCCTCGAATGCCTCGGCCGTGATGTACCCAAGGATAGCGCCGACCGCCAATCCCCGATACAGCGCCTCGTCCGTGCGGCTCATGTCGCTGCAGGCCGCGACGATGACCGTCGCGGCGATCGTGACCATGTGCATTGCCTTCTTCAACATGTCGAAACCTCCTGTGACATCGCGGGACATATCCCGGTTGATGTTCGGACCGCGTCAATACCGCTTCAGCGGCACACGGATGTTCAGCGTCAGGGCCTGCGCGTTCGGCGAAAAGGTCAGCGGCTCAAGCGGTTGGCCGGTGCCGCTGCCGGGTAATGGCACCGGGCTGCCCTTGGCCGTGCCCAGGTCGTAGTAGCGCCAAGCCAGTTCAAGCATGACCGGGTAGTTTCCGGTCCGGGTCATCTGCCAGGACACTCCTGCACCCACGGACCAGGCAAGCGATGTCGTGGTGTCACCTTCAAAACTGCGAACGGGCTGCGTTTTAGTCGGGTTCTCGCGTGTCCAGTCGCTGACCTTGTTGCTGGCAAGGCCCAACCCCAACACGATGAATGGCTGCATCCGAGCGTTGTTGCCCGACTGTTCCAGCGGTGAAAGAAACAGGTTGCCCATGATGGCGCTGGAAGTGACTGAAGCCGCGGTGATATCGGCATGGCCCGTGCACGGGTTGCCATCTGACACGCTGGAACAAGGCCCAATGGTGTCGACGGGCGAAAACCGTTGCAGCGATAGGTCGGCACGCTTGCCATCTTGCCAGTCGAAGCCGAAGGCCAGTCCGCTGGTCGAAGTGTCGCCCCCGGACAGGTCGAAATAGACCGTCGGGTCGGCGGGGTTGGACCCATGCCAGAACCCATCATCCGCGGCCAAATCCCCCGACCCGGATTCCAGGCGGACATATGGCCCGTAGGTCACGCCGCCCGGATCGGTCAGGAATGACAACGCTCCCTCTGCGACAGCCGCCGTGGCCGTTACAACGCCGACCACGGCGCCAACGATCAGAACCTTGAGACTCATGGCACTTCCCCCTCTTCACCCATGCCCTGCCAGTATAGCAATTCGGATGCGTTCTGCATCTGTGGCAAGATCACTGGCCTGATCCGGTGTCAGAGTCTGGCCAAGGATCATGGCGATCGCATAGGCGGTTTCCGGCGAAATCGGCAGGTTCTTGTCTGCTGCGGTGCCAAGAAACGCCGCCATGATCGTATCGTTGGAATTCGCCACGCCCATGGACAGCAAGGCCGATGGCCCGGTCAACCCCTGGCGGAAAAGGGCCAGGTTTTGCAGCGGAGAATCGATGATTTCGACGTCGTCCCAGTTCAATGACAGTTCCGCGATCATCTGGTCCAGCGTCAGGCTGTAAAACGACGCCATGGATGGGGTGAAGGTTGCGATCGCCTCGGCATAGGCACGATCCAGAACCTGCGTGGGGGACCGCACAACGTTCAGCCGCCCAAGTTCAACGTCCGGGATGCCTTCTTGCGCCCAAACCGGGCGACCGGACCCACCTTGCCCGCCCTGATTGCCCGAACCGCCAGGCCCGGCGCCGTCATGGCCGGTGTCATGGGTATCGTCATGGCCGTCATCGTGACCACCATCGTGCCCGCTGTCGTGGCCACCGTCGTGGCCGCCGCCTTGGTTGCCGCCTTCACCGGCACCCTTGCCGAATTGCTGACCGCTCGTCCCTGGGCCCTGTTGCCCACCCGTGCCGCCGTCATGGCTGTCAGCCCAAGCAGCACCGGCCGCGCAGAGGGCCGCGATGGACACCGCAGCAATCAAGTGATGTCTCAGTTTCATGGAAACCTCCTCCTTATGGGGCGGCCCCGCCCGAATGGGCGGGGCCAGTTTCACAGCAGATCGCTCAGCCGTGTCCGGCCAGAACTGCGATCCGGATCGCTTCGGCATCGGCTGCCACCTGGTCGACATCAACCGAGATCGTCGATGGCAGATCGTCGCCAAGGATCGTCAGGATCGCCACGACCGTTTCGGACGTGATCGTGATCGTCTTGTCAGACGCGATCCCCAGGAATACGGCCAAAAGCTTGCCGTCATCGCTGTCATTCAGACCCGGCAGTTGCGAGTCACCATCTTCCAGAATGTCCTGGAACAGGGCCAGGCTCTGCAATGGCGAGTCGTAGATCGAGATCGTGTCGAAGTTCAGAGACAGATCGACGATCATGTCCGTCAGCGACTGGTTGTAGAAGGCCAGCAACTCCGGCGTCACATTGGCGATCGCTTCTTCAAGGGATCGATCCAGAACCTGATCAGGCGAACGCGCCACGCTCAACCGACCAAGTTCAACCTCCGGGATGCCTTCTTGCGCCCAAGCGGGCTTGCCCCCACCCGATCCGGAGTCCGAAGGAGTACCGGCCTGCGGCCCAACACCATCAGAGCTGGAATCCGGGCCACCCTGACCACTGCCACCTCCGCCTTGGTTGTCCTGACCGGCCTGAGCACCTTTCTGGCCAGCACCTTGACCGCCCTGATTGCCCTGCCCGTTATCCGGCCCGTTTGTCGACGTGCCATCATCTGCAGCGTAAGCCATCAGGTCAAACTGCGTCCCCGGCGCGACCATTGCACCAACCGCCAGAAGCGACGTTGCAATCGCAACCGCCGAAACGGTGCGCTTGAGAACTGATTTCGATATCACGAAGCTTTTCATCTTGGGATACCCTCCGTTTTCTGGCGACCACCCTTTGTGATCACCTTATGATACAATGATAAAACGTCGGTCGAAGAGGCGCGTTGATTGGAGTCAATCAGCTGTTCCAAAACGCATGTTCGTGCCCGGCCGGGCACAAGTTTCGCCGTGACTCGAGGCTCATTCGCTTCAACCTCAGTCTGAACGAAGTCGAAGTGATGCCGCTGCAACGCGGCAGCGATGCGTCGTACGAGACGATCCGGCGAACCAGTTCTCTACTTTTCTTGTAGCACTGATCATTTCATGGCAGGCGCCACTTTTCACCCTGTTGGCGGGTTGTCCGAAAGCGCATCGAGAAACCGTTGCAGCGGCAGGCTGACCTGCCGCGCTTTGTGCCAGGCCACGGCCATGGACAGCGCGACAAAAACCATCAACATCAGCAGAACAAATGGCGGACCTTCATTCAAACTGAAGCCAAGTCCCAATTTGATTAGCAATCAGAGACTTAACCCGCATGTGCGTGCAAAAACACAACAGGGAAGGTACCCAGTTGCCCGGACGAGACCCGTATTCATTTTGGCTCGAACGACAGAATGGCAGGGTTCACGCCTTCTTTTACCGCTACTTTTGGACGAACAACGAAGGCAACCGCCGCACCCGTGCAATTGCCATTCCCAAGCGTATTGCCCGTGGTGATTGGAACTGCCATTGGTGTGCTCGTCAATTGCCGGTATGGCGTCGCGCCGACGCAATGTGTTGCTGTGAAGGCTGCCGCAAACGGGCGGCGAGAATGCGTCGGATATCGCTTTAGGTTGAGCAATACGCGCGCGCGAATACACATACAATTTCATGCGCGGAGAGGCTGTTGAGACCACTAACACGTGCGGGAATTGCCCGTTTCTCTTGGGAACCGTAGCCATGTTCACCCATTTGACAGAATCACGGCCCAAGTCCACGCTTCCGGCGCTCAACCTTCGGCAGCCCGCTTGGATCGGCGACGAACAATACCGAAGAACCCGATTGCCGACAGCATGAGCCCGAAGGATGTCGGCGCTGGAACCGCCGCGAGCGTGCTCACCACATGTGTGAAGGTGCCGTTCACCTGAAAGACGTTAGTTGTCGGGAAATAGATCTCGAA
>JBNKYL010000209.1:0-5385 GCA_050300875.1 Paracoccaceae bacterium
TTGGACGACGACGAGGCGCAGATCGCCGTTAGCGTCAGCGAAACCAAGGTGCGCTTTGCCACGCCCGACATCACGCTGACGTCGAAGGTGATCGACGGGACATTCCCCGACTACACCCGCGTGATCCCGACCGGGAACACCAAGAAGATGGAAGTCGACGCCGCCGAGTTCGCCAAGGCCGTCGACCGGGTGGCCACCGTCAGTTCCGAACGGTCGCGCGCGGTGAAAATGGCGCTGGACGAGGATCGGCTGATCCTGTCGGTCAACGCACCTGACAGTGGGGCGGCCGAAGAAGAACTGGTCGTGGCCTATGGCGACGAGCCGCTGGAAATCGGCTTTAACGCCAAATACCTGCTGGAAATCGCCGGTCAGGTGGATCGCGAAAACGCGGTTTTCCTGTTCAACGGCTCGGGCGACCCGGCGCTGATGCGCGAAGGCAGCGACGAAAGCGCCGTCTATGTCGTCATGCCGATGCGTGTCTGATCCGGGGGCAAGATTTTTGCACAAAATCTTGGACATTTTCCCCGCGGGAAAATGGGCCACTTGATGGAAAAGCTGGCCGTCACCCAACTGCGGCTTGCGCAATTTCGATCGCATCAGAAAGCTGCGCTTGATCTGGATACGCGGCCCGTCGCGATCTATGGCCCCAATGGCGCGGGCAAGACCAATATCCTTGAAGCCGTGTCGCTTTTGTCCCCCGGTCGCGGGCTGCGCCGCGCCGCCGCCGCCGACATGGCGCGCACCGCCGCCGGGGTCGGCTGGCGCGTCACCGCAACGCTGACCAGCCTTGGAACGGAGCACGAGATCGAAACCGGCTTTCAGCCCGATGCCGCCCGGCACGTGCGCATCGACGACAAGCAGGCCACGCAAACCGCCCTTGGTCGCATCGCCCGCGTGCTGTGGCTGGTGCCGTCCATGGACCGGCTCTGGATCGAGGGCGCGGACGGGCGCAGGCGGTTTCTGGACCGCGCGACACTCAGTTTCGATCCCGGTCATGCCGATCAGGTTCTGGCCTATGAAAAGACGATGCGCGAACGCAACCGCCTGTTGAAGGACGGCGTGACCGACGCGCACTGGTATCGGGCGCTAGAGGCGCAAATGGCCGAAACCGGCACTGCGATACAGGCCTCTCGCCGCTTGACCGTCACCGAACTGACCGCCGCGCAGGCCGCCGCCGAAACCGGGTTTCCGGTGGCGGATCTGGCCTTACAAGACGGTGATTTCGATGTGCCGGACAGTGCGGATGATCTGGCCGATGCACTGGCAGCGGGCCGGTCCCGCGACATGGCGGCGGGCCGGACGCTGATCGGCCCCCATCGCAGCGACCTGCGCGCGATCTACGCCACCAAATCCATGCCCGCCTGCGATTGTTCGACCGGCGAACAAAAGGCTTTGCTGATTTCCCTGATCCTGGCCAATGCGCGCGCGCTGGCCGACCGCTGGGGTGCGCCGCCGATCCTGTTGCTGGACGAGGTCGCGGCCCATCTGGATGCGGACCGCCGCGCGGCGCTGTATGACGAGCTGACCGCCCTTGGTGCGCAGGCCTGGATGACCGGCACAGGCCCGGAGCTGTTCGAAGAACTGGGCGCGCGTGCGCAATATGTTGAGGTGACCGAAACCGATGGCACCTCGTCCCTGCGTCAGGTCACATGAACGCCCAGGCAATCAGCGCCTGTCCCGTGATGTAGAACACCCAGAGCGTCAGGCTGGCGATCCGGGCCGGTCGTCCCTGGCTGTTCAGCCGGAACAGCCGGATTGCCAGGATCAGGTCCGACAGCAGGAACAGAACCGCCCCCGCGGCAGCGGCAGGCCGCTGTGGCCAAAGTCCGATTGCCGCGACCGTCATCGCCACGATGATCAGCACATAGGCCCGGACCGGCCAGCGCAGCGGCCCTGTATGCGGCGACAGCCAGAACTCGGTTGAAACGGCCAGCGCGATCAGGACGGCAGCGGCGGGCAGCGCAAATCTCGGCACCGGTCCCAAACCGACAAACACCGCCAGATAGCACAGATGCGCCAGCGCAAAGCTGACCAGCCCCGCCAGAAACGCCTTGTCCCCGTGCCGCGACAACGCCAGATCACCCAGCGCCGACAAGGCCAACCCGGCCACCAGAACCCCCGGTACCCCGGCCAGCAGGGCCGCGACCGAGAAGGCCAGCAGGGGCAGGGTCTTTATGGCGCTCCGGACAATTGAAGCCGGGCGGTCGACCAGCGGCAAATAGAACAATGCGGCGATCAGACCCGCGACAAGCATGGTTTCCCCCTGTTTCGTCCTGCCCATAGGCGATTTTTCTGGCTCTGCGCGCAAGTCCCGTGGCAATCTCGACCCTCACGACGTCGCGTCAGCAAAGGGGTGGCCATGGTTATCGAACGGATCGAAGAAACCAACCTGACACCGCAGGATGAAGAACAGATTGCCAACCTTCTTGCGCGCGCTTTCGATACCGATTTCGGCGGGCGGTCGTATTACATGCAGCGCCACCACATCCGGCTGATCCTGCGCGATGGCCCGATCATCGGACATATGGCTCTGTCGTTTCGGGCCATCCGCATCAATGATGCCCTGACCGATGTCATGTTGCTGGGCGATGTCGCAACCGATCCTGACCGACGCGGGCAGGGCATCGCGTCGCGCCTGCTCAAGGCCGCCATCGAAGACGCGCGCGACAGCCGGGCCGTCCATTTCATGCTGTTCGGCGACGCAAAGCTCTACGCCGGGCATGGCTTCATGCCGGCAAACGCGCATTACCGTTGTGTCGACCTGACTGGCGCCCGAACCGGGACGGTCGACGAACGCGAGGCCCAGGTGCTTATGGTTCTGCCCGTGTCAGACAAGCCCTGGCCCGACGGTGCGCAAGTCGACTTTGTCGGCGGACTTTTTTGACGGACGCGTCAGTCCGTTCTTGCAGGCCCTTGGCCTTGCGCTAAGGATGCGCCGATGACTGTCACACCCAGCGATCTGATGCTCTACGCCTTCGGGCTGTTCGTCCTGTTCCTGACCCCGGGTCCGGTCTGGGTTGCCATGATCGCGCGCGGCGTGTCGGGCGGGTTTGCCTCCGCCGCGCCACTGGCGCTGGGCGTTGTCGTGGGCGACGTTGTCTGGCCATTTGTGGCGATACTCGGGGTCAGCTGGGTGGTCAGCACCTATGCCGGGTTCATGGTCGTCCTCAAGGCCATCGCCTGCGGCATGTTTCTCTGGATGGGGATACGCATCATCGCCCATGCTGATCACGCGCTTTCGCGTGATCGACGTCTGACCAGACCGGGCAAGATGGCGGGATTTCTGGCGGGCGTCGCGGTCATCATGTCGAACCCGAAGGCGATCATCTTCTACATGGGTGTTCTGCCAGGTTTTTTTGACCTTGCAGCGCTGACCCTGCCGGACATGGTTGCCATTGCAACCTTGTCGGCCCTTGTGCCTTTGTTGGGCAACCTTTTCCTGGCTCTGATGATGGATCGCGCCAAGCGGCTTTTGTCATCGCCCGAGGCCCTGCGCCGCATGAACGTCACGGCCGGGGCGCTGATGATCTGCGTGGGTCTTGTCATCCCATTCACCTGAACGACGCATTTCCCACCAGAATAGCCCGGAATTAATCGCAAATTCACCTCTTCGCCCGATGCAGCACATTGGCGCCGTTTCCGTCACGCTCTGTCCTTTGCGTTCGAGGTTTCCATGTCGGCCTTGCTCCATCGCCTGGTTCTGGCGACGTTTGCAATAGTTTCACCCCTGGCTCTATGGGCACAGAATCAGGTTGTGTCCGTACCGTTCACCTATGGTTTCATCGGCACGGTCGGCAGCAATACCGGGCAGGCCAACAACATCCTGACCATGCCGACGCTGGAAGTGTCCTACACAACCTTCAGCCAGGTTTCCGATAATGGGCAGTTTGGCGGGACCCAGGGCAACGACCTTTCGGGCACGCTGACCCTGTATCTTGCGGACAATTCCACTCTGTCCATCCCTGGCGCCATCAACTGGCGGATCACCTCGGGCAGTACGGTGCATTTCTTTGGCTTTATCCCCGATCCCGGCTCGGCGGCGCATGTGCTGACCTATGGCGGGTCGAACACCTACACGATTGATTCGACTTCGAATTACGGCGTTCGGCTGAATAGCGCATCCGTGACGGTAACCGATGGCAGCAACCAAAGCGGCAATGCCGCCACGTCGGGCCTTCTGGATGCGCTGAACGCCTATCTGGCGACGGTGCAGGCCAATGCGCCGACCGGGCCCGTGGCGGTTGATGCGCTGACCACAAGTTCGAATACGCCGACCCTTACCGGAACGGCGACGCTTGCAGGCGGCGAAACTCTGTCGGTGACGGTCGATGGCGTACGCTATTCGACCGCAAACGGGCTGACCGTTTCGGGTGGAACATGGAGCCTGACAATCCCCGGCGGCAATGCGCTTGCCGATGGCACCTATGACGTCACCGCGACAATCACCAATTCGTCGGGCTACACGCTGGACGACGCGACAACGAGTGAGTTGACCGTTCAGCCGCCAGATACGACACCGCCTGTCCTGACCGGCCCGTCGGGCGGGGCAGGGGCGACCAGTTCGGCGATCTCAGTCAATGAAAACCAGACCGCCGTGACGCAGATGACGGCAAATGAAACTGTGACCTGGGCGATAACCTCCGGCACGGACATCGGTGATTTGCAGATCGATGCCAGCGGTACAGTCACCTTTGTTGCCACGCCGGACTTTGAAGCTCCTGCAGACAGCGACACCAACAACACCTATGTGGTCACGATCACGGCCGCCGATGGGTCGGGCAACAGCGCGACCCAGACACTGACAGTCACCGTTCTGGACGTTGTCGAAGACACGGTTGATCCGGTCATCACCGCGCCCGGCGGCGCACCGGGGGCCAGCACTGGTGGCGAAATCGTTTCATCCGGCCAGCAACAGGTCGCGCAATTCGTGGCGGACGAGGCCGTCAGCTGGTCGATCGTCGGCGGCACCGATATGGGGGCTTTCACGATCTCCGCCGCTGGCGTTCTTAGCTTTGTCGCGCCGCCGGATTACAATGCGCCAGCCGATGCCAATGCGGACAACACCTACCAGGTTGTGATCCGGGCCACCGATGTGGGCGGCAATTTCACCGACATCACCTATACCGTTCAGGTCCTTGCGTCGATCACGCCGCAGATTATCGCCCTCGGCCCCGACCTGATTGCCATCGCGCGCGACCAGGCCAGCGCTGCCCTGCGAGCCCAACTTTCGGCCAATCACCGCATGGTGCGGGCGGCGAATGGGCGGCTGGGCCGGGCCGGTTGCCATACCGGCGAAGACGAAAGCCGCATCGATGACCGGGCCGAAACCTGCGCTGACGACGTCCATGATCCCTGGCAGTTCCAGGGCGAGGCGCGGGCCAATGA
>JBNKYL010000210.1:0-30768 GCA_050300875.1 Paracoccaceae bacterium
ATCCCGGCCTTCGATGTCGTGTTGATCGACCCGAACGGGATCGCTCGCGGCAAGATCATCCGCCGGCACGAACTTCTGGGCCTCTACACGTCCGGACGGCATCTGCCGGGCTCGATCCTCGGCCTCGACGTCTCGGGCGAAGACGTGGATGAGACCGGGCTGGTCTGGGACGACGGCGATGCCGACCGTATCGCCTGGCCCATCGCCGGATCACTGGTCGAACTGCCCTGGACCTCCCCTAAAAGGGGCGAAGTCCGGGTCAGCCTCTACGAGCTTGACGGCACGCGCATGGGTGCCGACCCGCGCCACGCACTGTCCCGCCAGATCGAGGCTTTCAATCAGATCGGGATGAACCCGGTCATGGCCTTCGAGTTGGAATTCTATCTGCTGGATGCCGATCGTGACGCAAATGGCCGCCCTCAAGCTGCGCGGATGCCGATGACGGGTGATCTGGTTCAGGCAACCCAAGTCTATGGGCTGGACCCGCTCGACAGAATGGAGACCTTCATCGCCGAGCTTTATGCCCATGCCGAGGTGCAGGGCCTTCCTGTGGAAACCATGATTTCCGAATATGCCGCCGGACAGTATGAGCTGACCTTGCGGCACCGTGACAGTGGCCTGCGTGCCGCGGATGATCTGGTCATGCTGAAACGGCTCATGCGGGGCCTCTCGATCCGGCACGGGATGCGCGCCAACTTCATGGCAAAACCGTTTTCCGGGCGCTCCGGGTCCGGCATGCACCTGCACACCAGCCTGACGGATGCGGCGGGCGGAAACCTGATGGCGGACAGGGATGGGGATTTGGCGCCGCTCCTTTTGAATGCCGTGGCTGGTCTGCAAAGGAACTTGGCGGATTCAATGCTGCTTTTCGCGCCCAACATCAATTCGTGGCGACGGTTCAGCCGCAACAGCTATGCCCCGACCGCAGCAACATGGGGGCGCAATAACCGCAGCGTGGCGATAAGAGTTCCCGCCGGGAACCCCGCCAATCGCCACATTGAACACCGCACACCCGGGGTCGATGCCAACCCATATCTCGTGGCAGCAGGCGTGCTTGCCGGAATGTACGAAGGCATCAGGAGCAAACTCATGCCCGACGCAGAATCCACATCCTACGATACAGATAGCCAGTTTGTCCTGCCAAAAGACTGGGCGTCTGCCATCGTACGCGCGTCAGATTCTGCATTCCTCAAGGAAGCCCTC
Organism: Paracoccaceae bacterium; assembly: GCA_050300875.1. Taxonomy (GTDB): domain Bacteria; phylum Pseudomonadota; class Alphaproteobacteria; order Rhodobacterales; family Rhodobacteraceae; genus CBDCFL01. The sequence goes on from JBNKYL010000210.1 coordinate 1,204, forward strand.
GGCGACAAGATGGCAGCTGTCTTTCTGGCGTTGCGCCAATCGGAATACGACCGGTTCATGGCCGACGTCACGGCTGAGGAGTTCGACTATTTCTGCCACACGATCTGACGAGCCGCGGTGAATGCGAGATATTTCGACCTTGCATCAGTAGATTGAGCAGGCCCTGCAACGGCAGGGGATTGGCTGACCGCGATGCCTCGGCTCTCCGAAAACCCTGTCGACGGACAGGTCAAACGGCGTCCGGCACACGATTGGGAGCACTTGCATATTCGCAACCCCACTTCAAAGTGGGAAAAGCTAGACAAATGCGAGCGAACTATACAGAACAAGCGACGGTCGAGAGCGGACTATCCGACCAAAGGGACCGAATATTGTGTGCAAGTTCAGGCGTCAGTTGCTATTTGCCGGTTGTTCTGTCCGGAGGGGAATGTCGTGAAGAAGAATCCGTATTTTCGATACATAGGGACGCTTACATTCGTTTTTCTGGTTCTTTCCGTCCTAACGTTTTCTGGCGTTCGTTTTCTGAAGGTTGCGCCTGCATTTACTCAGAGCTTCGGCATCAATGCTCGCCTGCAGTTTCTGAAGAATTTGCACCTGGACAAACCAACAACGTTTGTGCTTGGCGCCAGTGTCGCAGCCTTCAATATTGATACGGATTTGATGAGTGAAGCCGGTGATACTGACTTTGTGAATGCCGGTTCGTACGGTTTCAGTATCGCAGATCAGAGAACGCTGTATTCCATTCTAAAACAATCACACCCGATAGAAGATATAATCTTTGTATCTGTGTATTATGAATACCGATCTACGCAGCCAGATCGTCTTGAATCACCAAAATCAGCACTCGGGCGCTATGTCAAAGGCAAGATGACACCTTTCGAAGAGGCTACGTACTTTCAATTGCCGATGTTGATTGGATATTTTCGCACCTGGGACTTGCTGCACGGCCAGACCACAGCGCATTCGATTGCGTATTCTCGCACTGGTGCCACGCCGCTCGATATGGATGTACGTGTCTCAGATCCCGATCACTTGACCGCAAGTGGTTTGGGAACCGAGTCATTCTGCCAGGACTGTATGAACGATCTTGAGAGTTTGTGTGAGGACGTTCGCGCAGATGGTCGGGATTTCACAGTTGTGTTGGGGCCTGTGCAGCTGTCGGCGATCCAGGATCTGCAGCGTCATCAGGATATGCGCGTCGATCGTCGTGCGCGCATACGGCAGACTGTTGAGGCATGTGGTGGCAATTTGTTCGATGCAGGCGATTTTGCACCCTTTGAAGATGCGTGCTTCGCGGATTACTCGCATTTGAATCGACGGGGCATGACCATTTTTTCGGAAATGCTGAGTCGTTACATGGCTGGAAATTTCACGGCTCCGTCCGATACCGTGCGTTGCGAATGAGGTAGTTGCCGAGCATGACCTCACTTTACTGGCTTCCGGAAATCTCAGATTGGCGCGGCGCACTAAACTCAGCTCGCCAGACGTCAGATGTTGAAAAGCGCTGGCATGAATATGTAGCGCTCGCCAATCGCAATATTGACTTCATCCAGACCAACGCTCTTGATCGCGCTGCGCAAATTGATTTTTCCGATGTGCCTCCACCAGGTCTGGTGACCCGACCCGTCCGACTCGCGATACTATCGTCTGCCACCACAGACCACTTGATCCCAGCAATCCGCGTCGGCGCCATGCGGCGAGGAATATGGCTGCAAATCTATCGCTGTGATTATGGACAGTATCAGCAGGCGCTGCTGGGGGCCGGGGATGGGCTCAACGCGTTTCAGCCAGATACGATCCTTTTCCTGATAGATGCCCGGCATGCGGTTTCGCTGGGACCTACCCCACAAATCGCAACCGACCGCTTGGCGAACCTTTGGAAGCAGGCACACGCGATAAATGGCGCCAGCGTGGTCCAGACAACCTTTGCTCCGGTATTTCCACACCTGCTTGGGGTTCAGGAATTCCGTTTCAAGGATTCTCCTGCTTCTCGCCTGAGGCACATGAACGAATTATTGCGTGACCGCGCTGACGCTGAAGGTGTTTCCTTGATCGACCTCGAAGCGCAAATTGCGCGTGACGGGCTGGATGCCTGGTGTGACCGCGGCCTGTGGTACCGCGCGAAACAGGAAATCCATCCAGCCGCGTCACCGTTCTTCGGTGACTTGGTTGGACGGTTGATCGGCGCCCGCCAGGGATTGTCAGCGAAAGCGCTTGTTCTTGATCTGGACAACACGCTCTGGGGTGGCGTTATCGGTGATGATGGGCTTGACGGTATTCGACTTGGGCAAGGCGATGCCGCAGGTGAGGCGTTCATGGAGTTTCAATCCTATGCCAAGGCGTTGACGCAAAGAGGAATCATTCTTGCGGTCTGTTCCAAGAATGACGAAGCAAACGCGCTTGCTCCTTTTGAACAGCATCCAGACATGATTTTGAAGCGTGACGACATTGCCGCTTTCGTTGCGAATTGGGACGACAAAGCAACAAACTTGCGTCGGATTGCCAGCATCCTCAATATCGGGGTCGACGCTCTTGTGTTCGCAGACGACAATCCATTCGAGCGCAATCTGGTGCGACGTGAACTGCCAATGACCCGCACACCAGAACTCCCCGAGGACCCGGCACTGTATTCTTCGTGCCTTGCAGACGCAGGGTACTTCGAAGGCCTTGGCGTGACGGCGGAAGACACTGAGCGCGCCGCTCAATATCGCGCCAACGCAAAACGGGAATCGCTGAAGTCTGCCAACACTGATCTCGAGGGCTACCTTGAAAGCCTTAATCTGGAGCTCAGTTGGAAGGCGTTTGACAAGGTGGGTCTGCCGAGGATCGCACAACTCATCAACAAAACCAATCAGTTCAACCTAACCACAAAACGCCGTTCAGAATCCGAAGTTGAAGTTCTCATGACGGATCCGAACGCCCTGACACTGCAATTGCGTCTGAAAGATAGCTTTGGCGACAACGGCATGATTTCCGTGGTGATCGCGAAACCCGCGGAAAACAATGAATCGGTATTCGTCGTAGATACCTGGCTAATGAGTTGTCGCGTGCTTGGACGTCAGGTTGAAGAGGCTACGATGAATATTTTGGCCGAACAGGCCCTGGCGCGCGGTGCCCGCCATATCTGCGGCCGGTATGTGCCGACGTCCAGGAATAGCATGGTCAGCCTTCACTATAGCAAGCTTGGCTTTGAACCGGACGGCCATGATGGCGAGACCGAGTTGTGGCGATTGGACCTTGCGTCCTATACCCCTCGCAGCACACACATTCAAATAATTGAGGTCCAAGATGAGCGAAGCTGAAATCCTTGAAGGTCTGAGCGAAATACTCAGCGAAACTTTTGATCGAGATGATCTGGAAATAACGATGCAGACATCAGCAGCAGATATCCGGGAATGGGATTCCCTGAACCATATCAATATCATCGCTGCCTCTGAGATCCGGTTTGGCGTAAAGTTCAAAACGGCGGAACTCGAAGGTCTGCGGCATGTAGGCGAACTCGTTTCGCTGATTCACGCAAAACTAAATCCCTAGTCGAACCGCACAGCCCGAAAGGGCAAACAGGGTGTAGAGCCCGAGGGCAAGTATCGAAATGCTTTTTAACTCCTTTGAGTTCATTTTTGTCTTTTTGCCCATTGCGTTGCTCGGGTTTGCCTTCACGAGTCGTCTAAGTCCACGCCTGTCGAGCGGCTGGCTGGCCCTCTGTTCGCTCGCCTTTTACGCCTACTGGAATGTTGGGTTCTTGGGTTTGCTTATCGCGTCCATCGCCATGAATTCCGGATTCGGGCATGCGATCAGCCTCGCGCCGAAAACGGTTCGAAAAAACTGGTGGCTCGCAGTTGGCGTCACTGCAAACATTTGCCTACTCGCCTGTTTCAAATACTTGGAACCGTCGCTGGCCTTCCTCCACCAGCATGCATTGATATCCACCGATTTCGATCTCAACATTATTCTTCCGTTGGGGATATCCTTCTTCACGTTTACGCAAATCGGCTATCTGGTCGACCGGCGAGACGGTCTGGGCGAGGAACTCGATCTTGTTCGCTATGCCGCTTTCGTCACGTTCTTCCCGCACCTGATTGCCGGGCCCATCCTGCACGTACGTGATATAGGTCCGCAGCTGACAAACCGCGAAACGCTCAAGATATCGCCACAGATGTTTGCTATTGGCGCGACGCTTTTTGTGATGGGGCTGGCCAAGAAAGTCTTGCTCGCCGATCCACTTGCCGGCCTGGTGGAGTCCGGCTTTTCCGAGCCGACGCAACTGGGCCTTGTCTATTCGTGGCTTGTTGCTCTGTCCTATGCTGCCCAGCTCTATTTCGATTTTTCGGGCTATTCGGATATGGCCGTCGGACTCGCAGCCATGTTTGGAATACGATTCCCGGCGAACTTCAATTCTCCGTTTAGATCACGCTCGGTCATCGAATACTGGCAACGCTGGCATATGACGCTGGGACGATACCTCAACTTGCTACTTTATAACCCGGTCGCCCTGGCAATTACGCGGTGGCGCGTGAAGCGAAAGCTTGGCATTGGGGTCAAGGATCGCAAGCGTATCACGGTATTCATGCAGTTGGTCGCGGTGCCGACCATGTTCACCATGTTCCTAGCTGGGATCTGGCACGGGGCCGGGCTGCAATTTGTTATTTTCGGCATCCTGCACGGGGCTTATCTGATCATAAACCATGCATGGCGGATCTACCGGCCGAAATCGCGCAAGGCGGAACGCTCCTTCCTTGCGCAAAAAATGATCATTGCCCTGAACGTTGGGATCACCTTCCTTGCAGTTCTGGTCGGGTTCATCTTTTTCCGTGCCGACAGCGCATCGACCGCAGTCGACTTCCTGCAAACCATGATGGGCGGTCACGGCTTGCGGCTGCCTGGCCCGATTTTGGCATTGATGGGGAATGTCGGTCCACTGGCATTTGCGGTGGACTGGGCGGGCCCTGCCGCACCGGGTCATCTTTTTGATGCGCAAGTGGGGCTACGTCTGTTGCTTTCCTATGCGATCATATGGGGCGCACCGAATGCTATGGAAATCCTCGGCAAGTATTCTCCTGCAACGGGCGTGACGTTGGATAGAGCGCCAAGATGGATGTGCTGGAAGCCGAATGTGACTTGGGCGATTGGCATTGCTGTGCTGTTCTTCCTTTGCGTGGTTCAACTGCGACAGACTACCGTGTTCCTGTACTTCCAATTCTAGGCCCGGGGCGTCATCGATACGTTTCGCTCGACAAATTGTCGTATTCTGCAAGCAAAGAAGGCATCTACCTTAAAAATCAGGTCGACTATGTGCTCAAGGTCCTAGATGACTCCGGACGAGACGGGTGAAATGAGCTCCAACATGAAGTTTCGATCTGATATTAATGGCCTGAGGGCGTGGGCGGTTGTCGCCGTGATCCTCTATCATTTCGAAGTATCCGGATTTTCCAGCGGCTTTGTCGGCGTTGACATATTCTTTGTTATCTCTGGCTACCTGATGACACGGATTATCGTCGAAGGCTACGAACGTAGTTCCAACGGCGGAAAACCTTTCAGTCTTATTGCATTTTACCTGGCACGTGCGCGACGAATTATTCCGGCACTTGCCTTTCTTGGGATCGCCCTTCTGATCCTGGGGTGGGTATTCTTGACGACCGAAGAATATCGCAGTCTCGGCAGCGAGGCGCTCTTCGCGCTGACTTTCACCAGTAATATCAAATACTGGCTTCAGTCGGGCGTTGATGGCGGATACTTCGCTGAATACCAAGCGGTAAAATGGTTTCGGCACAGCTGGTCGCTCTCAGTCGAGTGGCAGTTCTATCTAATTTTACCCTTGATCATCGGGGTGGCGTGGCGCCTGACGCAACGTCGATCGGCGGTCATGCATGCACTGATTGGCGTCATGGTCCTGTCGTTTTTGGCATCCGCGTTGAACGTAAACCGAGACCCGGAGTTGGCATTCTATAGTATCCATACCAGAGCTTGGGAAATGCTCGCGGGAGGCATGGTATTCTTCATCCGAATACCAACCGAATTGATACAGCGTCACTCAAAGCGCATCGAAATGGTGGGCATGGCATTCATCCTTGCCTCCATCTTTCTTGACCAGCCGGAACAAACTTGGCCCGGTTATCGTGCGTCGTTGCCGGTGCTTGGTGTGGTGCTGGTGCTGTTGGCAGATCGTCAGAAGTCGATCTGGACCAGTCTGCCTGCTGCGCAGTATCTGGGAACAGTCTCCTATTCCCTGTATCTGTGGCATTGGCCGATCGTCGTGGGATTGAAATACATGGGATTGCTCGCACAGCCAGAATGGCTGATTGCGGGGATCGTCGTAACTTTCCTGATGTCGGTTCTATCCTATCATGTCATTGAAAACACGGCCCGACAATGGATAGGACACCAATCCGTTCCGGTCGCGTTTGGCCTCGCAGCGGTCATCGCCATTGTTCCGGCAGGAGCGGGCGCACTGGTTCGCTTGGTTCCGAATGTGCACACGCGCGCTTCCGCCATGCAGGTTTCCGAGAGGCCCGCTGGTCTCGATGATTACCATCCCAGAAGAGATGAATGCCTTAAGGCTGGTATTGTCCCGGGTCCGACCTGCCAATTTGGCGGTGAAAAACTCGCCGCGATAGCGCTGGGCGACAGCCATAACTTGGCGGTAGTGGGCGCCATTCAGCGTGCTTTGCCAGGAAACGATCTTCATGTGCTGAGTATTAGCACCAGTGTCTGTCCAACCTTGTTGGAAGCTGAGGCCAAGGATTCGCGATTGAACTGCAGAGAGTTCAACGCGTGGGCGCTCAAAAAGTTGGAAGAGTTTGACCGGTCCATCCCGGTCATCATCACGAACCGGACTTCAGCAGCTTTGTTCGGGCCCAATGAAACACCGATCGCCAACCGGACACCGAAGATAGAATATGATCAGGCGCGCAATGGCCTGCTCGACGCCTATCGTGCAGATCAGCTCGCAACGTTCTGCAAAATCGCGTCACAGAGACCGACTTATGTCGTAATGCCGATCCCGGAAATGGGCTATAACGTTCCAAGATTGGTGGATCGATGGCAACGACTGGGGCAAACAATAGACGTCAGTGTCGATCGAAGGTCATATGACAAGCGCCAAGAATTTGTCCGAGAGACCTATGAGGCCGCGGCAATCCAATGCGACATTCACCTTCTCGATCCAGCTGAGTATCTTTGCTCTGAATCGAAATGTTGGGGCAGCAAGGATGGGGTAATCCTCTATTTCGATGATGACCATCTTAGCGAAACGGGAAATCAGCTTTTGATTCCAATGTTTAAAACTATCTGGAACGAACACGGCTGATGACGGACAATGCGGTCCGCAGGTGCAGGCAGTGTGCAAGACGCTCCGGAATCTCCCAAAGCGCGAAAAACAAGATTGTTGTGTTGGCAACGCAGTTGCAGGCTTTGTCCTGTGTTGTGTCGGAATAGCAGGCGCAGCAAACCGCCACTTTGAATGGCCGCACTGCCGAATCCGCAGCCGTGGCACCATGTCGGCAATGCGCGGTTTTCACCCAATCATGCAAAGCGCAGCATCGGACAAAGACGGCTCATTGCCGACCTCGGATGCGGCGCATCATCGCGCAGGGTTTGGGGCGCCCAGCTAGGCAAGGACGGCCTTCAGCTGCCGTTGGCGACCGAGGCAAATGCTGCGCTGCGGCCAGTTGAAGCGGACACTCAAGCTACCAGCCCAGTTCTGTAGGTTTAGAGTGTCCGCAATCGGGACGAAGCGGACGTTCGTGGTCATTCCCAAATCTGGACTTCGCCTTCGATTTCCATCGCAAACCCCAATGGCAGTCCAGAGACTCCGATAGCCGATCGTGCATGGCGGCCCACGTCCGGTCCAAACACTTCAATCACGAGATCACTAAAGCCATTCACAACCAAGTGTTGTTCGGTGTAGCCAGGGCTCGAAGCGACCATGCCAAAGACACGTGTCCAGCCAACGATGCGAGATAGATCGCCAATTTCTGCTTTGATATTCGCCAGAACTGACAAGGCAATGGCGCGCTTCAGCATAAGCTTGTTCTGTTGTTAAGTCGGCACCCACTATCCCGAACGGGCCCGCATTCCGACCATCGGCCCCGCTCTTGGGGCTTCCAGAGAACAGCAATCGATCGCCTCGGATGTTCACGAAGGAGAAAGGCAGATGCACGCCAACAGGCGGCTTCGCGGCGGCTGGCAGGCTCAACCCGAGCTTCTGCAGTCTTACTTCTGGGGTAGTCACCTGAGCCCTCACAACGTCAACGCGTCAAGGGTATCATAGCGAGTTCAGTGCTAAGTGTCTGCTTTGGGCTCAAAGCGGGCTTTCAACGCAACACGCCGTGGATGCGCGCTGCCTTCGATCAGCAAAGACCACGCTTTCTATTTGCCAGTCGATATCGGCCCGGTCGTCTCACGCACGACCAGTTCGGCGGGAACCGAGGAGATTGCCGTGGGCATCGCTGGATCGCGTATTCTGTCGAGCACGACGCGGGCAAGCTTTCGGCCCAGTTGATAGGGTGACACTGCGAGTGTGGTGAGCGCGGGGGTGGCAATAGACGCGTCCGGAATATCATCGAACCCGACGACAGAGATGTCTTTGCCCGGTGTCAGCCCCGCCCTTGTCAGCCCCGAACTTGCACCAATCGCCACCATATCGCCGTTGCAGATAATTGCCGTAACCTCGGGGTGAGATGCGTGCAGTTCCGTGATCGCTTCCAGACCTGCAAGCTTTTCATCCGGGCAATGCCAGATCACCGGCGCGGGAAGCCCGCGCGCTTCCAGGGCTTGGCGCAGGCCTGCGATGCGTTCGACCCGAACCCCGAAATTCGCCGTACCGCCCAGATAGGCAAAGTTCCGGTGGCCAAGTTCGGCAAGATAGTCCGTTGCTTGCGCAATGGCGGCGGCGTTTTCGATTCCAACGTGGTCGAAGCGTCCCTTTCCCGACCGGCGCAAGAACGTGACCGTCGGAATTCCATGCGCCTTTAGCAACTCATAGGTCGCATCGTCGGTGTTTTCTGCCGGCACCCACAGCAGACCGCCGCGCGATGACTGGATGAAGGCCTCGAGGTTGCGGCGCTGGCGTTCCACATCATCGCGGCTGTCGAGCACCGACACCAGATATCCTTCGGTTTCCAACTGATCGGAAACACCGCTGATCACCTCGGCGTTGAACGGGTTGGCGATCTGATGCACTGCGAAACCAATCTCTCGGTTTTCGCCGGACCGCATCGAAGCGGCACGCCCATCGCGCACGTAATTCAGCTTCTTGGCTGCTGCAAAAACCTTCTTTCGGGTGGATTCGGAAATCCGACCGGTTCCGCGCAGGACCTGACTGGCCGTGGCGGTCGAAACGGCCGCTTCGACCGCCACGTCAGCAAGTTTGGGTTTTTGCTCCATACGCGCGCCCAGAATCTCTCTTCGGTCCTACCTACCAATCTTGGGCTGATTTTGCAGAAATTCAAACGTTTTATCAAACATCAACGCTATGCATAGAAAACTTCTATAAAAATATGGGTTGACGACTGGTTAAACGTTATATCATATTTTCACTTATCGCATCTTTGAGTCGGGCTTCGCCTGTCAAGTTCCGGATGCGCCGGGCCGGTTGCGCCCAAGACAGGAGGCAAGCCGGGTTAGCCGGCACAAGAATTCAAACTGGAGGAAATGATGTCATTCAAATTCAAGCTTGCCGGTGCTGCTTCCGGCATAGCGCTTCTGGCCTCTGCGGTTGCCGCTCAGGCTGACGTTTTGTTCTGGTCGACCCAGGCCAAGCCGGTCGAGGAAGCACAGGCCATGCGCGAGCAGGTTTTGGCTGGTGCCGGCGACGTAGATTATCAGCCCAATGATGGGGGTCCGTGGTTGACCCGATTGAACGCAGAACTTCAGGCGGGGTCCGGTTCGATCGGCGTTCTGGGTGCGCTGCATGGCGATTTCTCGGCCATGAACCCCGACGATCTGGTCGATCTTGATGGTCTGGGTATGTCGGCGTCTGGCACCTTCAACAGCTTGGCGAAGCTTGGCACCGACAACATGCAGTACATCCCCTGGATGCAGGCCAGCTATATCATGGCGGCAAACAAGGAAGCGCTGCAATATCTGCCCGATGGTGCCGATATCGATGCGCTGACCTATGACCAGCTGATCGCCTGGGCTGCCAATGTGAACGAAGCCGTGGGCGAGCCGAAATTCGGTTTCCCTGCTGGTCCGCAGGGCCTGAAGCATCGCTTCTTTCAGGGCTACCTTTACCCGTCCTTCACCAATGGCGTCGTGCGCACCTTTGCCTCTGACGAGGCTGTTGGCGCCTGGGAAAAATTCCGTGAGCTTTGGGCGCAGACCAACCCGGCTTCGACCAATTTCAGCTTCCTTCAGGAACAGCTGTTGAATGGCGATGCATGGATCGTGTTCGACCATACCTCGCGTCTGGCACAGGCCTTTAACGAGCGTCCTGAAGACTTCGTGGCCTTCCCGGCCCCGGCTGGTCCGACCGGTCGCGGCTTCATGCCGGTTCTGGCCGGCGTCGCCATTCCACGCACCGCTCCCGATATGGATGCGGCAAAGGCACTGGTTCAGCACATGCTGAAGCCGGAAACCCAGATCGCGACGCTGCGGGCAACCAACTTTTTCCCGGTTGTCGACGTGGAACTGCCGGGTGACTTGCCGCCGGCCGTGAAAGCCGCAGGTGACGCCGTTGCCAAGATGTCGGGTTCTGCCGACGCCAACCCAGGCCTGTTGCCCGCTGGCCTTGGCGACAAGGGCGGCGAGTTCAGCGCACTCTATACCGAAGCCTTTGAGCGCATCGTTTTGGCGGGTCAGGACATCTCTATGGTTCTGAACGACATCAAGCCGCGCCTTCAGGCGGTGATGGATGCAAGCGGCGCGCCCTGCTGGGCACCGGATGCGGCATCTGATGGGCCTTGCCCCGTCGAATAGGACCTGCGTGCCTTGAACACGCGTCCGGGCCGAAACCGGCCCGGACCACCCCAAATTTCCGACACCAGGTTAGCCCGAAAGGAGCGGTTCCATGAACGCGCGCATCCTTCCCTATGTCCTGATCCTGCCGGTCACGTTGTTTCTGTGCATCTTCTTCCTGTATCCCTTTGTGCTGGTGGCCCAACAAGCCTTCACCACCGGGTCCGGCTTCACGATGGACAATTTCCGGACGGTCACAAGCCACTGGAAATTCCCGATCTCGTTGAAGAACACGCTTTATCTGGCGGCAGCCGTGGTACCGGTGCAACTGGCTCTGGCACTTCTGATGGCCACCATGGTCAGCAAGATGAAAAAGGGCCGTGACCTTGTGCTTTATGTCTGGACCATCCCGCTGGGGATTTCCGATCTGGCCGCCGGGATAATCTGGCTGGCGATTTTCGAGCAGTCGGGGTTCCTGAATTCCATGATGAGCGGGCTGGGCCTGATTGACCGGCCTGCCAACCTGCTGAGCTATCAGAACCCCGGCCTTGTGTTCATTGCCATCGCGCTTGCCGAGATCTGGCGGGCAACGGCGATCATGCTGGTGATCCTTGTGGCGGGCATCGGTCTGATCCCAAAGGAATATTACGAGGCTGCCGAAGTCTTTGGTGCATCGCCGTGGAAACGATTCCTGAAGATTACCCTGCCACTTTTGCGCCCGTCGCTGTCCACGGCTTTGGTGATCCGTGTCATCCTGGCCTTTGAGGTATTTGCGGTCGTGCAAGCGATTGGCGGCACGCTCTTCCCGGTCTTGATGAGTGAAACCTTCAACTATCAGTTCGTGCTGCTGAATGGCGGTGCTGCCGCGGCCATCGCACTGATCATCCTTGCAATCTCGATCGGCTTCACTGTGCTGATCCTGCGCCTGCTGCGCGTCCCGAAAGGAGCAACGATATGACCGCTGTTGCAACCGATCTACCCGCGCCCGATGCGCGCAAAGCTGGGCGGTATGTCTACGGTGCGGGAGTGTTCCTGCTGTGCGCCTGGGTGCTGGTTCCGCTCTATTTCCTGCTGATAAACACGTTGAGTTCGCCCGAGGCCGTGAACGCCTTTCCCAAGGTCTTCTATCCCGAATTCGATTTGGGTTCGCTGGCTTTCTTCGCGTCTTTCGCAGGTATGCTGTCAGCGTTGAAGAACTCGATCCTTGTGGCCGTGCTGACCATGATCTTGTCGATTTGCGTCGGTGCGCCTGCGGGTTATGCGCTCAGCCGGTTCGAGTTTCGCGGCAAGGAAGCGTTTCGGATGCTGATCCTGCTGACCCGGGCTTTCCCGCTGCCTCTTTTGGCGCTGCCGCTGGCGGTCATGTTCATTCGCACGGGGCTGGATGACACCGTATTCGGACTGGCACTGGTGCATACGACACTGGCCATTCCCTTTGCGGTGTTGATCACGTTTTCGCTGTTCTCCGGCATCCCGATGGAACTCGAAGAAGCGGCCTGGACTTTGGGCTGCACACGGCTGACCGCGTTTACCAAGGTCGTCTTGCCGCTTATACTGCCGGGCATTGCGGCCAGCGCGATCTTTGCCTTTGTGATCTCATGGAACGAGGTCTTTGCGGCAGCGGTTCTAACCATCGAAAACCGTACGCTGACCGCGTTCCTGCTCACCAACCTTGAAACGTCGCCCCTGCATCTGAAATTCGCAGGTGGCTTCATCCTCGTCGTGCCGGCGCTGATCTTCATCTTCGCTGTGCGCAAATACCTGTTTGCCATGTGGGGCATCGCCAACCGCTAGGTGGCATGAAAGGAAACTGAAATGGCTGAGATTCAAATCAAAAACGTTGCCAAGCGTTTCGGAGAATACCAGGCGCTGCACGACATCAATCTGACCATCGCCGATCAGGAATTCATGGTCCTTTTGGGCGCATCGGGTTGCGGCAAGACCACGCTTCTGCGGATCGTCGCGGGGCTGGAAACCGCAACGACAGGCGAGGTCTGGATCGGCGGGCGCCGGGTGGATCATCTGGCACCCAAGGATCGCGGCATTGCGATGGTTTTCCAGAACTACGCGGTCTTTCCGCATCTGACCGTGTTTGAAAACATCGGCTTTGGCCTGCGCATGCAGAAGCTGCCCGATGCCGAGGTCAAGCGCCGGGTCGAACGGACCGCGACGCTGATGCATATCGAGCAACTTCTGAAACGCTATTCGGGCGAACTATCCGGCGGACAGCGTCAGCGTGTGGCCGTGGCCCGCGCGCTGGCGATGGAACCCGACGTGATCCTGATGGACGAACCACTGTCGAACCTTGACGCGCTCTTGCGGATGGAGATGCGGGCGGAGCTGAAGGGCGTGCTGGCCGAAAGCAAGACCACGGCCATTTACGTGACCCACGATCAGGTTGAAGCCATGTCCATGGCCGACCGGATCAGCGTGATGCATCAGGGCAAGATCGTGCAGGCGGCAAGCCCCATCGAGGTCTACCGCAACCCGGCTGCCGAATTCGTGGCCGGTTTCATCGGCAACCCGCCGATGAACTTCCTGCCCGCGACACCTGCCGGTGACGGCAAATGGGCCGTGGCTGGACAGGAAATGGCTGGCCCGAATGCCAGCAAGACGCTCAACTTTGCGATCCGCCCCGAAGACCTGCGCCCATCCGACAGCGGGATAAATGCGACGGCCAAGGTCGTCGAACCGCTCGGTGCGCATTTGCTGGTGACATGTGATGTTGATGGCAAGATGTTCCGCGCCGTGCTCGACAGTGACCTGAGCGTCAAACCGGGCGACCAGCTGACCCTTGCTCCGCAAGCAGATCGCGTGCGCTGGTTCGACCCTGAAACCACCAAAGCCGTTGCCTAGGGTATATGCCATGACAAGTGAAATGATCACTCGCGCGCAGGAAATCATGCGCAAGAACGACCTTGGCTACTACACGGTACCAACGCACGGGCTTTATCCCTTTCAGTGGAACTGGGATAGTGCGCTGAGTGCGCTGGGGTTCAGCCATTTCGACGAAGACCGCGCCTGGACCGAGATTGAAACGCTCTTCGCCCATCAATGGGATGACGGCATGGTGCCGCATATCGTGTTTCACAAACACGACGACGGCTATTTTCCGGGGCCCGATGTCTGGGACTCGGGGCGCGACGTGCCGACAACTGGCATCACGCAACCAGCGGTCGCGGGTTTTTCCGTGCGGCAATTGTTCGATCGCGCCAAGGATCGCGAAAGCGCCGAGCGACGCGCCCGCGATCTGCTGCCCAAGATCCACGCCTGGCATGAATGGTTCTATCGCTGTCGTGACCCACAAGGCACGGGGCTTGTCGCGGTTCTTCACCCTTGGGAAACCGGCCGCGACAATTCCGCCGATTGGGACCGCGCTTTCGAACGTGTGCCAACCGACGGCGTGGCCCCTTTCAAACGGCGCGACACGCAGCACGCCAACCCCGAACACCGCCCGACTGACGAGCAATACAAGCGTTATATCTGGCTGGTGCAGCACTTCCGTGCCCTTGGCTGGGATAACACAAAACTGCATGATGCCTCGCCCTTCCGCATTGTCGATCCTGGATTCAACGCGATCCTGATCCGTGCCTGTGCCGAGCTGGCAGAACTCGCCGACAGCTTGGGCGAAAGGCAGATTGCTCGGCAATCAAGGGATTTCGCGGCAAAAGGCATCGCCGCGATGGAAGGCCTGTGGAGCGATACGCGCGGGCAATATGTCTGCCATGACCGGGCCTCGGGGCAGTTGGTCGACGTGCCATCCATCGGCGGCCTGCTGGCAGCCTTCGCACCGATCCCCAAGGACCGTGCCAAGGCATTGGCAGACCGGATTTCCGATATCGGTACAGCGTGCCGCTATCTGGTCCCCAGCCATGACCCGCGTGATCCAGCATTCGATTCTTTGCGTTATTGGCGCGGGCCGGTCTGGCTGGTCGTCAACTACATGATTGCCGACGGGTTGGAACAAGCGGGCCAGAAAGACGTTGCCGCGCGCATCGTGGCCGATAGCCTGGAGTTGATCGAAAAAAGCGGGTTTGCCGAGTATTACGACCCGAACACGGCCGAACCTTGCGGTGGCGGCAGCTTCACCTGGACAGCGGCAATGGTCATTGAATTTCTGACCCGTGGGAACGTTGCAGCATGAAACGTTCCCGCATCAACGACATCATGGCCGAAGCGAATGAGATGATCCGCAGCCACGGTTTCACCCTTCCGCCGTTCGCCTTCTGGACCCCCGACGAGTTCAAGGCGCAAAAGCACCTTGCGCAGAACGTCATCGACGCGCGGTGCGGTTGGGACATCACCGACTACGGCGCTGGCCGCTACGACGAAATGGGCCTGTTCCTGTTCACCTTGCGCAACGGGCGACTGGCCGACCTGCAGCGCGGCGGCGGCATGTGCTATGCCGAGAAGCTGCTGATTTCGAAACAGGATCAGCTTTCGCCGATGCACACCCATGTCATCAAGGCCGAGGACATAATCAACCGCGGCGGCGCGACGCTGGTGGTGGAACTTTTCGGGTCTGACGATCAGGGTCAGTTTGCCGAAGATCGCGGTGGCAACGTCTGGTGCGACGGCATCCGGTGCGATTTTGCACCCGGCGAGAAATTGCGGCTGTCACCGGGCGAAAGCGTCACGCTGATGCCGGGGGACTGGCACGCCTTCTGGGGCGAAGGCGGCGATGTGCTGATCGGCGAAGTGTCGACGGTCAACGACGACGAAACCGACAACATCTTCCGCGAACCGATCGGGCGCTTTGCCGACGTTGAAGAGGACGCAAACCCCACCCATCTGCTGGTCAGCGACTACCGGACATGGCTCACGCAGTAATCCGCGACATGATGGCCGATCCAGGGTTCGCGCCCCAACTGGAACAGGCGTTGCTGCAAGATCTTTCGGCGCTGTTGCCGCAGGCCAGCAATACAACACTTGCCTATGCTGCGCACTCTGCCAAAGGGACATGCGTGGCTGGCATTGCAGGCAACACATGCTACGGCTGGTTGAAGATCGGCCTGCTTTGGGTTCATCCTGATTACAGACGACAGGGGCTTGGGCGCCGCCTTTTGGATACTGCGCTGAGCGCGGCGCTGGCACGGGGCTGTCATGCCTGCTGGCTCGAAACCTCGAACCCATCTGCGCGTGAGTTCTACGAAAGGCTTGGGTTTCGGCAATTTGCAAAACTGGGCAATATTAAAGGACAGGTCACGCCGAACCACAGGCGCTGGTTTCTGCAAAGGCACATTGGATCGGTGGATGCAACATGACCGGACGTGACTTGCCGCCGCTTGAAACCGACCCGCGCGGCTTTCTGACGGGCCTTTTCCGGATCGCCGTTGAAACGGCCGACCCGATGAAAGTTGTCCCGCGCCACCTTCCCGCGCGACCTGAGGGGCGGGTGCTGGTGATTGGCGCAGGCAAAGCCAGCGCCCGTATGGCCGAAGCCGTCGAAAGCGTTTGGGGGCCATGCGAAGGGTTGGTCATCACGCGATATGGCTATGCGCGTCCCTGCAGGGGCATACGGATTGTTGAGGCCGCCCATCCCGTGCCCGATGCTGCGGGTGTTGCCGCAACGCGTGAGATGCTGGATATGGTCCGGGGTCTTGGACCGGGTGACCTGGTGCTTGCCCTGATCTCGGGCGGCGGGTCGGCATTGCTGTGCGCCCCGGCGGATGGCTCGACATTGGCCGACAAAATGGATGTCAACGCGGCACTTCTGGCTTCCGGCGCTCCCATCGGTGAAATGAACACGGTGCGCAAACACCTGAGCCAGATCAAGGGCGGGAAACTGGCCGCCGCCTGCCACCCCGCCCGATTGGTAAGCCTGCTGATATCGGACGTGCCGGGCGATGATCCGGCCATGATCGCCTCTGGGCCAACTGTGGGTGAAACCAGCACACCTGCGGATGCGCTGGATATTCTGGATCGCTGGAAAGTCGACGTTCCGGCGCATGTCCGGGCGGTGATGGAACGACCGTCAAGCGTGATTGCGCCAAAAGATCCGCGACTGGCCCGCGCCGAAACGCACGTGATCGCGGCGCCCTCCGCCTCGCTTGACGCGGCCAGACTGGCGGCCCGCAAGGCAGGCTGTGATGCGCGCTTGCTGGGCGACGCAATTCAAGGAGAAGCGCGCGAATTAGGGGCGTCCCAGGCGCAAATGGCCCTGGATATCCGCGCAGGAATGTGGCCGGACCTACACCCGGTTTTGCTTCTGTCAGGCGGCGAATGCACTGTCACGCGCCGGGGCAATGGCATCGGTGGTCCGAATGCCGAATTTGTCTTGAGCGCGGCGGTCGAACTGGACGGTGCGGACGGCATTCACGTTCTGGCCTGTGATACGGATGGCGTCGATGGTGCGGCTGAGGTCGCGGGCGCCTATGCCGGTCCACACAGCCTTGCCCGCGCACGTTCTGCCGGTCTGTACGCGTCCAAGGCGTTGGCAGACAATGATGCACACGGGTTCTTTGGCAAACTCGACAGCCAGATCGTCACAGGGCCGACACTGACCAACGTGAACGATTTCCGGGCAATTCTGATAGAAAGCGATGTGTAGATGCCAACCCGCACCTTGCGGATAAGACCAAGAATCGCTGAGAAGATCGACCCATAGGTCTCATTGGACAACTCAACAATCAGCATACACGGTGCCAAGGTCCGCTTGGTGGCGCTTCATTCAATTAGGCTGCACATACAGCGAATGACTGCTTCCCGCCCGTTATCCATTTGAATTTCACGGATTGACGGCACGAATGTTGGGAGGAATCCAAGTCATGCA
Source organism: Paracoccaceae bacterium (assembly GCA_050300875.1). Classification (GTDB taxonomy): domain Bacteria; phylum Pseudomonadota; class Alphaproteobacteria; order Rhodobacterales; family Rhodobacteraceae; genus CBDCFL01. The sequence continues at coordinate 18,872 of JBNKYL010000210.1, forward strand.
ATTTGTTCATATAATTCAATTTATTGCAGGGATGATCTGGTGGAGCCGAGGGGGATCGAACCCCTGACCTCGTCATTGCGAACGACGCGCTCTCCCAACTGAGCTACGGCCCCGAAACCGGGCGGAATGTGTGGTTTTGGGGGCGGGAAGTCAAGATGCCGAATGTGCCGCGTGATTGGAAATTCGGTGCGCACAGAAATGAAAACGCCCGCCAAATGGCGGGCGCCCAAAGCTGTCTTTGCCGCGTGGAATTAGCGACGCAGGCCAAGCCGTGCGATCAGGTCCTGATACCGCGCCTCGTCCTTGCCCTTGACGTAGTCCAGCAGCTTGCGACGTTGCGCAACCAGTTTCAAAAGGCCACGGCGCGAATGATTGTCTTTCGCGTGGGTCTTGAAATGCTCGGTCAGGGTGGCAATGCGGCTCGACAGGATGGCAACCTGAACTTCGGGCGAACCGGTGTCGCCGTCCTTGGTGCCGAATTCCTTGATCAGGCGAGTCTTTTCTTCAGCCGTAATCGACATCGGGGTCTCCTTTCAAATCAAAGGGTTATGGCGCAAGCCGGGATGTCGTCCAGCAGGGCCCGTGGAGTTCCGGTTGAACCGGATGGGCGCATGTAAGGGATCAGGGTGAAAAAGGGAAGGGAAAAACGCCCGGACGCGGCGGCGCAAGTCAATTCGAAACAATATGTTTCAAACTCTCGGGTCGATGTGGCGAAAATTGGGCGCTAAGATGAACTCGATGTTAACGGCCGTGTTTTGGCCAAGTGTCTGCAAGGTTTCCAGATGTCCATCTTCGTTGCAGTGATCGCTTTTCTTTCCCTGGGGTTCTTGTTTGACCTGCCGGCAGGTTTTGCCGCGGCGCAGGCATCTTTCCAGGCACGTCGGCGGAACGATCCCGCGCAGGCCGAAAACGCCCGCGAGAAAGCAGCGCGCAATGACCTGATCCTTGCCATGAACAACGAACCCGATGCCGATGCGATGGCCCTTATCGGGTCGGTTCTGGATCAGCTTGGCGACCTGGGTACCGAAGGCGAAAACATCTTTGCCGGGGATGCCGCACCTGCGCAGCAGAAGCCTGTAATTTCCGAAGGCGAATTCGCACGTGACGTGCTGGACATTGCCCTTGGCGCGGCACGCCCGGCCTATTTCGAACATTTCGACACCGACGAACAGCGCCTGGTGGTTTGCGGTTCCCGTGGCCAGCGGGTGCCGGCCCTGACCGTCCGTGCTGACGAACTTGGCCGTACGATGCTTTGCGCTGACAACCGCCCGATCGCCGTATTCGGTCAGGTCACGGGTGCGGCCCGTCTGGATGCGCTGGTCGCCTAAGCTGCGCATTTCAGCCAAATTCTACATACTTTTCATGATGTTCACCGTTAGTTCCGTGCTATCCGTGACCCGTGGGTAATCAGGGTCGTGGGGCATGGGGCCAATCCCCCGTGTTTGGGTCATGGAAATTGCGTTATTGCTGCTGACATTGCTGCCTTTGGCATTCCTGCCCGAATTCGGGGGCGGCGAGGACGAGGGCGCCGAGGGTTCATCCGAAGAAACGGATACGGATTTGCAGCCACTTACGCCCTGGATCGGCGATGACACCGTCGACCCAAATCAAACCGACCCTGAAGGTGTAATCCTGTCCCCGGAAGAAGACACCCCCGACAATCCTGACCAGCAGCCCGTGGACGGCGAACCCTTGCGTCCGGCTGACAGCATTGAAGGCGTCAATGGCAAACTCCAACTCGATTTCGAAGACGTCACGGCCACGGGCTATGTCGAGGTTTTCGATTTCGACCCCGGCCAGGACAACTTGGAAATTCTGATTGAAAGTCAGTCGGTTCAGGGCGGCGCCGATTTGTTGATCATGCAATCCCCCGACGGGCAGGACGCCGAAGTCTATGTCGAAGGCCAGCTTGTCGCGGTGCTGAAGGGCGCGCCACAGGCTGACGCATCCGATGTTCTCGTCACCGTCACCGCTTGATCCGGCCCGTCAATTCCAAGGTTGGGGCTGCACGGCATATCCGATGTAAAGCGGATGCTTGGGATGTCCAAGCTTGGACAGACCCAGATGCGTCAGCGCATGACCGGCCGCGCGTAGCATCCGTTCGACCTGCGGCCCCCGGTTCAGGTGTTCGCCATGCGTGCCCCAGGCGCAAACAACCTGATCGGCCCAGTCACAGCCCGCCAGGATCGCCGCATCGTTGTCGGGCCCGACCGGATCACCGGCGGCGCGCATGGCGCGTGGATCGGTGTCGCGCCAGGCGAAGATGTTGGTCACCCGAAACGCCCCGAACCCCAGCGCTCGCGCGCGGCGTTCGCAACGTTCCACCGTCGGGTCGTTTTGCACTTCGGTCGCGGTCGACGGGTTCAGCATGATGAAATGGGCGCGTTTGCCCGAAAGGTCCCATATACGGGTCAGTTCGTAACGGTAGCGTTCGCAATCGGAATAGATCGCAAGACTGGCCGCGTCGCCCTTTTGATGGGCCCGTTCGATCATCCCGGCAGGTTGAAGACGCGGCTGGGATGGATCTCGCCTGCCTTGTAGATGCCAACCGCCAAGGGCTGGCCACGATAGGACGCCCAACAGGTTTCGCCATAGTCGCAGTCGCCTGCGCTGACCACCTGACCTGGATTGCCGTTCCGCAGCCGGATTGCCCCGGCTTCGTTGACAGTGACCTGCGGCATGTCGTCCAGCGCGACCTCCAGCGGCATAAGGTGTTGGTCCAGTTCCGGCGACTTGGCCAGCGCGTCGATCCGGTCAATCGTCAACCCGTCTTCCACGTCGAAGGGCCCGGACCAGATGCGGCGCAGTTGGGTGACATGGGCATGGCAGCCCAGCACCTCGCCCAGATCGCGGGCGATCGAACGCACATAACCACCCTTGCCGCAGACCATTTCCAGTTCTGCGTGCTCGGCATCCGGCCGGGCGGTCATCGTCAACTCGTCCACGAAAAGCGGCCGCGCCGCCAGCTCGACATCCTCGCCATCACGGGCCAGCGCGTAGGCGCGTTCGCCATCTATCTTTACCGCCGAAAATTTCGGCGGCACCTGCATGATATCGCCCGTGAAACCGGGCAGGGCTGCAGCTATGGCATCGTCGGTGGGTCGCAGGTCTGACGTGGCGATCACCTCGCCCTCGGCATCGTCGGTATTGGTGGCCTGCCCGAAACGCACGGTGAAGCGATAGGCCTTCAGCGCTTCGGTGATGAATGGCACGGTTTTCGTCGCCTCACCCAGCGCCACGGCCAGAACGCCCGTCGCGGCCGGGTCCAGCGTGCCCGCATGGCCCGCCTTGTTGGCGTCCAGCGCCCAGCGCACCTTGTTGACGACAGCGGTCGAGGTCATGCCAGCGGGTTTGTCCACCACCAGCCAGCCCGAAACGTCACGCCCCTTCTTGCGGCGCGCCATCAGTCCTCACCATCCAGATCACGCCGGACATGATCGTCGGCCAGCATCCGGCGGGTGTCGTCCATCCGGTCGAAGGTTTCGTCGATCAGAAACCGCAGGTCGGGCGTGTGCTTCAACGCCGTGACTTTGCCGATCACCCGGCGCAATTCCGACCGGTTGCGTTTCAACGCGTCAATGGCCGTCTTCCGACCGTGCCCGCCCAAAGGCAGGACATAGGCGGTGGCGATCTTCAGGTCGGGCGAACAGCGCACCTCGCTGACGGTGATCGACATCGCGTTCAGTTCCGGGTCATGCACATCGCCCCGTGCCAGCACCTGCGCCAGCGTGCGACGGATCAATTCGCCGACGCGCAATTGCCGCTGGGACGGGCCGGGGCCGTCATGATGAAGGTTCTTTGCCATGGGCGCGGGACATAATCCTGCCGCGCCGCCATTGCAACGGGTCTGCGCCGCGCGTTAAGTGAGCCCCGAGTTGACTGGAGGAAGACATGTCCGATCTGCCCGGCATCGTTGTAACCGGCGCATCCGGCCGCATGGGCCAGATGCTGATCCACACCGTGACGGCATCGGACAAATGCCGCCTGCACGGCGCGGTCGAACGCGCGGGCCACGACTGGGTGGGCCGGGACGTGGGCGAAGCCATGGGCGGGTCGGCTTTGGGTGTGACCGTTACCGATGACCCGCTCGAGGTCTTTGCCAATGCCCATGCGGTTCTGGATTTCACCGCACCTGCGGCCACTGTGGAATTCGTCGCCCTGGCCGCACAGGCGCGACTGGTCCATGTGATCGGCACGACGGGGCTGTCCAATCACGACCTCGCCAAGATCGCCGCCGCCGCGCGTCACGCGACGATCATGCGGGCCGGCAATATGAGCCTGGGCGTCAACCTGTTGCAACGGCTGGTCAAACTGGCCGCTGAGGCGCTGGATGCCGATTTCGACATCGAAATCATTGAAGCCCATCACAACCGCAAGGTCGACGCGCCGTCCGGCACGGCGCTGATGCTGGGTGAAGCCGCTGCCGAAGGTCGCGGCGTCGATCTGGACACGGTCAGCGACCGTGGGCGCGACGGCATGACCGGCGCACGCAAACGCGGCGATATCGGGTTTGCGGCCATTCGGGGCGGAGACATCGTCGGCGATCACGAGGTGATTTTCGCCGGTCCCGGCGAACGCATCCATTTGCGCCATGTCGCATCCGATCGGGCGCTTTTCGCCAAAGGCGCCTTGAAAGCGGCGCTTTGGGGTTTGGACAAGAAACCCGGCGAATACGATATGTTCGACGTGCTGGGCCTGTAGGCGTCCAAGCTTGGACGCATCGAAGGTTTCTGAAAAGTTGTTGCCTTCTGGTCCGATCAGAAATCGACCGCGATGCCCTTCTTTTCCCAGTCGCCATAGCGCACCGGTTCTGGGCCGTCGCGGCCCCCCAGCTCTTTGGGCAGCTTCGTATCGGCGGCTTTCTTGCGGCGTTCCTCAGCTTCGGCCAAGGCGCGTTTGGCGGCGGGGGGAAGGTCGGGTTTGTCGGGCATGGGTCGGCTTGCTCCTGTTGCCCTGGTGATATAGGCGGGATCGGTTCGAAACAAGCCACTGGGGCGACCTGACATGACCGACACCGTTGACCCCGCACGGCCCATCGCGCTCGCGCTTTTGACCGCGGTGACTGAAGACGGGCGGCTGATGACCGAAGCACTGGGTGATCTGGCTGGCAATGCCGCGCCGGACGTTCGGGCGCGGGCTGGGCGGCTGGCGATGGAAACGCTGCGCTGGGCGGATAGGGCCGACCGCATGCTGGGACCGTTCCTGCGGCTGAAACCGACCGGGCCGCTGTTGAACCTGCTGCGGCTGGGCACCGTCGAGATGTGTCAGTTGGGCGAGGCCCCGCATGGCGTCGTCAATGATCTGGTCGGGCTTGCCGGGGCCAAGGGGCCGCGTGGGCTGGCCAATGCCGTGCTGCGCAAGGTGGCGCGGTTGACCGGCAAATGGGCGACCTTGCCGGTGCCGCACCTGCCGAAAGCCCTACGCAAGCGCTTGATCGCTGCCTGGGGCAAGCAGGCGGTCGAGGCGATGGAAGCCGCTCATGCGGCGGGCGCGCCGCTGGACCTGACGGTGAAGAGTGATGTGGCCGGTTGGGCCGCCCGGCTGGGTGGCGAGGTAATGCCGACCGGATCTGTGCGCATCAGCGCCCGCGCCGAGGTGACGAAGCTGGACGGCTACGACGGCGGCGACTGGTGGGTGCAGGATGCCGCCGCCGCGATCCCGGCGCGCGTGCTGGACGTTCAGCCCGCTGAACGCGTGCTGGACCTGTGCGCAGCACCGGGCGGCAAGACCATGCAACTGGCCGCGGCAGGCGCAAAGGTCACGGCGCTGGACAATTCAGATCGCCGCATGGCGCGGGTACGCGAAAACCTGGCCCGTACGAAGCTTTCGGCTGATATCGTCGTGGCCGATGCGCTGGAATTTCAGGCCGACGCCTATGACGCGATCCTGCTGGATGCGCCCTGTTCTGCCACCGGCACGATCCGTCGGCATCCCGATCTGCCCTATGCCAAGGCGGGCGAGGATTTTGCTGGGCTCGTCAGGCTACAGGCCGCCATGCTGGACCGCGCGATGGACCTGCTGAAACCCGGCGGGCGGCTGGTCTATTGCACCTGTTCGCTGCTGCCGGAAGAAGGCGAAGGGCAGATTTCCGCCGTACTGGACCGGCGCAAGGATGTCGAATTACGGCCCACCGTGGCCCCCGGCATTCCGCCGGAATGGGCCGTGGAACAAGGGCTGCGCGTACGTCCCGACTATTGGCCCGAGGCTGGCGGCGTTGACGGTTTCTTCATTGCCCTGCTGAAAAAGCGGGAGGATGAGAAACTTAAGCCATGACAGGTTCGGCGCCTTTGATTATGGTGGCGCCAACAAGACAAGCGTGAAAACAAAAACAAGGCAGGTTCCGGTTGTCGCGTTCTGACAGATGGTCAGCGCAATGGGTGCGCTGGATGAACGCTATTCAGGCACGACGCGCCGTAAGGGCGCGACCGGCCACGGCTTTCGTATCACAACCTGAACCGCGCACCATCGGGTCCTTTGCCCGAGGCCGCCAATTGGTGGCGGGCAACTTCCTGTTCGCCGGCGCTTTAGTCGAAGACAAGGCCGGGATGCTGTGGGACCTTGAAAGCCCCGGACCCGACTACGAAGCCGAATTGCACGGGTTTACCTGGCTCGATGATCTGGCCGCCGTGGGCGATGTGAAATCGTCTGCCCGCGCGCAGGATTGGCTGTTTGACTGGATCGCCCGATATGGGCAGGGGCGCGGCATCGGCTGGACGCCTGACCTGACCGGGCGGCGGCTGATCCGCTGGATCAACCACGCGATTTTCGTGCTGAACGGGCGATCGTCGGACGACAGCAAGGCCTACTACCGGTCGCTGGGCCAACAGACCATTTTCCTGTCTCGCCGCTGGAAGGCCGCGACACCGGGCCTTCCGAGGTTCGAGGCGCTGACCGGCCTGATCTATGCCGGTCTGGCACTGGAAGGCATGGCCGATCACGTCGATCCGGCGGTGGCCGCGCTGAACCTGGAATGCACCCGCGAGATTGACGACGAAGGCGGGATTTCGACGCGCAACCCCGAAGAATTGCTGGAAGTCTTCACGTTGCTGAATTGGGCCGCCTCGGCGCTGGCCGAAGCGGGGCGCATGGCCGACCGGCCGCATCTGGCCGCGATTGAACGGATCGCGCCGACCTTGCGAGCGCTCAGGCATGCCGATGGCGGATTGGCGCGGTTTCACGGCGGCGGGCGCGGGCAGGAAGGCCGGCTGGATCACGCGCTGGCGGCCAGCGGCATCAAGGCGCGTGCGCCCGACGGGCTGTCGATGGGCTATGTGCGCCTGCATGGCGGGCGGTCCAGCCTGATCCTGGACGCCGCATCGCCGCCGGTGAAAGCGGCCAGCCACAATGCCCATGCTTCGACCTGCGCCTTCGAACTGACCAGCGGGCGCAGGCCGCTGATCGTCAATTGCGGGTCGGGCAATTCGTTTGGGCCGGAATGGCGGCGCGCAGGGCGGGCCACTGCCAGCCATTCTACGCTGGCGGTGGACGGCAGGTCATCTGCGCGGCTGGGTCGCGGCGGGCTGATCGGGGCGGGGCCGGAATACCTGGTCGACGCGCCGCAGGATGTGCGTGTGCAGTTCCTGCTGGAAGAGGGCGCGCAAGGCGTGATCCTGGGCCATGACGGGTACCGCGCCAGCCACGGGCTTACCCATATCCGCCGGATCGAACTGGCCAATTCCGGGCGTGGAATCGCGGGCGAGGATACGCTGGCCGCGATCGAGGCGCCGGATCAGAAGATATTCGACCGGGCGCTCGACAAGGTGGCGTTGCAGGGCATTCCGTTCAAACTGCATTTCCACCTGCACCCGGATGTCGATGCCGAACTCGACATGGGCGGGGCAGCGGTGTCGATGGCGCTGAAATCGGGCGAAATCTGGGTCTTCCGCCACGATGGGGCGAGCAAATTGGCGCTGGAACCCTCAGTCTACCTTGAAAAGGGCAGGTTGAAGGTCCGTGCGACCAAACAGGTGGTTTTATCTTCCCGCGCCATGGACTATGCGACGCGCATCCGCTGGACGCTTGCCAAGGCGCATGAAACCCCGGACGCAATTCGGGATTTTGCCCGCGAGGAAGACAGCGAGATGGCTGACTGACCTGATCCTTGGGGGATAATCCAAACCATGACCGACCTCGTGCCCGTGACCCGCGCACTGATTTCCGTTTCAGACAAGACCGGCATGATGGAGCTGGCCCGTGCGCTGGCGGATCGCGGTGTCGAACTCTTGTCCACCGGCGGCAGCGCCGGGCAGATGCGCGATGCCGGCTTGCCGGTGCGCGATGTGGCCGAAGTAACCGGGTTTCCGGAAATGATGGACGGGCGGGTCAAGACCCTGCATCCGGCCGTGCATGGAGGGTTGCTGGCCCTGCGCGACAACCCCGGCCATGTCGCGGCCATGAAAGAACACGGGATCGGGCAGATCGACCTGTTGGTGGTGAACCTGTATCCGTTTGAAGAAACGGTCGCCAAGGGTGCCGATTACGACACCTGTATCGAAAACATCGATATCGGCGGCCCGGCGATGATCCGCGCGGCGGCCAAGAACCACGGCTTCGTCAACGTGGTTGTCGACGTTCAGGATTACACCGATCTGCTGGCCGAACTGGATGCGCATGATGGCGCCACGTCACTGGCATTTCGCAAACGGCTGGCACAACGCGCCTATGCACGTACCGCGGCCTACGATGCAGCGGTCAGCAGCTGGATGGCCGGTGCAATTGGCGAAGAAACTCCGCGCCGCCGTGCTTTCGCCGGGACCCTGGCGCAATCGCTGCGCTATGGTGAAAACCCGCATCAGTCGGCGGCCTTTTACACGGATGGCTCAGGGCGGCCCGGCGTGGCCACGGCCAAACAGCATCAGGGCAAGGAACTTTCCTATAACAACATCAACGACACTGATGCGGCGTTTGAACTGGTGGCCGAATTTGCGCCCGCCGATGGCCCGGCATGTGCGATCATCAAACACGCCAATCCCAGTGGCGTGGCCCGTGGTGCAACGCTCGTCGATGCCTATCGCGCCGCTTTCGATTGCGACCGCACCAGCGCGTTCGGCGGGATCGTGGCGCTGAACCGACCGCTCGACGGTGCAACCGCGCGCGAGATCGTCAACATCTTCACCGAGGTAGTCATCGCCCCTGGCGCGGATGCTGAAGCCATTGAAATATTCAATGAAAAGAAGAACCTGCGCCTTCTGACCACCGACGGCCTGCCTGACCCGCGCGCGCCCGGCCTGGCCTATCGCCAGGTGTCGGGTGGCTTGCTGGTGCAGGACAAGGATACCGGCATGATCGGCAAGGGTGATCTGAAGGTCGTGACCAAGCGCGCGCCGACAGATGCCGAACTGGCCGACCTGATGTTTGCCTGGACGGTCGCCAAGCATGTGAAGTCCAACGCCATCGTCTACGTCAAGGATGGCGCGACCGTGGGCGTCGGTGCGGGGCAGATGAGCCGCCTGGACAGCTCGACCATCGCCGCGACCAAGGCCGTTCGCATGGCCGAAGATCTGGGGCTGGACCAAAGCCCGGCGGTGGGATCGGTGGTTGCATCCGACGCCTTCTTCCCGTTCCCCGACGGGATGCTGGCCGCGGCCGAAGCTGGCGCGACGGCGGTGATCCAACCCGGCGGGTCGATGCGTGATGACGCGGTGATCGCGGCGGCGGACGAGGCCGGGCTGGCCATGGTCTTCACCGGCATGCGGCACTTCCGGCACTGATGATGGCGGGCTGGCGGTTATTCAGCTGGGTGGCAGCAGGGGTCTTCGTCATCGACCAGCTGTCCAAGCTGGCGGTGATCTACCTGATCGATCTGCCACGGCTGGGCGAAATCCAGGTGATCCCTGGTTTCGTCAATTTCCGCATGGCCTGGAACAAGGGTATCAATTTCGGCCTGTTTCAACAGGGCACGGATACCGGGCGCTGGGTGCTGATCGCCCTGTCGCTGGCAATCTGCGGCTGGGTGGTTTGGTGGCTGCGCCAGGAAGCGCATTCGCGCATGGTCATGCTGTCAGGCGGCGTGCTGGTGGGGGGCGCGCTGGGCAATGTCATTGACCGCGTTTTCTTCGGCGCGGTGGCCGATTTCCTGAACGTGACCTGCTGCGGGTTCTACAACCCCTATGCCTTCAACATCGCCGATGGAGCGATCTTTGCGGGCGCCATCGGGCTGATCCTGTTCGCGGGCCGGGAAAAGGCCACGTGACTAGGTGCAGGCAATCGGGTATCGCTATGGCATCTGGTGACCGCAATCTGACGGATGGGGCAATGAAGGGATCAGCCGCGATCGCAGGCATTTTTGCCATCGGCCTTGGCCTGTCGGCCTGCACGTCCACTGTGCGGATCGACCCAGGCCCGGATGAATTTTCGATCTTGCCCAAGGCTGCATTGGCCGATCCGGCATCGGGCAGCCTGCCCGCACCTGGCGGGACCAGCAGCGCCGAGGCCAACCCCTTTGCACTGGCCTATGCCGCGTTGGGCGGCGGTGGTGGGGCCACCGGACCGTTGCGCGGCGCAGGCGCGGTGCAACCCGCCGATGGCGGGTTCTGGACGCGTTGGTTCAACCGCAAGAAAACGGCGGGTGTTCTCGACCCGGCGGCCGAAGCTGCGCGGCTGCGAGCACTTGGGATCGCCACGTTGGGCGGCTCTTAACCGCAATCACAGTTGCTTGAACCCATTGCAGAGCAGCCGATGGGGACGCATCTTTCCAATGTGATACCAGCCACGGGAGGTTCCCTTTGCGACTGATCCTTGCCCTTTTCGCGGCGTTTGCCAGCGCCGGATTCGCCGCGCGGGCCGCCGATGTCAGCAGTTTCAAACTGGACAATGGAATGGACATCGTGGTGATCGAAGATCACCGCGCGCCGGTGGTCGTTCACATGGTCTGGTACCGGGTTGGGTCAGCAGATGAACCGGCCGGCAAATCCGGCATCGCGCATTTCCTGGAACATCTGCTGTTCAAGGGTACCGACGACATGGAAGCGGGCGAATTTTCGTCCACCGTGGCGCGCAATGGCGGGCGCGACAATGCCTTTACCAGCTACGATTTCACCGCCTATTACCAGCGCATCGCCGCCGACCGTCTGGGCCTGATGATGCAGATGGAAGCCGACCGCATGCGCGATCTGGCGATGACCGAGGCTGATGTGGAAACCGAACGCCAGGTGGTTCTGGAAGAACGCAGCCAGCGCACCGATAGTGATCCGGGCGCGTTGTTCCGCGAACAGGCCAGCGCGGCGCTATACCTCAACCATCCGTATGGCGTGCCCGTGATCGGTTGGCGGCACGAGGTCGCAGCACTGACGCGCGACGACGCCTATGGATTTTATCAACGCTTCTATGCGCCCAATAATGCCATTCTGGTGGTGGCAGGCGATGTGAACCCTGACGAGGTTCTGGCGCTGGCGCAGGAACATTATGGCCCCTTGGCACCGACCGTCGGGCTTGAACCGCGCATGCGCCCGCAGGAACCGCCGCAACTGGCCGAACGGCGGCTGGTCTTTGAAGACGCGCGCATCGGCACGCCTTATGTCATGCGCACCTATCTGGCGCCCGAACGTGACCCCGGCGATCAGGTCGCGGCGGCGCGGCTGGAAATGCTGGCCAATGTGCTGGGCGGCAATGCGGCGACGTCCATAATGGGACAGAAACTGCAATTCGACCAACAGATCGCGATCTATTCCAGTGCGTTCTATGACGGGCTTTCGGTGGATGACGGCAGTTTCGGCCTGGTCGTGGCCCCGTCGCCCGGCGTGTCGCTGGACGAGGCCGAGGCCGCGATGGATCGCGTGGTGGCCGAGTTCCTGCAAGAAGGCATAGACGAGGCGCAGTTCGACCGCATCAAGATGCAGTTGAAAGCCGAACGCATCTATGCCGATGACAATGTTCAGGCGCTGGCCCGCCGTTATGGC
>JBNKYL010000211.1:0-27801 GCA_050300875.1 Paracoccaceae bacterium
GGCACCAGGGGCGAGTTCAGGCCCCAGGGCGGCGCGCAGATCGGCCAGAGGTTCGGTGATGACCCGACCCGTGCCCAGCGCGTCGGCGTAGCCTTGATAGAATTGCTGCCAGGTCAGCGTATCGGCGCCGCTGATGAGAAAACGGTCGGTTGCGGGCAGATCGGCGGTTGCGGCCCGGATCGCGGCCTGAACGACGTCGTCCACGTGAACCGCCGGGCATCGGCCGTTTTCGACCGGCAGGACGATGCCACCGCCGCGCAGGGCGGCCAGCGGGATCTGCGTCCAGATCTTGGAACCGGGGCCGTAAACGATGGTGGGCTGCAGGATCGCGGCGGTTACGGAACCCGCCGCAAGCCGTTCTTCCATAATAATTTTTGCGGATCGGTAGTCTTGCCCGCCGCCGGTAATCGGCATGGTTTCATCAAGAGGTCCGACAGGCCAGTTGTCATAGACCACGGCAGATGAGGCGTGAACGATTCGAGCCGGTGCGGCGCGGGATGCCCAGCCCACCAGCCCGTCGAAGGCGGCGGTGTTTTCATCAAACCCGGCGCGCATGTCATAGGCGAAGCTGAACAGGATATCGGCATGCGGGACGGCGTGCAGCAAGGCTTCAGTGTCGTCCAGACGGGCGGTCACCGTTCGGCATCCGGCGGCCCGCAGTTTGGATGCGCCGTGACGGCTGCGCAGAACGGCGACGACATCGGCCCCCTGCCCGGCCAGCGCCACGGCCAGCCGCTTGCCGATGAAACCGGCGGCCCCGGTGACCACGCATGTCTTGCCTGCCAATTCCTGCACGTCTTGTCCGCCCTTCGGAAACAGTCCCGGTCGCAGCCGGTCATTCGCATTGTTCACCTATTTCGCCGGGGCGCAACGCTTGGCGGCGGTGAAGCCGCTGTGATATGGGGCGCATGGGGGCGCAAGAATTACGCGGCAGAGCGAGGCATTCATGAAAACATTGATCACAGGCGGGGCCGGTTTCATCGGGTCGCATCTGGCCGAACGGCTGATTTCGGAAGGCCACAAGGTTTCTGTGCTGGACGATCTGTCCACCGGGCAGATGGAAAACCTGGCCGCGATTGAGGGGCACCCTGATTTCGAATTTCAGGAAGGCACGATTCTGGATGCGCCGCTGGTGGCACGGCTGGTGGCGGATGCCGACAGGGTCGTTCATTTGGCCGCTGCCGTGGGCGTCAAAAAGATCATGGACGAACCAAGCCAGTCGATCCTGACCAATGTCACTGGCACTGAAAACGTGTTGCATGCCTGCCTGAACAAGCTGACCCCGGTATTCGTGGCCTCGACGTCCGAAGTCTATGGCAAGGCTACGAAGTTCCCGTTTTCTGAAGATGACGACCTGACCATCGGAGCGACGCGCAACCTGCGTTGGTCCTACGCCTCGGCCAAGCAGTTGGACGAATTCCTGACGCTGGCCTATGTGCGCGAACGGGGCCTGCCTGCCGTGATCCTGCGGTTTTTCAACACCACCGGGCCGCGCCAGACCGGGCGTTATGGCATGGTTCTGCCGAATTTCGTGGCATCCGCGCTGGAAGGCCGCCCGTTGCAGGTGCATGGGTCGGGCGAACAGTCGCGTTGCTTCGGCCATGTCTTTGACGCGGTCGAAGCGGTGATGCGGCTGATGGAAACGCCCGAGGCGAAAGGCCAGGTTTTCAATGTCGGCAATGACGAAGAAGTGACCATTCACGAACTGGCGCGCAAAGTCGTGGCAGCGACCGGTTCGTCTTCTGACATCGAGCTGATCCCCTATGAACAGGTCTATCCCGAAGGGTTCGAGGATATGACCCGCCGGGTGCCGGATGTGTCCAAGCTGAAACGCGTGACCGGATTCCGACCGGAACGGCCATTGTCCCAAATCATCAACGACATCATCGCCGAAAAACGCAGGGCCTGATGGCGGCACGGCGCGACATCCTGATTCTGCTGGCGATCCTGGCGCTGGCTCTGGTTCTGCGGTTGGTCGGCCTGAACGGGCCGCTTTGGTATGACGAGATCACCACCATCGTCAGCCATCTGCGCCTGCCCTGGGGGCAGATGTTCACCGATTACGAGATGAACCACCATTACCTATTCAGCGCGCAGGCCAAGCTGGCGGCAGGCGCATTTGGCGAAGCGCCATGGTCTGTGCGCCTGCCCGCGTTGATTTTCGGGGTCGCCACGGTCTGGGCGATCTGGCTGTTGGCGGCAGAGGTCGCTGACAGCCCCGCGGCGCATGTCGCAGGGCTGCTCGCTGCCTTGTCCTATCACCAGATCTGGTTTTCGCAGAATGCGCGCGGCTACACTGAAATGGCGTTTTGGGGGACGCTGGGTATCCTGCTGTTCCTGCGAGGGCTGAAATCGGGCGCTTGGGCGTATTGGTTCGGCTTTGCCACCTGCCTTGCCCTGTCGGTGCTGACGCATCTGACGGCGGTCTTCCTGTTCGTGGCGCTGGGGCTGGTGTGGCTGGCGCATTTGGCCCTGGCTGGCGCGGCGCGAGATTGGCGACGGGATGGGGTGCTGCCGCTGGCGGGGTTCGCGTTGGGTCTTGTTGCAGTGCTTATCCTGTTCGCGCCTTTGCTTTCGTCGTTTCTGACCACGCTGGGCGGCGTTGCAGCCACCAGCGAGGTCGACGTGATGACCGAATACCGCAATCCGGTCTGGACCGTGCTGGAAGGCATCCGCACCGCCGTGGGTGGCGGGGTGCTGATGCCGGTGGCGGGGCTTGGGGCGCTGGTGGTCATTGTCACCGGGGCGGCCAGCCTGCAAGGCGTGGGGCGCTGGCTGGGCTGGATCGTGCTGCTGCACGTGCTGCTTACCGTCGCGTTGCTGACAGCGGTTGGGATGCGTATCTGGCCGCGATTTTTCTTTGTTGATATCGGGCTGGCTTTCGTGCTGATCGCGGCAGGCGTGCGGCAGTTCTGCATCTGGTTTGGCCGCTGGCTGCCCGCGCCACTGACCGCGCGCAACCTGTTCGGGCTGGCGATCGTTGCGATGGTGGCGCTGTCCGCGTTGATGGCGGCGCGCAATTACGCGATGCCCAAGCAGGATATGGCGGGCGCTGTGGCCTATGCGAACGGGGTGCGCGGGGCGGGTGAGACCGTGATTTCCCTGGGCGTCGCCGCACCAATCTTTGACGCCTATTTCACCCCCGGCTGGGTTGTGGCAGAATCCGAAAATGACTTGCGCGCAGAACTTGCGGCCCTTGACCGGGCCATTCTGGTGATCGCGTTTCCCGACCGGACTTATCGCAGTTTCCCGGTGCTGGAATACATGAAAGACCAACTGCAAACCCTGACCGTGCTGCCCGGCACATTGGGCGATGGGGCCATCGTCATCGTGCAATGGCAGAGCTGACCGATATCGTCATCGGGTCCGGCCCCGCTGGTGTGGCGGCGGCAACCGCGCTGATCGCACGGGGGCGCAGCGTGACCATGGTCGATATCGGCAAACGGCTGGAAGGCGACCGGTCGGTGATCTGGAAAGCGGCGGCGCAGGATTGGGGGACGGCAGAGGTGCCAGAGCTGCAAGCCCCGCAATTCGAAACGCCAGCCGGTCAGGCGCGGCGGTTCGGGTCTGATTTCGCCATGGAGCCCGCGCATAAGGTTCTGGCGCGCAATCCAGACGGGATCGGGTTGCGGTCGTCGCATGCCCTGGGCGGTCTGTCGAACCTGTGGGGCGGGGCCACCCTGCCCTGGCGCGAGGCCGATCTGACGGGCTGGCCCATCGGGGCCGCCGCTTTGGAACCACATTACCGCGCGGTGTCGCGGTTCATGCCGGTGACGCGGCCGGAACCGGCGATGGCCGATTGGCTGGGCTATCCGGGCCTGACGCCGTCCGAACCCGTGCCTATGGGCCGCCAGATCGCGGAAGTTTCCCGGCGCATGGCGGGTCGGTCGGGCAAGCTGCGGCTGTTTCCGGCCCAACAGGCTGTGGCACCGGGGTGTCGGCAATGCGGGATGTGCCTGCATGGATGCCCGTGGCGGCTGATCTGGTCGGCGGGGCAAGCGGTCGATACACTGCGTGCGGCACCGGGGTTCACTTATCGGCCCGATGCAACGGTGCGCGCGGTGGCCAGTACCGCGGGCGGCGCATCGGTGACGCTGGCAAATGGCACGGTTCTGAACGGTCGCCGGGTCTTCGTGGCGGCGGGCGTTCTGGAAACCGCGCGGCTGGTTTTTGCGTCAGCGTCACTCGACAAACTGGTGCTGAAGGACAGCAGCTTTGCTTTCCTGCCGTTGCTGCATCGCTGGCGGGCGCGGCCGACGCCCGACACACTGCCCTATTCGACGCTGCCGCAGGCCTATGCCGTGCTGGACAACCCGCGCCTGTCGCCGTTTCTGATCAATGCGCAGCTTTATGGCTGGAACGAGTTCTTTGCCCGCGACCTGATCGCCAATTACGGGGCGCGCCTGCCGGGGTCGGCGCCGATCTGGCGGGCCTTGGCGCGGCGGCTGATCGTAGCGCAGGTCTTCCTGCATTCAGACCATTCGCACGGTATCGCGCTGTCGCCGTCCGAGGACGGGCGGCTGAACGCGGTACAGATGACCAATGCCGCCACGGGCGACATCATGGCAAGTGCTGCGCGTGCTTATGCTGATGGGTTCGCAAAGGCCGGGCTTGTCGCTCTGCCATTCGCGCTGCGTCACGGCCAGGTTGGGGCGAGCTTCCATCTAGGCGGGTCGCTGGCCATGTCCGACGCGCCACGCGGCGCGCAGACGGACATGTTGGGCCAGGTGCCCGGGCTGGATCGGGTGCATGTGGTCGACGCATCGGTGCTGCCGTCGATTGCCGCCACGACCATCACAATGACAGTGATGGCCAACGCGCATCGGATCGCGTCAGAGGTCGACTAGAACCCTTTTTCAGCCAGCCGGTTGGCCAGATCTGTCTTGCCCTTGCGGCGCGCAGCTGCCGCGAAAGCCTGTGCATAGGCATCCAGGACCGCAGGTTCAGACCAGTGTTCAGAAAAGGCCGATATTGCCGATTGCGACATGGCCTGACGCTTGCCCGGGTCGTTCTGCAGTTCGGCCATGGCGGACAGCAGTTCGGTTTCGTCGCTGAACAGGTAACCTGCCCCCGACCTTTCGACGATTTCGGGGAACGGGCCAAGCCGACGGGCAATGACCGGTGTGCCCAGACGGAAGCTTTCGATAAGGATGATCCCGAAGGTTTCGTAGCAGATCGACGGAACAATCAGGCCGATAGCACCACGGTAGTAGGCGTTGAGTTCATCCAGAGACTTGCGGCCCAAGAATTTGATGCGCGGGTTGCCGGCGGCCTGCCGCCGCAATTCATCGCCGTATTCGCCATCGCCGAGGATCAACAGATCGGCGTCGGGGTATTTGTCGAAGGCTGGGAAGACATCCTGAAGGCCCTTGATGAGTTCCAGCCGCCCGACGAACAGAAAGTATGGCCGGTCATGCGGTGTGGGCTCGACTGCCTGCGCCGGATCGGCTTCGGGCAGGAAATAGGGCAGCACTTTCATGTCCTGCCGCAAACCGAATTCGCGATGTTTGGCGCGACTGAATTCGCTTTTGGCGATGATAAGGTCGACATGGTCGAGCTTTCGGTCGAGCATGCCGGTATAGCGCCACAGTTGCGGTGGGCGGCGGTGGTTGAGCACGCAGCGCAGGCATTCGCGCCCGTCGCACAATTCGCGCCCATGCCGCCAGAGCACATGCGACGGACAGACAAGCCAATGTTCATGTGCCTCGTAGACGCGCAGGCCACGGCCCCGGTCCAGATAACCCGGACCAGTGACCAGCGAGGCGTTGTTATGCCAGACGATGTCAAAATCGCCTTCCATCAGGCCCGACAACTGGCGCCGGTGGATGATCGGATAGCCGGTCTGCTGGGTCAGGAAGGTGGACAAACCGCCAGCCCGACTGGACAGGCCAACGGTCCTGACGCCGTCACCAGACGTATCGGCATTGGGCTTTCCGCCCAGCGCCAGAAAACTGTCGATGTCATGAACGACCGTGACCTCATGTCCGCGTGCGGCGAGCGCGCGGGCCATACGCTGCACGCCTACAGCATCCCCGCCGAAGGAATAGGGCGGATAGAATGTGGTCAGCATCAGAATGCGCAAAGAATTCATGGCCGGTTTATTCCCGGGTCGATGTGTTTGAGGCAAGGCCAATTTTGGGCGCAAGGCGGGCGAATTGCCGGTATTGTTCCGCACAGCCCATCAATCACGCGGGTCTGCCTGCGCAATGCGCACAATCGTCGCGTTGTGCTTCCCCAACTTCCGGTGATTTCATACTGTTCGTCAAAGCTGCCCCGAAAGAATTACAATGTCCCCATTTCGTCTTGCCCTATTCAATTTGCACAAGTGGCTGGGTTTTCTGCTGGCGCTTTATTTTGCGGCCATTTTCCTGACGGGCACGATCCTGATCTTTACCGACGATGTCGAAGCCCTGGTCCACCCTGCGAGCCTGAAGCAACAGCCCGATCTGCCGGTGGAGGAGGCCTTCCCCGCCTATCTTGATCACCTGAAAGACGAAGCCGGTTTTCCCGCCGTCATGACCATTATCCGGCCCGAGACAGGCATTTCGCCGGATTATGCCACCGCATGGCAAACAGGTGGCGCGCGCAAGCTGTGGATGGGGACGGATCCGGTAGCGGTTCTGGCGGAAGGCAAGACAGTTGGGTTCGCCGAAACCATCCGGCTGTTTCATACACGTTTGTGGGTTCCAAGAAATTTCGGCTACCTTCTTGTCACCGGCCTGTCGGTGGTCCTTGGCTTCATCGTGATTGCCGGGCTGACATCCTACCGCCGGTTCTGGCGCGGGCTTGCACGCCTTCCGGCCCGCGACAGCACGCCCCGCATGCGCCGCGCGGCCTGGCACCGGTTGCTGGGCGCGTGGAGTTCGTGGTTCCTGTTGCTGATGGCTGTCACGGGGTTCGTCTTTTTCCTGTATGGCGCCGGAATCATGAAAACCGATGAATCCGCAAACCCGATTCGGGTTTCGCAGGATATCTCGGTCTATCCCAAGGGGCCCGATCTGGCGAAAGCCATGGCCGCTGCGGTCGCCGCCGTGCCGGAGTTGGAAATCCATCAGGTCGTGCTGCCCAACATCGGCGGTGAAACCTATTTGATCGTCGGCAAAGGCCACGGGATGTCGTTGACCAATCAGGTCCGGGTCGAAGTTCACCCGGTTGATTTCAGCATTCTGGGCATCAACCGGGCATCAGAGGCAAATGCCAGCAACATGCTGATCGAAATGACGGAAATCCTGCACTATGGCCATTGGGGCGGCGCGCCGGTGCGATGGCTTTGGTTCGTACTGGGTCTGGCCGCAACAGCGCTGGCCATTTTCGGAACCATGGTGCGGCTGGCGCGAACCGAAGCCGTGGGACGATACTGGAAGGCCGTGTGGCGGGAGCTTGGGATCTTTCGCTGGGCCTATGTGCTGGGTATTTTGGCGTCGATTGCCGCGTTCATCCTGACGCAGGTACTGTAATGACTGGCACCGATTCGTAGGCACGAGATTGTATCGCGGCCGGAAAAGGCGCATCGGGGCACGGCGGGATTGTCGCAACGGAATGTCGCGGAAAGCGAGCAGAACCAAGGCAGTAGGCCCGAACGGCCTGTCGTGTTAAGTAGGTCGCGAATTGATGGAAAGTGCGTTGATGAAGACCATCTCGATCGTATCGCCCTGTTACAACGAAGAAGACAATGTCGAACACTGCTACCTTGCGATCAAGGCGCTGTTTGACGGGCCTCTGAAAGACTACGCGCGCCAGCATGTGTTTGTCGACAATGCGTCGACCGACCGCACGGTCGAGATCTTGCGCCGGCTGGCCGCTGACGATCCGGCGGTGCGCGTGGTGGTCAATTCACGCAATTTCGGGGTCTACCGGTCAACCTTCAACGGGCTGAATTACGCCACGGGTGACGCGGTGCTCGTGATGCTGCCGGTCGATTTGCAGGACCCGCCCGAGTTGCTGCCAGAATTCGTGAGCCTTTGGGAACAGGGTTACCAAGTGGTCGCCGGTGCGCGGTCGACCCGGCAGGAAGGGCTGATCATGCGGGGGGCGCGCAAGCTGTTCTATCGCATCGTCAATGCGCTGTCGGATTTCGAGATTTCGCCGGATGTCGGCGAGTTCCAGCTGCTGGATCGGCAGGTGATGGACGCGCTCATGCGCCACGAAGATCAGTACCCCTATATTCGCGGCATCATCGCGTCATTGGGGTTCAAGCGCGTGGTGATCCATTACACGTGGAAGGAACGGGAACGCGGCAAGACCAAGCATAGCCTGGTGCAGTTGGTCGATCACGCCATGAACGGCATATTCGCCTTTACCCGCGCGCCTATGCGGGCCGCGACGATTGCAGGGTTGATCATCTCGTTGGGGTCAATCGCGTTTTCGATCATTTCGGTGCTGCTTTACCTGCTGCAACCCGACGTCGCCCCGCGCGGGACGACGACGATCATCACGGCGCTGTTCTTTCTGTCAGGGATCCAGCTGCTGTTTGTCGGGTTGCTGGGCGAATATGTGACCGCGATCCACAATCAGGTGCGCGGCGGGCCGATGGTGATTGAACAAGAACTGATCAATATCGGTGACGATGAAGCCGTCCCTGCCCCCAGCGAATCCCGCAAGAAGGCGGACGCGGCAGCCTGATCGTCTAGCCGGCGCGGCGCGAAGGCAGCGCGGGAAACTGCCCGGTCAGCGCCCTGGATACCAGTATGAACGACAGGACAGCAGCGAAGGGTGCCAGAATGATCTGTGCGATGATCTCGCCCGCACCGGCCGCCAGCAACCCATGCAAGGCGGTGGCGTTGAAGACATAGGTCACGACATAGGCCAGGGCATAATGTGGCAGACGCGACAGGCCCCGGCTGGCGAAGACGAAGCGGCCATGCAGCATGAAGTTCCACAGAACGCCGATGACGAAGGCCAGCGCCAGCGCTGGCTGCGGGGCCAGGCCGATCAGCACCAGAAAGCTGTAAAGGCCCACGCCGAAGGCGGTGTTGATGACGCCGATGATGACGAAGCGCATGAATTGCCGACCGGTTGCGTCGCTTTGTGAAGTTGCGGTCATTGGATCGCGCCGTCCACGCGTTTCAGGCAATCGCGCAACCCGCGCGCAAGGTCGAACTCTGGCAGGAACCCCAATGATTTCAGCTTGCTCACGTCGCCGACAAGGCGCGGCGGATCGTCGGCAGGCCGGGCACGCGCGCCGATGCGGAACAGTTCGGCCTGACCCGACAATTGGCCCAGTTGGTCGATGATGTCGCCCACTGCCGTGCCCTTGCCGCTGGCGATGTTCACCGGGCCGATCAGGTCCGACATCAGCACCGTTACCAGAGCATTGGCCACATCGGCGGTGTGCATGTAATCGCGGACCTGCAACCCATCGGTGCAGTCCACGGGTTCGCCATTGGTAACGGCCCGCACGAGATCGCCTACCAGGCGTCCGCGCGGTTCGCCGGGCCCGTAGCAGAAGAAGATGCGTGCCCATGCCAACGACAGCCCCTGTTCGGGCATGGTTTCACACAACAATTGCCCCGTACGCGCCTTGGCCCGACCGTAGGGCGAGCTTGCGTTCAGCGGCGTATCTTCGCGCAGAACCTCGTAGCTCCAGTCATATTCGGCACAGCTGCCTGCGGCGACGACCCGCTTGCCGCCGGTGGCCGCAAAATCGCGCACCAGAGACAAGGTGGCGGACGCCCAATCCAGGTTTTCCGGAGACCCCATGCGATCGCGTGGCGCATCGAACCAGGCAAGGTGGATCATATGCGTAGCGCGTGCCGCGCGAAGCGCTGCGGAGCGGTCAGAGGCATTCAACAGATCGCATTGCTGGACCGTTTCGGCACCGGGCACATCGGTATCGCTCCGCGTGGTCGCGATGACCGTCAGGCCGCGCGCCACAAGCGCGGGCACGACCTGCCTGCCGATCAGGCCGGTCGCCCCTGTGACAAGCACACGGATCGTCATGCGCTGAAAACTTCTACCTTTGGCACGGCAGTAACAAACAACGTCCCACTCGGGCTGAGATAGGAAAGTTGGGATGCAATTTCTCGTTTGAGGTTCCAGGGCAGGATCAGAACAAAATCGGGGCGAACCTCGTCCAGTTTTTCAGGGCCGAACACCGGAATCTTGCTGCCCGGCAATAGCGTATTCTGCTTGGCCGGGTTTCGGTCGACGCAATAGGCGATCTGATCGGAACCGACCCCGCAATAATTCAGCAGCGTATTGCCCTTGGCTGCGGCACCATAGGCCGCAACGGTGCGGCCCTTGGCGCTGGCCGAGGCGAGGAAGTCCATCAGGCCGCGACGCACTTCACGCACGCGGGCGTCGAACCCTTCATAGCCTTCGGGTTGATCGAGTTTGGCGCGCGCTTCATCGTCGCGGATGCCCTGAACGGTGCCACGTTCCTTGTGCGACGCACCTTCAAGGCAGCCGAACACCCGCAGCGATCCGCCATGGGTCGACAGTTCTTCGACATGGAACACGCGCATACCGTGCGCAGCGAAGATACGTTCCACCGCCAAGAGCGACAGGTAAGAATAATGTTCGTGATAGATCGTGTCGAATTGCACGTCTTCGATCAGCCGCAAAAGGTGCGGGAATTCGACGGTGTAGACCGCGTCACCCGACAGCAGAGTGGAAACGCCCGCGACGAAATCGTTGATGTTGGGCACATGGGCCAGTACGTTGGCCGAACAGATCAGATCCGGGCGACGCCCTTCTTCGACAAGGCGTTTTGCCAGCGCTTCGCCGAAGAATTCCACCAGCGTTGGCACGCCCTTTTCTTCGGCGGCATTGGCGACGCTTCCGGACGGTTCGATGCCCAGGACCGGGACGCCCTTTTCAACAAAATATTGCAGCAGGTAGCCGTCGTTCGAAGCGATCTCGACCACCAGAGAATCGGATCCCAGTGACCATTCTTCGGCCATGCGGTTGACGTAGAGTTTCGCGTGATCCAGCCAACTTGTCGAAAACGAACTGAAATAGGCGTAGTCGCCGGAAAAGATCTGATCGGCCGGCACGTCTTCGTCGACCTGGACCAGCCAGCAATTCGTGCACACGCGTGTGTGCAGCGCATATTCGGGTTCGGGTTCGCCCGCCTTGTCGAGCGGCACGTAGGAATTGGCCACGGCCTGGGTCCCGAGGTCGACAAAAGTCATCGGCATGGGCGAGCCGCAATGGCGGCATTTGGGTGTCGGGACGGTATTCATTTCAGGTCATTCACTCCCATATTTTCCATGGAGCCTGGCCACCGTCCCAAAGTGCCTCCAGCTCTTGTTTTTCACGCAGCGTATCCATGGGCTGCCAGAACCCTTGATGCTGGAACGCCATCAGTTGCCCATCGGCGGCAAGGTCTGTCAGGGGCTGGCGTTCCCATGGCATCTTGTCGTCGGGGATGTACTTCACCACATCGGGCGACAGCACGAAATAGCCGCCATTGATCAGCCCGCCTTCGTTTGCCGGTTTCTCGGAAAACGCATCCACGCGGTCGTTATTGATTTCCAGGCGTCCAAAGCGCGCCGAAGGCGGCACCGCGGTGACGGTGGCCAGCTTGCCGTGCAGCTTGTGAAAGGCGGTCAGCGCGGTGATATCGACATTGCCCAAACCATCGCCATAGGTCATGCAGAACGCTTCTTCGTCTTTCAGGTGCTGGTGCACCCGGCGCAAGCGTCCACCTGTCTGACTGTCCAGACCTGTGTCGATCAAGGTAACGCGCCAGGGTTCGGACTGGTTCGAAATAATTTCCGTCGAGCCGCTGCGCAGGTCGAAGGTCACATCCGCCGAATGCAGGTAGTAGTTGGCGAAATATTCCTTGATGACGTACCCGCGATAGCCAAGGCAGATGATGAAGTCATTGATGCCGTGGGCGGAATAGATTTTCATGATGTGCCACAGGATCGGTCGCCCGCCGATTTCGACCATCGGCTTGGGAATGCGCGCGGTTTCTTCGGCCAGCCGTGTTCCAAATCCGCCTGCTAAAATCACCGCTTTCATGCACGAACCTCTGATGCGCGAATTTCAAAACTTGCCGGATCGCGGTGCGCCCCGAAAGGCGGCATCCCGCGACCTGTATGATCACGCTTCCCATAGAATACAACACCTGGCCATTGGCAAAGACCGGGCTTCAATGAACGTGTCAGACGTTCCCGAAAGGCAACAATCCCTTTGGTTTCATCGAATTACCGACTGATTGCCAGCCCTTGGATGACTTTGATTCGGTCGTGTCTTCGCATCGCCGATTCACCCTGATATAAGCCGTGGAACAGGTTTGTTTGCTGGTGTTGTCATGAAAATTCTGCTTGTCGGTCATCGCGGATATCTTGGCCCGGTCGTGGCGCAGGTGCTCCGTGGCTTTTATCCCAATGCGGCCATTCACGGGCTGGATACGGGATGGTTCAACGGGTCGGAGGCCACCGCCTTTCCGGATGCGCTGTTCGATAGCCAGAAAAGCGGCGATACCCGCGATCTGACGGTCGGTGATCTGGCCGGATTTGACGCGGTCGTGCAACTGGCCGCCGTTTCGAACGACCCGATCGGCAAGGAATTTGCAGGCGCCACGGACGCCATCAACGCGCAGGCGGCACTGTCGACCGCCTCGCTGGCGCGCGATGCGGGGGTCGGGCATTTCGTCTTTGCCTCGTCCTGTTCGATGTATGGCGCCGGGTCGGACAGTTTCCGCAAGGAAAGCGACGAACTTAACCCGTTGACGGCCTATGCCAAATCCAAGGTCGCCACCGAGCAAGGTCTGCGCGCCATGGATCCCGGTGCGATGCGCGTCACGTCGTTGCGGTTCGCCACGGCTTGCGGGGCCAGCCCGATGTTGCGGTTGGACCTGGTCCTGAACGATTTCGTCGCCACCGCGTTGCGCACCGGCAAGATCGAGGTTTTGTCCGATGGCACACCCTGGCGCCCGCTGATCCATGTGGAAGACATGGGCCGCGCCATTGCCTGGGCCGTGGCCCGCGATGGCAATCCTTATGTCGAGGTCAATACCGGGTCGCAGGCCTGGACCTGGCAGATGGGCGATCTGGCACGTCAGGTGGCCGAAGTTCTGGGGGGCGTGGATGTGTCGATCAACACGGACGCACAGCCTGACAACCGTTCCTATCGCGTTGATTTCTCGCGCTTTGCGGAACTGGCACCGGATTTCCAGCCTGCCAAGGATTTCGCCGAGGCCGTGCATGAACTGGCCGCCGAAGTGCGCGCGATGGACTTCAAGGATGCCGATGTGCGCGGGTCGCGTTTCATCCGCCTGAACGTACTGCGCGGCCATGTGGCCGGCGGTCGGCTGGGGCCCGATCTGCGCTGGACCTGAGCTAGCGGCGCAGGTTGCGCAACTGACCCACCGCGCGCAAGGCGCGGCGCAGATGCAGATAGCCCGATTTTCCTGACAGGTAACCCTGCCAATGGCGCAGGTCGGTGAAATAGAACATTTCGAGACGCGGCAGTGCCGTCAAAGCATCCGTGCCCGTTGCATAGCCCAGCTGAGTGGTCACGGATGTTTTGTAATGTTGGCCGATGCGGGCGTTGATTTCGGCATCCGTTGCGC
Organism: Paracoccaceae bacterium; assembly: GCA_050300875.1. GTDB lineage: Bacteria > Pseudomonadota > Alphaproteobacteria > Rhodobacterales > Rhodobacteraceae > CBDCFL01. The sequence goes on from JBNKYL010000211.1 coordinate 13,523, forward strand.
CGTAGGGCGGTGCGAAATGACGGATGCGCCGCCCCAGCCCATCTTCCAGCTCCTTTTTGGACTTGGTCAGTTCGGCATCCTGCTCCGCCGGCGATAGACCCGTCAGGTTCGCGTGGCTGACCGTATGGCTGCCAAATTCCGCCCCCGCGCCAGCCAGATCGCGAACGGTGGCCATCGACATGATCGCCCGCCGCTTCGTGTCCGGTTCGAATTCGTCCCAGCGGCCCAGATAGGCCGTGGGCAAGTAGTTGATCGCCGTCATGCCATGCGCGGCAAGCACAGGCCAGGCGACATCGGCGAAATCCTGAAACCCGTCATCGAAGGTGATGACCACCGAACGTTCCGGCAAATCGCCATTGACCAGCCGATCCAGGCTGATCACCTCGATCCCGCTTTCGGCCAAGGCCGCCATCTGATCGGCAAAGATTGAAGGCGCGATATTGGTCGGGCCGTCCCCATCCGAAATGGAATGGTACATCAATATGTCGATGCGCGGGGCCACCTAGTCTTCGACCGTGTGATGCGCGAATTCTTCGCGGTAGCGCGCCCATTTGTCCCGATCGATGCGTCCCTGCCTGTCCAGGCAATCGACCGCGCCATAGGCCATGGCAAAGGCATGGTGCGTGTTGTCATGGGCGAACAGCCCCTGCCGGCCAAAGACCAACAGCCCGTCGACCGAAGAAAACCATTCGTCCACAGTGTTGAATTTCGATTCGTAATCAATGTCATAGACCGGGTAGGCATGGGCCAGGCGCCGGGTTTCCGTGCGGCGGACATTGCAGGTCACAGGCAGACCCAGGTCGCCCAGCCACTTACAATATTCCGCGCCCAGTTCGTCATCTGACATATCCCACCATTTTTCGCCCGGGTCGCAGGGCAATTCGGCGCAGAGCACGGTTACGCCCTTGGGTTCGGTGGATGCATTGTAATTCTTGGGTTCGCTCATCCGGCTGATCGGCGTGGCGAGTTCCGGGAAGTAATGCGCGTCGTATTCGGTGAACTGGTCGGTTTCCAGGATCAGGTAAATCAGGATCATGCCGCGAAAACGGATGGCATTCACGGCGTCGAGCACCGCAGGCGGCGGTGGCGGGTCCATCAGCCGGGCCAGGACCGTCAGCGGGATGGTGGACAGCACCTGATCGGTGGGTTCGCGAATTTCTTCCGCACCGTCCCTGATCCGCAGTCCCGTCACCTTGCCGTTTTCATGCTCAATGGCGGTGATGTTGGTTTCCATACGGAATTCCGCCCCGCCCTCGGCGGCCTTGCTGGCCATCTTGCCGGTGATCTGGCCGAAACCTTCGCGCGGGTAGAAGAACTTGCCCGTGGTTTCATCGCCGAAACCGGGCAGCATTTTCAGCATCTTGCCGATGATCTTGCCGACCGATCCGGACCCCACGCGCCGTTCGGCGAGTTTCACGGCAAGTTGGTCGGGCGGCAGGCCCCAGAGCTTGCGCACGTAAGGGAAATAGAAGTTTTCGGCGATGGTCGGGCCCAGCCCGTCATATAGCACGGTTTCGAAGGTGCGCGGTCCGGTCGATTTCTTGCGAAACCTCTTCAACAGCATGTCGCCGAAAAGGCGCACCGCGAAGGGCTTGGGCAAGCGCAAAGCCGCATCCTGCGGTTTGAGCGGGAAATGTATCCACTTTCCGCCCAGCCGGATGCGACCATGACGGGGGCGCAGCAAAAGATCATCGCCCATCAGCGATTTGACATCGGCCAGCACGGCAGGGTCGGCGACAGGGTGAAAACGGTGTGATCCGTAGTCGCACCAGATCCCGTCGATCTGGAAACTGGCGGAATTTCCGCCCGTGACGGGCGCACGTTCCAGCACCTCGACCTTGGCGCCGCCCTTTTGGGTCAGCGCATAGGCGGCGGCGACGCCGGCCGGACCTGCACCGAGGATCTTGATTTTCGGATTTTCACTCATGAAATCGTCACTTATTCCAATGCGTTGTCAACAGGGCGAAGCCGAAAGCCCGACATCGCCAGAACCGCCGCGCCCAACCCGCCGGTCGCGAACAAAACGGCCTGCCAGGCCAGCCCGGCGGCCACGACCGAGGCCCCGTCCGCCCCAAAGGGCACCATCAGCCCGGCCAATGTCGCTTCGCGCAGGCCCAGACCGTTCAGGCTGACGGGCAGAACCGCCAGCAATTTCGCCAAAGGCCAGGCCAGGAACCAGACCGCCATCGGCAGGTTGACCCCAACGGCAAGACCAAGCTGCATCGCAAGCCAGACAAACAGCGCCTGAATTGCAATCGAAAGCGCCAGGGTCGCGACCAGTGTCACCGGTCGCGCGGCAAGCCCGGCGAAAGCATCGGCGGTCGTATTTGCAAGGCCAGCGGCCGGAAGCCTAGGCCATTTCTCGTAGGCCCAAGGCACGAGCCGGGGCAGGATCCAGAAGGCAGCCACAAGTGATGCGCCCATACCAACCAGGATCAACAGAACGACCCCGTCCCACCCGTCGTTACCAAGGGCCAGCGCCCCGATACCCGCCAGGATCGCCAGTGCCAGCATGTCGATCAACCGGTCGGCCACCGACCCCGAAATCACCCGTCCGCCATCGCGCAACGCCATCTGCGCCACGCCAGCGCGCACCACGTCGCCGCCCGCTGCGCCGGGTAGCGCCAGATTTGCCGCCAGGCCGGCGACATGGGCGCGCAACGCGTCGAAATAATTCAGCCCTGTGCCAAGTAGACGGCGCCATTTCGCCGCCGCGACGGCGTGACCGGCGACAAAGCCGACCCAGACCAGTAGGAACAGGTTCAACGGAACGCGCGACAGCCCGTCAACGATCTGCCCCACCGGCAGAAGCCAGGCCAGAACGGCCAGAAACAGCGCCGAACCTGCGGCCCGGATCGCCCAGCGCCGCAGCGATTTTGGGCGCGGCTTGTCCATGTCAGGGCCTCAGATGCAGGCGTGAAATCATGTCGGCGATCAGGCCCAGCGACCAGACCATGATACCGGCCAGAAAGGCAAAGATCGCGCTTTCGGACAGGTTGCCGATCCAGATGTCATAGATCAGCTTGACCAAGCCCAGCACCATGAAGCTTAGCCCCAGAGGAATGAACACACGCAGCGGATTGAACAAAGTCGATATCCGCAGGATCAAGATGATGAAATTGATGAAGTCTACAGGACGGATTTTCGATTTGCCGACCCGTTTGCCGTAATCAATCGGCGTATAGATGAACCGTTTGCCATTGTTGGCCATGCAGAGCGTGATCGTCGTCGTGAAGCTGAAATTCTGCGGTAAAAGCGGCAGGAACGGGATCAGTTCGGATTTGCGGAACACGCGTAGGCCGGAATTGAGGTCGGGGATATGGCGTTCAGCCAGAAACGAAGCGAAGGCAAAAAGGAATTTCTTCGCAGGGCGGCGCAGCAGCGGCACGTTCTTCATCGCGGCGCCACGGTCGCCGACGACCATGTCCTGATCCTTACACATTTTCAACATTTCGGGCAGGTATTTGGCCGGATAGGTGCCATCTGCATCCAGAATTGCAACATATTCGTATTGCGCCGCCCGCACGCCGCGTTTCAACGTCGCGCCATAACCTGAATTGACCTGGTTGTAGTGAACGGTCGCGCCGGAGGCTTCCGCCTCGGCCCGCGTGCCGTCTGCGGACCCGTCATCGACGACGATGATCTCATACGGAATACCCGTCTGCGCCAGATGCTCGCGCACATCCTCGACGGTCGTCTTCACCGCGCCTTCTTCATTATAGGCGGGGATCACGACCGACAGCGACAACCCGTCAAATTCGGATATCGCCTTGGGTTTGGCCCGGGTTTTCGTGCTTGCGGTCATGGTAACTACTTTCTTGCCTCGATGCGCGGGTTATTCCCGTTATTGGACAACATCATGGCACATGCAGGCGATCTTTGCGGCCCAAAACATGATATTCAAACAGGCACCAGACATAGGATGCCGCGGAATAGACGTAATAGAGCTGGTGATAGAGCATCGCCGCAAGGGCGAAAACCGGCCCGCCATGGGCGTTGAAAAAGTTGGTCAGCCGGGCATTCACGGCAAGTGCAAGGATGAATAGCACCGGCACCAGCCAGATTGACGTCAACCCCACCAGCCCGGTCAGGATCGACAGCCAGAACAGCCCGGCAATCAGCGCCCGAACGCGTTCGGCCGTGCCCGCGTTCAATTCGTTGGTCAGGCCCTCGCGGGCGATCATCAGGCGCGACCACGGCAAGGCGCGGCGGAAGATGTCGGTGAAGATGGCGTTCTTCATCGACCAGATTTTCAGGTGCTTGCCCTGCCAGTCGGGCAGAACGCGGATCTTCTGGCCCAGACCGGCGATGCGATAGCCCAGTTCGATATCTTCGATCGACGGCACCTTGTAGGTGTCGATGTCGAACCCGCCCAGTTCGGCGAAGGTGCTGGCGCGCACCGCCCCGCAACCGGCCCAGAACGTCGACGCTTCGCGCGCCTGCTGGTGATGGAAGCGGTGCAGCAGGTTCTTGTAGCGCGAAAACCAAGACCCTTCGGGGGCACTGTCATAAGACCCAAAGGCTGCACCGACAGATGGGTCGGCAAAGGCCGCCTTGATCTGGTCAGGCCCGCCGGGCCAAGCGATCACGTCACTGTCGACGAACCACAACACGTCGCCCACCGCCTCGCGTGCGGCCAGGTTGCGCGCTGCCCCCGGCCCGCCGTTTTTCGGCGCGCGGATAACACGCGCACCCATCGCTTCGGCCTTGGCAGCGGTGTCATCGGTCGAAACGTCATCGACAACGATGACCTCGGCCAATTCACCGTCGGCAAGCATTTTCATCAGCGGCGGCAAGACGCGCGGCAGCAGGTGCGACGCGTTATAGGCCGGCATGATAACGGAAATCGTCGTCATGCGTCCGCCTGCAAGTCACGGAAATACTTTATGGTTTCTTCAAGGCCCGCGGCCAGTTTCACCTTGGGCGCCCAGCCCAGGAGTTCGCCCGCCAGGGTGATATCGGGCTTGCGCTGCATCGGGTCGTCATGGGGCAAGGGCTTGTGGATCAGTTCCGATTTCGACCCGGTCAGACGCAGAACCTCGGTGGCGAGTTCGATCATCGTCATTTCGTTCGGGTTGCCAAGGTTGACCGGCCCGGTCACATCGTCATCGGTTTCCATCAGCGCGATCAGCCCATCGATCAAGTCGGACACGTAACAGAAAGACCGCGTTTGCGTGCCTTCGCCAAAGATCGTGATCGGGCGGCCTTCCAGCGCCTGATTGATGAAGTTCGACACCACGCGCCCGTCCTGCGGGTGCATTTTCGGCCCGTAGGTGTTGAAAATGCGCGCCACCTTGATGCGCAGATTGTGCTGGCGGTGATAGTCAAAGAACAGGGTTTCGGCGCAGCGCTTGCCTTCGTCGTAACAGGACCGGAAGCCGATCGGGTTCACATTGCCCCAATAGCTTTCGGGCTGGGGGTGCACGGTTGGGTCACCGTAAACTTCGGATGTTGATGCTTGCAGGATCTTGGCGCGCAGGCGTTTAGCCAGACCCAGCATGTTGATCGCACCGTGGACGGATGTTTTCGTCGTTTGCACGGGGTCATGCTGATAGTGGATCGGACTGGCCGGACAGGCGAGGTTGTAGATCTCGTCGACTTCCACATAGAGCGGGAAGGTCACGTCATGGCGCATGATCTCGAATCGCGGGTTGTCCATCAGGTGGGCGACATTGGCGCGGCGCCCGGTGAAGTAGTTGTCGATGCACAGGACGTCATGGCCCTTGTCCAGCAACCTTTCGCACAGGTGCGAGCCCAGAAAACCCGCTCCGCCCGTCACCAGAATACGCTTTGAAGTCAATTCCATCGCCGTTTTTGCACCTTGCCGCGCCGAGGGGCGCAATAAATCACCTGCCGCTTGATAGCCGCAGGCGCATCAATAGGCAAAATCTTAGCCAGCGCGTAGCGTGATTTGCCGGAACCCCATATTTGAAAACCGTTTGTTTCCAGAATGCGGCCATCGGCGGCAATTCCGGTATCTGTTGCCGAAAACTGAACCGCTGGTCAGCCCGGGCGCACCAGCGATGCGAACAGATTCGGCTCGACCGATTGCGCAGCGAACGTGTCGCCTTCGGTCAGGATCGACACTGCATCATGTGAATGCAGGCTTTCCTGATGGCTGGCGACAATGCGGAAATCACCGACACGGGGTTCATCCAGCAGCGCCGAACAGAACAGCCGCACGGCGTCCTCGACGAAGATCGGGTGCGCGGCGTTCAGTTCGGCAAAGGCCTGTTCATCTTCGCGTTTGACCATCACCTGCGTTTCGGTGGGCACCGCTTCGCGGGCGATGTCGATGAGGTCTTCGAACCACAGGCAGCACTGATCGGGCGCCAATTCGACCGAAATGCGCGCAACCGAGCGCTGTGAATGCGGCGTGGCCAGTTGCCCGCGGAACTGGCGGGCATGTTCGCTGAGTTCCAGCGAACAGGGACAGGTCGAAGAATAGACGTAGTCCAGGTGGATGATCTTCTTGCGTACGCCTCGTGTTTCGATCAGCTCCAACGCGATGTCGTAGTATTGATACCCTTCCAGACCGGACCGGAGCGAGCCGATTTTCATCGGGAAGGAAAACCGCATCTGAATGCGAGCGTCGAAACTGTCCAGATCGGTTTTGTAGTCGTCCAAAGCGGACTCGATCACGTCGAAGCTGAATGTGCGTTCGGCGTGCTTGTAGAAGGACCGCATGATGCGGGACATGTTGATGCCCTTGCGGTCGGCTTCCAGGCTGACGGTGCCGGTCACGGATGTTTCCAGCGTCAGATCGCCATTGTCGCGGCTGTGGTAGTGGATCGGCAGGCGGAAATTCGATATTCCCACATGCTGGATTTCGGTGCGCGCGCCTCGGATCAGCGCGGCCGGGCCGTTTTGCAGGTCTGGCAGACCGGCGCGATAGGCTTCGTCCGCGGTGAATTCTTCGGGGTATTCGCGCGCCAGGGCCGGGTAGTTGACGGCATCGAAGCCGCGCACCAAGGCGGAAACCCGCGGGTCCAATGCCGCGATCTCTTCGGCGCTGGCGTTTTCGGCCCAAGCCTGCAGCGTCGCCAATGCTTCGCGCGCCTCGTCACTTTCTGGCGGGCGCCATCCTTCTGGCCGGATATTCATCGCGCGTCCCCCTTCATGAACCGGACCCTTCCTAGATAGGACATATGCGGCACAAAAAAAACATTTCCATGCGGCAGGCTGTCAGATGTTTGCGTCAGGCGCGTGACAGCGCCTGTTCCAGATCGGCCAGAAGGTCATCCGTATCTTCCAGACCGCACGAAACACGGATCAGCCCCGGCCCGATGCCAAGTGCCACTTTTTGGTCATCGGGCAGGCGTTGATGCGTGGTCGTCGCGGGATGGGTGGCGATGCTTTTGCTATCGGCGAAATTGTTGGAAATAGTAAATATTTCCAAGGCATTGAGGAACCTGAAGGCCGCATCCTTGCCGCCCTTGACGTCAATCGCCAGAACCGTGCCGCCATAGGGTGCCTGCCGCTTGGCGACGTCGTATTGCGGGTGGGATTTTTGCGTCGGATAGCGCACGGCGGCCAGTTTTTCGTGCCCGTCCAGCGCGTCGGCAATCTTTTGCGCCGTTTCGGCCTGCGCGCGTACCCGCAGGTCGATCGTGTCCAGTGCTTTCAGGTGGGTCCATGCCGTGAACGGGTTCATCGCCCCGCCGGTGTGCTTCATGTAGGTTTCGATCGGGCCGCGGATCAGGTCGCGCGACCCGAGGATCACGCCGCCCAGCATACGCCCCTGCCCGTCCACGTGTTTCGTGGTCGACACGAGGCACAAATCGGCCCCACAGGCGCGGGCATAAGAAAAGACCGGGGTCGCCATCGCATCATCGGCAAGAACCAGTGCGCCATTGGCATGGGCCGCATCGCAAACATATTTCAAGTCAATGACTTCCAGCGTCGGGTTGGAAATGCTTTCCAGAAAGACCAAGCGCGTGTCGGTCCGGATCGCCGCATCCCAGGCCGCATTGTCGGTGCCGTCGACCAGCGTCACCTCGACACCGTAGCGGCGCAAGATCTCTTCCAGCACGTAAAGGCACGATCCGAACAGCGCGCGGGCGGCGACGACGTGATCGCCCGTCTTTGTCAGCGCCATCAGCGCGCCGCTGACCGCCGCCATGCCGGACGTGCAGGCAAAGGCGTCTTCATAGCCAAGAAAGCCCGCAATACGGTCTTCGAACATACGCATCGTCGGGTTGCCGTAGCGGGCATAGATGAAGTCATCCGCGCCGGCCTCGATAAACCGCGCCTCGGCGGCTTCGGCGCTGTCATAGACAAAGCCCTGCGTCAGAAAAATCGCCTCCGAAACCTCGCCATACTGGCTTCGGCGGGTTCCGCCATGCACCAGTTGCGTGCGTTTCTTCCAGTCTTGGGTCGGCATGAAACAGCCTCCTTCCAAACAAAAACCCCTGACCGGCAAGAGCGTCAGGGGTTCGTTCGAAATCCCGTCCCTCTTTAGCGGCATGTTTTACGTGGCCCGCAATCCGGTTGAACAAATCGTCACGGGACATGTCTTTAGGCCCGCCACTGGGCCACGTCAACCGTCCTGAACGTCGTCCCGGTCGATCGCATATCCGCTGGCCGGTCCGCGCACAGGTTGGATCAGCATGGCGTCGAGCCAAAGGTCGCGCCGGGTCCGAAACTGTTCAATCCCGATGGTCATGCCTTCATGCCCATCACGCGGTTGGTCGGTATAGGTGCCAAGTAGCCTGTCCCACCAGGGAAAGTTGAAACCGAAATTGCTGTTGGTTTCCGCTGGCAGCATCGAATGGTGCACCAGGTGCATGTCCGGGGTGACAATGATCAGCCGCAATACCCGATCCACCCCCTTGGGCAGGCGCAGGTTGGAATGGTTGAACAAAGCCCCGGCGTTCAGAACGATCTCGAACAGCAATACTGCAGCCGCAGCCGGACCCAGCGCCAGCACCGCGGCCAGCTTGATGCCCATGGACAGGATGATTTCCAGAGGGTGAAACCGCAACCCGGTGGTCACGTCGAATTCCAAGTCGGCATGATGCATCCGGTGCAACCGCCACAGCGCTGGTATGGCATGAAACATGACATGTTGCAGGTAGATCACCAGATCAAGCGCCAGAAAGGCCAGGATCAGTTCCAGCCATACTGGCCAATCAGTCAGGTTGAAAAGGCCCCAGCCACGTTCGGCGGCGATCAGAGCCAGACCGACAGCTAAAACGGGGAAGATCATGCGCACCAGCAATGTATCCAGAAAAACCAGCGCCAGATTGTTCGACCAACGTAACAGGCGCGGAATATCACGCCGCCGCTGCGGCGCCGCCGCTTCCCATGTCGCCATGATCGCCAGCACGCCCAGAAACACCGCCAGGCGCAGCCCGCTTTCATTGGCGAGTAAGACGTCGCTCATCTTCCTGGTATCCTTTGCCCGCGAATGCCGATTTAGGCACTGGCTCGCACCAAGGCAACTGCACTGCGGCGCTCTGGCGCGGTCCTGCTGGCCGGGTTAGGCTGCCCTCATGGCCATGGATACGGCTCCAACCTGCCCGTTTCATGGCCGCCTGATCCCTTCGCCGACAGGGATTCGACGCCCGCATGACCAGCGGCCGTCGCAAAAGGTAGCGGTAACAAATACTACTTCCCGAGCATGCGTTTCGGGCGCATAAGGTCTGGACGAGCGGGGACGGACCACAAGAATGGATCACTTGGCGCGCTGGCGCATCATGGGCATTTTCGCGCTGCACGGCGTGGCCGTCGGCAATTACACATCCCGTCTGCCGGACATCCAGAAAGCGCTGGAACTGTCAGAAGGTGCGTTCGGCCTGGCGCTGGCGGGCATGCCACTGGCGGTTTTCATCGCCTCGTTTTTTACTGGCGGCATGACCGAAAGGCTCGGTACCCGCGCGATGTTTCTGTGGGCTTTCCCGGCGCTCGGTTTGTTCATGCTGCCCAGCGCATTGGCATGGAACACCGCGAGCCTGACCTTTGCGTCGATGTTGTTCGGTCTGGCTATGGCCGGATCAAACGTGCCGATCAATGTCGAAGCAGACAGGGTCGAGGCCGCAACCGGCGCCAAGATCATGAACAAGTGTCACGGCGCCTGGGGCATTGGCGTGCTTGCCGCGTCCGGCGTTGCAATTCTGGCGGTCCACTCAGGGATGGAACCGAAATCGCATTACATGCTGTCCTTCCTGTTTCTGGCACTGGCCACGGCCTTGGCGATCTGGCCAATGCAACCTGCACCGCCGCGCGGCGGCGCGACTGCACGGCCCAAGCGATTGGCCCTACCCAATCGCGGCACTTTCCTGATCCTTGGCTTCGCCCTGTCGGCGGTATGGTTCGAAGGCGTGGTGCGCGGTTGGGGCGTCATCTATCTGCGCGACGCGCTGGGGGCAGCGGATTGGCTGGCGCTGGCGGCCTTGCCCGCATTTACCGCGCTCATGACCGTGGGCCGGTTCATGGGCGACGGGCTGATCGCACGGTTCGGCGATGTGACCGTGGGCCGCGTCGCCGCACTGACCGCATTTGTCGGGCTGGTGGTGCTGGTCAGCACAACGCGGCTGGACCTTGCTTTGGCGGGCATCGCGTTGATCGGGCTTGGCGCATCGACCGGCTGGCCGCAGGCCGCCACGGCGGCGGCAGGGCGCGGCGACCGGCCAGCGGCCGAAAACGTCGCGGCATTTGCCGCGCTTCAAACTGCCGTTTTCTTCGTTTCGGCCCCGATCGCTGGCGGCATTGCACAGCTTTGGGACCTGCACACGGCCTTCCTGCTGTTCCTGCCGATCCCGCTGATTTCGTTCTGGTTCGCGCGCGAACTGCGCCGCCCGGCCTAGGCCCGCGGCGCGTCTTCATCCTCCGGTATCGAATATTTCGCCAACAGCCCGCCCTGCGTCATGAAAAACGCGAAGATCGCCACGGGCAGACCGAAGGTCTTGAAGTTTACCCAGGCATCTGTGCTCATCGTCCGCCAGATCAGTTCATTGGCGATCGCAAGTCCGAAGAAAAACACGGTGATCCGCCGCGTCAGCATCATCCAACCTTCAGGCTGCAATGGCACCAGTTCTTCCATCGCAAACCGCAGATAGGACTGCCCGCGCAACAGGCCGAAACCCAGAACCCCGCCGAAAAGCAGATAGATCATGGTGGGCTTCATCTTGAAGAACCGTTCATCGTTCAGCCAGACGGTCAGCCCGCCAAAGACGATGACAAGAACCAGCGTCACGACCTGCATCTTCTGCAATTTGCCGGTCAGGCGGTACAGAATGAAGGTCGACAAGATCAGCAGCGGGATGAAAACCATCGTCACCACGATGAACCCCGAATATTCGGTACCACCGATGGTGAACATCTCGTCACGCATCCGGGTGTAAAGGATGAAAAACGCCAGAACCGGCCCGAATTCCAACCCGAATTTCACCCAGCCGTTCAGTTTCTTTTCCGCCACGCCTTAGCCTCCCATTTCGACCATCACCGCACCGACCGCAATCATCGCCATCAGTGCCAACCTGCGCGGTCCGATGCCCTCTTTCAAGACCAGCCACCCGATCAAGGCCGAAAACAGAACCGAGGTTTCCCGCAGCACCGCCGCCTCGCCAACCTTGTCCAACCGCGTGGCCAACATGATCCCGCCAAAGGAAAAATAAGCAATCAGCGCCCCGGCTATCCCCCTCGCGGCCAAGGGCCAGGGATCAACCCGGTGTCCCAGATGCAGATAGCGGCCAAGGGCCACCGGCCACATGCCCAAGAGCCCGTCGATCATGAAAAACCATGCAAGAAAGGTGAAAGGATCAGCAGTGGCCCGGATGCCATAGGCATCCCACGTTGTGTAGCTGGCCACCAGCATTCCCGTGACCACGGCACCCATCAGCGCCGGCACCATTGTCGCCCGGTCGATGGTCACGTGCCGCAGGTTGTAAAGCGAAACGCCGAAAATGCCCGCCAACAAGACAGACACGCCCAGCCATTGCATCGGCTTGAAAACCTCGCCGAACAACAACCAAGCGCCGATGACCGCAAAGAAAGGTCCGGTGCCGCGCACGACGGGGTAAACCACGGTGTAGGCGCCCTTTGTGTAGCTCCAGGCTTGCGCGAATTTATAGGTGATATGGATGACCCAGGCGGCAGCAAAGATGGGCCACAGATGCGGTTCCGGCCAGGGCACGACGAACAACGCAAATGGCGCGGCGATCAGACCATAGGACAGGTCAATCGCCCCTCGACTGAGCCATGGGTCGTGCCGCCCTTTCTGCAACGCGCCAAACAATGCGTGCAGAAAAGCCGCCATCAACGCCAGCCCCAACGCCACCGCGTGGCCGGTTTCCGTGCCTTCGATGGACGTGATCCAGCTGCTCAACGCCCGGGTTCCCGGCCGTTCCAGGCCACGGTGAACTTTACGCCTTCCAATGCCGCCCCAATATCGGAAAAGGGATCGAAATCCGGGCTTTCGGCCAGCGCCTGCACGCGTGCGGCCGTCACGGGCGGATCTGCCTGCATGGTCACCGTCAGATCGCCCCACGGATGGGGCAACGTATCGATCAGCGCAACCAGAGCGGCGCGCGTTTCGGTGTCAAACGCCGGGTCCGGCAAGGTCAGAACATAGCCTGCGGCCAACACCTTGATCCGGGTCAGTTCGGCTTCTGGGTCGTCACTATCGCCAAGCAGGACCGGCCCCATGGCCATCAGGGCAAGGCTTTCGAACAGCCCAAGGCTGGTCACGTCCAAGGCGGAAAAGGCGATGCCCGCCCCGCGAAGTGACGCAAACAACGCGTCCAGCCCGGTCAGGTCGATCCCAGTTGCCGTCAGGCGATAGGTAATATCGCCCATGGGCCCGAAATCGAAATGCAGCGGGTCGATGGTGTAATCGCCGGTCGCACTGTCCCATCGCGCTGACAGGCTGGCATCGAAACCGGCATATCGCATGCGTTCGGCAAACAGGTATTCCATGACAGGATCACCCATGCCCGGGACAAGGCGGATATTTTGCGCCGACAGTTCGGTGATCGACGGTGGCAGCCCGGCGGCAACGAACGCCGCCCATCCCTGACCGGACCATGTCACGCGATCCGCGCGCAAGGTCATGCGTGCGCCTGAACTGATATGAACATCCTCGGCAACGCAGACAGGCCCATCGTCGGAAATCGCAACCGCTTCAGGCACCGGCAGCCCGCCGAGCGTTGCAGAAACGGCGCGCAGCGCCCCCCAGCTTTCGGCGCAAGCGATATCCTCTGCCCCAGCTGGATGTGCCGCCAGAAGTGCCGCGACCGCGAAGGCGCGTGGGCCCGTCACCCGTCCGCCCCGGTCAAAGCCAGCGCAAATTCGCGCGCGTCGAACGCGTCCAGATCGTCGATCTTTTCGCCCACGCCGATGGCATGGATCGGTAACCCGAACTTGTCGGCCAGCGCCACCAGAACGCCGCCCTTTGCGGTGCCGTCGAGCTTGGTCATCACCAGACCGCTGACGTCCGCCAGCTCCTGGAAGATTTTCACCTGTTGCAGCGCGTTCTGGCCGGTGGTTGCGTCCAGCACCAATAGCGTGTTGTGCGGGGCGCTTTCGTCCTTGCGCTTGATGACGCGCACGATCTTGGCCAATTCTTCCATCAGATCGGCACGGTTCTGCAAACGCCCTGCCGTGTCGATCATCAATAGGTCGACGCCTTCTTTGGCCGCCCGGTCCATGGCCTCGAACGCCAGGCTTGCTGGGTCGGAACCCTCGGGCGCGGTCAGCACGGGCACCCCGGCGCGGTCGCCCCAAACCTGCAATTGTTCCACAGCTGCAGCACGGAACGTGTCGCCCGCCGCGATCATCACCGACTTGCCTGCGGCACGAAACTGGCTGGCCAGTTTGCCGATCGTCGTGGTCTTGCCCGACCCGTTCACGCCCACGACCAAGATCACCTGAGGTGATTTCTGATAGATCGGCAGCGGCTTGGCGACGTTTTCCATGATGCGGGTCACCTCGTCGGCGAGGAAACCTTTCAGCTCGGCGGTCGAGACTTTCCGCCCCATGCGGCCCTCGGCGATATTGGCCACGACACGCAGCGCGGTGTCGACGCCCATATCCGAGGTGATCAGCAGTTCTTCCAACTGCTCGAGCATATCGTCGTCCAGCGCCCGGCGCATGACCGGCGCGGCACGCCCGCGTCCCAGAAGCCGCCCGATGAGCCCCGGCTTGGCAGTGGCTTCTTCGGCCTTGCGCGCCTGATCGGTCGCCTCGGCGCGACGGGCTTCTTCGTGGGCGGCCTGTTCGGCAGCCTGACGGCTGGCTTCTTTCTGCTCGGCCGCGATGCGTTCCCGTTCGGCGCGTTC
>JBNKYL010000212.1:0-5203 GCA_050300875.1 Paracoccaceae bacterium
TGCCGGGGATGCTGGAACGCGGGGGCGGGTCGATCGTGAACATAGCTTCCGTAGCGGGGTCGATCCTTGGCGTGCCGAACCGGTTCGTTTACGGCACGTCCAAGGCTGCCGTGATCGGGTTGACCAAATCGGTGGCCCGCGATTTCATCACGCAAGGGGTGCGCTGCAACTGCATCTGCCCCGGCACGGTGGACAGTCCGTCCTTGCATGACCGGCTGCGCGCCACCGGCAATTACGAACAGGCGATGAAGGATTTCATCGCGCGCCAGCCCATGGGGCGGCTTGGTCTGGCCGAAGAGATCGCCGGGACGGCAACCTACCTGGCCAGTGACGAAAGCAGCTATATGACCGGGCAAGCGGTCTGCATCGATGGCGGCATGACGTTGTGACCGCGTGGTAAGCACGGCCGCCGAACCGCGCGAACTGCGCACAGGGCTGGGCGTCGTCCTGATGGCCCTGGCGGTGGCCTGTTTCACCGGGATCGACACATCGGCCAAATGGCTGATCCTGTCCGGGCTGGTGCCGATACAGGTCGTGTTCGTCCGCTATTTCGTGCATTTCGTGATCGCGGTTGGCCTGTCGGTTCCCCAACACGGGTTGGCCGATTTCCGGTCCCGCGCGCCCAGGCGGCAATTGTTGCGGTCAACCTTCCTGTTTTCCGGCACGGTGTTCAATTTCTTCGCCCTGAAATACCTGCCAATCACGCTGACCACGACGATGTTCTTTGCCTCGCCCATCGTCATCACACTGGCGGCCATCCCTGTGCTGGGCGAACAGGTCGGCATTCGCCGTATCATCGCGGTTTGCGTGGGATTTCTGGGCGTGCTGATCGTCGTCCAACCCTGGGGCGCAGCCTTTCACCCGGCGATTTTCCTGTCCTTCGGGGCGCTTATCTGCGCATCGGGGTATTTCCTGATGACACGGATGCTGGCCGGGATCGAAAGCAATGCGACCAGCCAGTTGTGGTCCAGCGGGTTGGCGACCCTGTGCCTGGCCCCCTTTGGCTGGGCGCTCTGGGTCACGCCGCCCGATTGGCAAACCTGGATGGTCATGGGCGTGATCGGCACCCTTGGCGCGGTGGGCCATATCCTTGCGACCAAGGCGCACCGGCTGGCCGATGCCTCGATCCTAGCCCCCGTCGTCTATATCCAGATCGGCATGGCCGCATTCGCGGGCTGGGCGGTTTTCCACACCTTGCCGACCATATGGACGCTGGTGGGCGGGCTGATCATCATCGCCTCGGGCTTGTATATCTGGAACCGCGAAAGGGCGAAAAACGCCTAGTGCCCGCCGCAGACCGGGCAATCGGCGCGCTTGTTGATCTTGATCACGCGCGTATCGGCGTAAAGTGCATCATAGATCAACATTCGCCCGGCCAAAGTTTCACCCGCCCCTGCGATATGCTTGATCGCCTCAACCGCCATCATCGCACCGATCACGCCGGGCAATGGCCCCAAAACGCCCGCCTCTGCGCAGCTCGGCGCGAGGCCCGGCGCCGGGGCCTTGGGGAAGACGCATTGATAGCAGGGTGCGCCATGGGCCGGATCGAACAGGCTGATCTGGCCTTCCCATTGGCTGAGCGCGCCGGAAATCAACGGTTTGCCTGCCTTAACGGCGGCGGCGTTGACCAGATAGCGTGTGTCGAAATCATCGGTGCCGTCCAGGATCAGGTCATATTCGGCGAACAGCTCATCCGCGATCTCCGCCGTCAGGCGGCGGTGATAGGGGCGCACGGTAGTGGCGGGGTTCTGCGCCTTCATCTCGGCCTCGGCGGAAAACACCTTGGGCGTGCCGATGGCGGCATCCTTGTGGATCACCTGCCGCTGCAGGTTGGAATTGTCCACCGCGTCATGGTCGATCACGCCGATGGTGCCGACTCCCGCAGCGGCCAGATACTGCAGCGCCGGGGCACCGAGCCCGCCTGCCCCCACCACTAGCACGCGCGCCTCTTTCAAACGTTTCTGCCCCGGTCCGCCAATTTCATGCAAAACGATGTGGCGGGCGTAGCGGTTCAGTTCCGTGTTGGTGAATGTCTTGGCCGGTTCGGGCTTTGCTTCAGCCGGGGCGCGGGCTTTCAGTGCGCGGATGACGCGGCCATAGCCCAGCGCCAGCACCCCGAAACCGCCGAGGATCAGCCATTCACCCGCCGATCCGCCAATGACCGCCTCGAACCCCTGCGGATTGACGGCCAGCCCAAGAAGGATACCCAGATAGAGCAATCCCAGCATGGCCCAGCGCAGACGCTGCGGCGCGCCGAAATGCGCGCCCATTAGCCAGATCGCCGCCGCAAGGACCAGAACCGGGATCATCAGCCGCGCCCGGTCGAGCCAAAGCCGCCGCTGCCCCGCGCGGTATCTGATAGCTCTGGCGCTTCGGTCAGGTCCGCCTGCATGGCCGGGGCCACCACGATCTGCGCAATGCGTTCGCCGTGGGTGACGATAAAGGGTTCCGCGCCGAGGTTGATCAGGATCACCCCCACCGGCCCGCGGTAATCGGCATCAATCGTGCCGGGCGTATTGACCAGAGTGACTCCGTGTTTCAGCGCCAGCCCCGAACGCGGCCTGACTTGCACCTCGAACCCCGGCGGGATTTCCATGGCCAATCCGGTCGGCACCAGCGCCCGCGCGCCGGGGGCCAGCGTTATCCCCCCTGCCCGATCAGCGGCATCCAGATTGGCGCGGATATCCGCCCCGGCCGCCCCGGCGGTTTCATAAGACGGCAAGGCAATGGCGGGATCGGCGCCGTCCAGCCGTTTCAGGCGGATCACGGGTTTCATGCGGTCAGCGCCTCGGCGATGCGGGCGGCCAGCTTGCGCGCGACCTGATCCTTGCCCATGCGCGGCCATTCCTCCGCCCCGTCACCTGTCACCAACGTCACCGCGTTTTCGGCCCCGCCCATGATGCCGGTGCCAGGGCTGACATCATTGGCCACGATCCAGTCGCAACCCTTGCGTTTGTGTTTCGCGGTGGCATTGGCCAGCACATCATCCGTTTCGGCAGCAAAGCCCACGACCAGCTTGGGCCTGCCCTTTTTCATCTGGCTGACACCAGCCAATATGTCCGGGTTTTCGGCGAATTCCAGCCCCGGCGCCTTGCCGGTGCCGTCCTTTTTCATCTTGGACCCGGACGCATTGGCGACCCGCCAGTCAGCCACTGCGGCGGCAAAGACAGCTGCGTCGGCGGGCAAGGCCGACCTGACGGCCTCTTCCATCTCGCCCGCTGTTTCGACGCGGACGACCTTGACCCCGGCCGGCGGCGGTGTGTCTGCGGGACCGGTGACAAAGGTCACATTCGCCCCAAGCGCTGAAAGAGCAGACGCTATCGCCGTGCCCTGCGCGCCCGATGACCGGTTGGCGATATAGCGCACCGGGTCGATGGGTTCATGGGTGGGGCCAGAGGTCACGACGATATGCCGCCCCTTCAGCGGCCCATCAGCCAGCGCCGCCGCCACCCCATCGGCAATCGCCACCGGTTCGGCCATGCGACCGGGCCCGTATTCGCCACAGGCCATGTCGCCTTTGTCCGGGCCAACGACCAGCACGCCATCGGCACGCAGGGTCGCAAGGTTGCGCTGCGTCGCGGGGTGTTCCCACATGCGCACATTCATGGCCGGCGCGATCAGCACGCGCTTGTCGGTGGCCATCAGCAGGGTGGATGCCAGATCGTCCGCCAAACCGTTGGCCATCTTGCCCATCAGGTCGGCAGTGGCAGGTGCCACCACCACCAGATCGGCGGCGCGGGACAGCTCGATATGGCCCATTTCCGCCTCGTCCGTCAGGTCGAAAAGGTCGGTATAGACCTTTTCGGCAGCAAGGGCCGAGGCAGACAAAGGCGTGACGAATTCCTGCGCGGCGCGGGTCAGGACCGGCGTCACCGCCGCGCCGCGTTCGCGCAGCGCCCGGATCAGCACCAGCGACTTGTAAGCCGCGATGCCGCCGCCGATGATCAACAATATGCGTTTGCCCGCCAGCATTTGCGCACCCATTTTCATCCGTCTGAACGATACCTAGGCCGCCAAGGGGCCAAACTCAACTGTTCCAGGGGGTCACGCCGGTCGCGTTTACATATATCGCATAAAGGCTGGTCTTGCCGGTGATGAACAGCCGGTTCGCCTTGACGCCGCCGAAGGTCAGGTTCGACACGACCTCGGGCAACAGGATCTTGCCCAGCAGCGTGCCATCGGGCGCGAAGCAATGAACCCCGTCCCCGGCAGACGACCACAGATTGCCGTTGGTATCGACGCGGAACCCGTCAAATAGCCCGCAATCGCATTCGCAGAGCGTCTTGCCCGCGCCCAGCCCGTCACCCTCGACAGGATAGGCCCGTATCTTGGCCGTGCAGTCGGGATCATGCGTGGTGCCCGTATCGGCCACGTAAAGCAGGCCTTCATCCGGTGAAAAGGCCAGTCCGTTGGGTTTGACCATATCAGTGACCACCGCCGTCAGGCTGCCATCGGTGCCGATCCGATAGACATAGGACGCTCCGATTTCGCTGGTCCCTTTGTCGCCCTCGTAATCGCTGTCGATCCCATAGGTCGGGTCGGTGAACCAGATCGAGCCATCGGAATTCACCACCACGTCATTGGGCGAATTCAGCCGCTTGCCCTGATAGCTGTCAGCGAGCACACGCCGCGTGCCGTCATGTTCGATACGGCTGACGCAGCGACCCTGGTGTTCGCAGGCCAACAGCCGGCCCTGTGCATCGACGGTGTGGCCGTTCTGGTTGCGGCAGGGCCGTTCCCATTCTGTTACGGCACCGCTGACTTCGCACCAGTGCAGGATGCGGTTGTTGGGGATATCCGACCAGATCAGCGCCCGCGCCGCCGGAAGATAGGCGGGGCCCTCGCACCATTTGGCCCCGGTCCAGAGCGTGTCGATCACGGCGTTCTTGTGGACGAGCTTGTGGAACCGGTCGTCGCGAAATTCGTAGTAGTCCGGGTAGAGCATTGTGAAGTCCATCTGTCTGAAATCGACATGAGTTTACACGGGGTCACAGGAAACGGAACCACTGGATTTGACCTTGTCCGACGATTTTGGGACGGCCTAGTTCACGATGCGTCCGAAAGCGAAACCTTCGTTTTCGCGCAGCACGGTCATGCAGGACAGCACGGCATCCGATCCGGTCGCCTTGCGCATGATCGCGAAATCACCACCCAGCAGGTCGTTCTGGGAACAGTCACCCCGGAAAAACGCCTGTCGGGCCTG
>JBNKYL010000213.1:0-4582 GCA_050300875.1 Paracoccaceae bacterium
TGACCTTTAGCAGGCCTGAGACAGAGAGCGCCGCCGAGAGGGCAAGCGGCCCGATCATCCACGGCAGCGGAACGCCGATGCGGGAAAAGGACCACCCGGCACCGCAGGCCGCAACATAGAGCGCGGCGAGTGTGAGTATGTCCTTGTTTCTGAGCGACACGTGGAAATCCTTGAAACTCAGGGGCTGTTCACTGGCATGCGGCGCGCTTTACCCGGAATGGGCGCCGCACTGCCAGGATACCCAATCCGGGGCTGGTCTGAACCCAACGAATGGTTTGGTCACGCCAAACCAGCCGCACGGTATATGCATGCCAACAGACGTGAATAGACCGTACAGGGCGATGCTGGAGGAACGAAATGGAAGTCGTAACCGCCGAGATCCGTGACAATCTAGGCTGGGTGACAATCAACAAGCCTCCGGTCAACGCGTTGGGGCAGGATGTGCGTCAAGGGTTGATGGAGGCCGTGGCGCAATTGGCCAAGGCCAATGTGCAGGCGGTCGTGTTGACCGGGGCCGGGCGCACATTCATCGCCGGGGCAGATATTCATGAATTGGGCAAGACGCCGGTCGCGCCCTATCTGCCCGATGTTCTGGCGGCGATTGCCGACGCGCCGGTGCCGTGGATTGCGGTAATCAATGGCATGGCGCTTGGTGGTGGCCTGGAAGTGGCGATGGCCTGCCATGCCCGCATCGCCGCGCCATCTGCCAAGTTGGGCCTGCCGGAAGTGAATATCGGGGTCATCCCCGGATCTGGCGGGACCGTGCGTTTGCCACGTCTGGTGCCGATGCCCACGGCGATAAGTCTGGTGACCAGCGGCAAACCAATCGGCGCGCACGAGGCGCTGGAAGCCGGGTTGGTGGATCGTCTTGGCGCGGATGACCTTCTGGCCAAGGCGGCGGCGATGGCGCGGGAACTGGCGGCGAAGGGCCGCCCCAAACCGGCGCTTGAGCGGGATCTGGTGGCTGGCGAGCCGATCGACTGGCACGCGCAAGAGGCGCGGTTGCGCAAACGCAGCCGGGGCGCGGCAGCCCCGCTCGAGGCGCTGGCTGCTTTGAAATGCGCCGAACGCGCGCCCGTTCAAAAGGCCTTGGCATCGGAGCGGGAGCGCTTCTTGCGGCTGGCCGCTTCAGACGAGGCTGCAGCGTTGCGGCATGTGTTTTTCGCGGAACGCGCCGCGGGACAGGAGCTGAAAGGGGCCGAGGCAGACCCCGCCAACCTGTCGTGTGTGGGCGTGATCGGCGGCGGCACGATGGGGGCGGGGATCGCCGCGGCGTTGCTTTTGGCTGGCTCGCAGGTCCGCCTGATTGAACGCGACGCCACAGCGGCAGACACCGCACGGAACCGCGTTGCGGACACCATCGCCGCCAGCGTCAAACGTGGCGCGGTTACACCGGCCAAGGGTGACGCCGCGTTGGCCCGTCTGAGCACGGACACGGATTATGCAGCGCTGACCGACTGCCCACTGGTCATCGAAGCGGTGTTCGAGGATATGGACGTCAAACGCGAGGTCTTTGCCAAACTCGACGCCGTGATGCCCGCCGAAGCGATCCTTGCGACCAACACCTCGTATCTGGACGTGAATGTTCTGGCCAAGACTACGCGGGACCCGTCCCGCATCCTCGGGCTGCACTTCTTCTCGCCTGCCCATGTGATGAAACTGCTCGAAGTGGTTCGTGGCGAGGCGACTGGCGCGCGCGCCTTGGCAACCAGCGGAGCCTTGGCCAGGCGACTGCGCAAGATCCCGGTGGTGGCCGGTGTCTGTGACGGCTTTATCGGCAACCGGATCATGGCCGCCTATCGGAACGAGTGCGAATTCATGCTGGAAGAAGGTGCGTTGCCTGAGCAGATCGACGCGGCGATGCAAGAGTTCGGCTTTGCCATGGGGATTTATGCGGTCCAGGACATGAGCGGCCTGGACATTGCCTGGGCGCAACGCAAGGCGCGCGCGCCGCAGCGTGATCCGTCCAAACGCTATGCCCGGATCGCCGATCGGCTGTGCGAGGCCGGGCGTCTGGGCCGCAAGGCCGGCAAGGGGTGGTATGACTATTCCTCTGGCAAAGCCGAGGTCGATCCGGAAGTCACCCGCATCATCGAAGAGGAAAGCGCAAGGGCCGGACGGACCCGGAACACGTTCACGGCCCCGGACATCATGGCGCGCATCCTGGGCACCATTCAACGCGAGGGGCAGGACGTTCTGGACGAGGGCGTTGCGCAGAGTGCAGATGATATCGATGTGGTGATGATCACAGGTTACGGGTTTCCGCGACACAAGGGCGGGCCAATGTATATGGCGCGTGACGGGGATGACCGGGGGCGCCGACGCGCCTGATCGCGTGGGCAGGCCTTTCAGACTGGCTGTCATCCTACCCAAATGTGTGAGGACCGGTGCAACGGTCATTTCGCGCGCCTCCAAACACTGAAAACACAAGAAAATGACAAGGCCAATCCAAGGTGTCCCCAAGGCCAACAAATTCTTAGTTCACGACAAGGACCCTGTTCCACGATGATGTGTGGGAGGAGATTTGCCGGGGCACAGACCCTGTGAACCGGCGAGGGAGGATACGATGGAAGAAGACAAGAAAGCTTCAGGCTGGCGATTTCAGTTCAATATCATTCGCGGCTCTCTTCCGGTGCTGGATCTGTTGGGCTGTGCCGTGCTTTTGTTCGCGTTTTGGCAATACTTCTCGCAGGCATCGGCCCTTCCGGCACCGCTGAACAAGATCGATATCGGTGCGGGCGGATTTCCTATCCTGCTTGCGGTTGCGACGCTTATCGGGATCGCGGCGGTGGTGGTTTCTGCCATCATCCGGATGCTGGATCCGGTGCCGGTGCCCTGGGTGTCGATCCGGCGACCACTTTTTGTTCTGGCGACAATCGGCCTGTTGGTCCTTCAGTCAATCTACTTCGAAACGATTGGCGCGTTCCTGAGCGTTTTGGTCTTCGCAGCTGCAACGATGCTTGCCTGCGGCGAGCGCCGCCCGCTGCACCTGATCGGCGTTCCGATCGCACTGGCTGCCTTCATCTACGTCGTTTTCAACCTGGCGCTCGACGTCAACCTGCCCTGAGGGACCGCACATGCTTGAGATGCTTGCAATCGGCTTTTCCGCCTTCGGCGATCCAATGGTGTGGTTGTCCCTCGTTTTCGGCGCGTTGGCCGGCTATCTTATCGGGGCTATTCCTGGCCTGGGGCCCAGCCTCGGTGTCGCGTTGTTGATCCCCTTCACCTATGGCATGGACCCGGTGGTTTCGATCGTTGGCCTAGTCGCGCTTTATGCCGCCGCGGAATATGGCGGCGCGATCACCGCTATCCTGATCAACTCGCCCGGTACCGCCGCAGCCGTGGCCACGTCATGGGACGGCTACCCGCTGACCCAACAGGGACGTACCGGTGAAGCGCTGACGGTGTCGATCCTGTCGTCGGGCGCGGGTATCTTCATATCGACTTTGTTCCTCATCCTGACCGCTGTTTCGCTGTCGGAATTCGCATTGCGTTTCGGGCCGGGGGAGTACTTTGCTCTCGCGCTGGTGGGGCTAAGCCTTGTTGCCGGCCTGTCGGAAGGGTCGCCGCTCAAAGGTACCGTTGCGATGGGGATCGGCCTTGCGCTGGCCACCGTCGGACTGGACGTTCAAACCGGCGTGCCGCGCTTTACCATGGGCAATCCGGAGTTTTTCGAGGGGCTGCCGCTGGTGCCGGTCCTGCTTGGCCTATACGCGCTGTCCGAGGTTCTATTCATGATCGAGGAAGGGCCATCAGAAAAACTAAAAAGCGCGCCCATTGGCGGACTGCTGGCGCTGCCGGTGAAGTCCATCATGGTTCTCAAGGCGAGCATTCTGCGCAGTTCGGTTCTGGGCTATGCGATCGGGGTCATTCCGGGGGCCGGTGCGTCTATCGCATCCTTCGTGTCCTATGCGGTGTCCAAGCGGCTGTCGAAAACGCCCGAGAAATTTGGCAAAGGATCGCTCGAAGGGGTGGCTTCGTCTGAGGCGGCCAATAACTCGGCGGTGGCCGGGGCGCTGGCGCCATTGCTGGCGTTGGGCATTCCCGGCTCGCCGACCACGGCGATCATGATCGGCGCTCTTATGGTTCAAGGCATTCAGCCCGGACCGCTTCTGTTCACCAAATCGCCCGAGATCCCCTACACCGTTTTCGCCTCTCTTTGGGTCGGCGTGCCGGTCATGGTGCTGATCGGCCTGGCCGGTGCCAAGATCTGGGCGCGCGTGGCCAATATTCCGCGCCCGGCAATCGCCGCGATCGTGGCTGGCATCTGCTATGTGGGCGCCTACGCGTCGCACACGACAATGTTCCCGGTGCATGTCATGACCGCGTTCGGGCTGCTGGGCTATATCCTGCGCAAGTTGGAGTTCCCGCTGGCTCCGATCATCTTGGCGCTGGTTCTGGGCGAGATGATGGAAACCAATTTCCGCCGCGCGCTGATCTCAAACAAGGGTGAGTGGGACATTTTCTACACCTCGCCCATGACCGTCATTCTGATCTTGATCGCCATTCTGGCCTTTGCGCTGCCCGGGTTGTCCATGCTTCGGGCGCGCCGAAAGAAAGCCCGGGAAATTTGACCAAGTTT
>JBNKYL010000214.1:0-2453 GCA_050300875.1 Paracoccaceae bacterium
GGAAACCGGCGCGCGCTTCGAAATACTGACACGCCCCGCGCAACTGCCCTATGCAGTTGAGGCGGTGCAAATGACGCCGGGGCTGAAGGCAGTGGTCAATCACATTTCCAAACCCGACATGGGGCGCGGCATGTGGGAGCCATGGGCCAGCCAGATCGCCGAGTACCACGAACTGCCGGACGTCTACTGCAAGCTTTCAGGCATGGTGACCGAGGCTGGCGACACCTGGACCCCGTCGACACTGGCACCCTATGTCGATCATGTTCTGGATGTTTTCGGCCCCGACCGGGTGATGTTCGGGTCGGACTGGCCCGTCGCTTTGTTGGCCGCCGACAGCTACGGCACGGTCATCAACGCGCTGCGCAGTGTCATCGGCGCACAACTGGATGCGGTCGCGCAACGCAAATTGTTCCACGACAACGGGGCGCGGTTCTATGGGCTGGACAGCCCGCCGCCCCTGCAAGACTGACAGGATAATTCATGCCCAAGAAACCCGAAGACCTTCGTTCCGCCCGCTGGTTCGCCCCGGATGACCTGCGGTCGATGGGCCATCGCAGCCGAGCGATGCAGATGGGCTGGACCGATCACGACTGGGGCGGCAAGCCGATCATCGCGATCATCAATACATGGTCCGACCTTTCCCCCTGTCACCACCACTTGCGCGACCGCGCCGAATGGGTAAAACGCGGCATCCTGCAGGCAGGCGGCACACCCGTGGAATTGCCGGTTCAGGATTTCGCCGAACAGATGCTGAAACCGACATCGATGCTGTATCGCAATTTCGGCGCGATGGAGGTCGAAGAAACCCTGCGGTCGCATCCCGTCGATGGCGTCGTCCTGATGGGCGGTTGCGACAAGTCCACCCCGGCGCTGATCATGGGGGCCACGTCCATGGGCCTGCCGTTTATCTTCCTGCCTGCGGGCGCGATGCTGCGCGGCAACTACGCCGGGCAAAAACTGGGGTCCGGCACCGATGTGTGGAAATACTGGGACGAACGCCGCGCCGGCACCATCGGCAAAGAGGAATGGATGGGTGTTCAGGGCGGCATCGCGCGATCCTATGGCACCTGCATGACCATGGGCACGGCATCGACCATGATGTCGATTGCCGACGGTTGGGGCCTGACGCTGCCCGGTGCGTCGTCCATCCCCGCCCCTGATGCGGGCCACAAACGCATGTCCGCCGAATGCGGGCGGCGGATCGTCGACATGGTCTGGGAAGACCTGACACCCGATCAGATCATCACCCCTGCCTCGACCCAAAACGCGGTTACGGTCGCCATGGCCACCGGCTGTTCGACCAATGCCATCATCCACCTGATTGCCATGGCCCGGCGAGCCGGTGTAGACCTGACACTGGATGATCTGGACGCGATCGGCCGCACCACCCCCGTCATCGCCAATATCCGTCCATCGGGTAAAGAATACCTAATGGAAGACTTCTTCTACGCAGGCGGCCTGCCGGCGCTGATGGGCGAACTTGGCGACAAGCTCGACCTGTCGGTGATGACCGTCAGCGGCAAACCGCTAGGCGAGACAATCGGGGGCGCGAAAAACTACAATGACGACGTGATCCGTCCCTTGTCGAACCCACTCTATCACGAAGGGTCGCTGGCCGTTCTGCGTGGCAACCTGGCACCCGATGGCGCTGTAATCAAACCCGCCGCGATGGACCCGAAATTTCAGACGCATTCCGGCCCGGCCATCGTCGCGGACAGCTATGACGACCTGAAAAAGATCATCAATGACGAAGATTACCCGATGACCCCCGATCACGTTCTGGTCTTGCGTAATGCTGGCCCCAAGGGCGGCCCAGGCATGCCGGAATGGGGCATGATTCCGATGCCGAAAGCGCTGTTGAAGGACGGCCATCGCGACATGGTCCGGCTGTCAGACGCCCGCATGTCGGGCACGTCCTACGGCGCCTGCATCCTGCACGTCGCGCCGGAGGCCTTCATCGGGGGCCCGCTGGCCTTGATTGAAACCGGGGATATCATCGAAATGGACATCCCGAACCGGACCCTGAACGTGAAACTTTCGGCCGAAGAACTGGACGCCCGCCGCGCCAAATGGGTGGCCCCGGAACCGCGCTACGAAAGGGGCTATGGCTGGATGTTTGCGCAGCATATTGAACAGGCTGACAAGGGCTGCGATTTCGATTTCCTGAAAACCGAGTTCGGTGGTCCGACACCTGAGCCGGAGATCAACTGATGGTTTCCACGACACCCGCCCCGGGCTCGACCCGGGGCCTAGGGATCAGGAGGCCCCGGATCGGGGTCCGGGGCGGGGGGATGCGATGAGCGACGCTGTGCAAAATGCGCTGACCGGCATTTCAGGCATCCTGGTGACGCCCTTTGATGCCGATGATCAGCTGGCGCCGGAGCGTCTGAAACCCATTGTCGACAGGGCAATAGGGGCCGGTGTTCATGTGCTGACGGTGAATGGCAACACCG
>JBNKYL010000215.1:0-2733 GCA_050300875.1 Paracoccaceae bacterium
CCGCGATCGGATGCGTGACCGTGGACGGGCTCGGCATGCTGTTGCATCAAGCAGCACCCGCATTTGAACGCTGGTTTGGAACCCGGCCCGAGGTCGATCAGGCCACAAGGGACGCGGTCCTTGGCGCATGAGCCGTCCGTACCTCCTCGGCCTAACAGGCTCCATCGGCATGGGCAAATCCACGACGGCCGCGATGTTCGCCGAGGAGGGCGTGCCTGTTTGGGATGCCGATGCAGCCGTGCACAGACTCTATGCAAAAGGTGGCGCAGCCGTGCCGGGAGTGGCGGCACTCTGTCCGGATGCCATTGTCGACGGTGCGGTTGACCGAACCCGGCTGAAAGACTGGATCGCGCGAGACCCCTCGGTTTTGTCCCAGATCGAAGCTGTCGTTCATCCATTGGTGGCGGCTGACCGAGCTGAATTCATCGCCAGAAGCGATGCGCCTCTTGTCGTGCTCGATATGCCGCTTCTATTCGAAACTGGGGCAGAAGTAATGATGGACGCAACACTCGTCGTCACCGCCCCGGTCGATGTTCAACGTGCACGCGTCCTCGACCGCCCAGGCATGACGGAAGACCAGCTTGAAACGATCCTTTCCCGACAGATGCCGGACGCGGAAAAGCGCGCCCGTGCGACCTATGTCATCGAAACGCTGACCCTTGATGCCACCCGCGCCGCTGTGCGAAACCTGATCGCGAAGATCGGAGCGGAACATGCGTGAAATCGTCCTCGACACCGAAACCACGGGTTTTGAACCTGCCGAGGGGCACCGCGTCGTCGAAATCGGTGCAATCGAGTTGTTGAACCACATGCCGACCGGCCGCACCTACCACCAATACATCAACCCCGAACGCGCCATGCCGAAAGAGGCGTTCGAGGTGCATGGCCTTGGCGATGACTTTCTGCGCGATAAGCCGCTTTTCGCGCAGGTGGGTCAGGCCTTTCTGGATTTCATCGGTGAAGATTCCCGGCTGGTGATCCACAATGCCAGCTTTGACATGAAATTCCTGAACGCCGAACTTGGCTGGGCCAATCTGCCGATCCTGCCGATGGAGCGTGCTTTGGATACCGTCGCCGTGGCGCGGCGCAAGTTCCCCGGTTCGCCCGCATCGCTGGATGCGCTTTGCCGCCGGTTCAGCATCGACAATTCCGCGCGCGAAAAGCACGGCGCGCTGCTGGACAGTGAGCTTCTGGCCGAGGTCTATCTGGAACTGATCGGCGGGCGGCAGCCGGATTTCGGCCTGTCTTCCAACATATCGACCCAGCAAAGCACCGACACAGCTGCCTGGCGCCCGACCCCACGCCCCACGCCGCTTCCGCCCCGGATCAGTGCGGCTGAGCTGGCGGCACATAGGGCCTTCGTCGATGGCCTTGGCGATGCGGCGATCTGGAAGAGGTTCGGTTAGACCCCCGTTGCCCGCAACACGACGCCCACGGTTCTGAACAAGATGGATAGATCGGTCAGAAGGCTGATCTGTCCTGAATAATCGTCATCAAACAGCGCACGCTCACTGAACGAGCCGCGATTGCGGCGACCCACCTGCCACAATCCGGTGATACCGGGACGCATGAGGTAATAGCTCGCCCCGCAACGCCTGCTATCATACTGCGCCCGCTGTTCGGGCAGAAACGGTCGGGGGCCAACAAGGCTCATCTCACCCATCAGCACGTTCCAGAATTGCGGCAGCTCATCGAGGCTGGTTTTCCGCAGAACAGCACCGACCCTCGTGATACGCGGATCGTTGACCAGCTTCTGGTTTTGCCGCCATTCCTGCGCCAGAGTCGGATTATTGCGCAGCAGATCCAACAACGCCTTGTCCGCATCGGGAACCATCGTGCGGACCTTCCAGCAACGAAAGGTCTTTCCTTCGCGGCCGATCCGAAGTTGGGAATAAAGCGGCTGACCGCCACAAAGCGCAGTCATCGCGAGCATTACACCAAGGACCGGCAGCACGACCGGCGCCATCAACAGGACAAGCAAGATATCCAGCAGACGTTTCCCGTGCGTTCCATAGAAGCCCGGTTGTGTGCTGATGACGACATCGTCATGAAATTCGAACAGTGGGGCGGCCATCAGGCAAACTCCCTTCCCAGGTTGCGCCGGGCCACCCCAAGCCCGATCTTGCCGCCAAGGTAGAGAGCGAATGGTTACGGATCTATTAAGCTTAATTTTGACGTCCGCAGCCGCAAAAGCGTAGAATAATGTATAATTATTTCAATGGCTTATAATTCCATAAAGGTTAATTCAGCACAGCCCCCGATGTTAGACAAACCGGTTCCATAGATTCTCAAGCCGTTCCTGGTGCCCTGATCGGGGCTGTGGATTGATTCCTTTCGACAGGACCTGCTCGGCTATTTCCGCCAATCCACTGCCCAGCATCGCCTTGCTGTCAGTCTTGTTCCAGCCGGAATATCGCGCATCGCGGGCGCGCTCCAGCGCGCCGTCTTCCAGAAGCGCGGCCGATGCCTTCAATGCCCGCGCGCAGACATCCATAGCGCCAACATGGGCAAGGATCAGATCCTCGGGATCGAGGCTCTGGCGCCGCAGCTTGGCGTCGAAATTCGTGCCGCCGGTGGTAAATCCGCCCGCGCGCAGGATCTCATAATAGGCCCGCGCGGTTTCGGGCACGGAATCCGGGAACTGGTCGGTGTCCCAGCCCGACTGATAGTCATTCCGGTTCATGTCGATCGACCCGAAAAGACCGAGCGACGCGGCAAGCGCGATCTCATGTT
>JBNKYL010000216.1:0-13233 GCA_050300875.1 Paracoccaceae bacterium
AGTTCTACTTCCGCACGACCGACGTGACGGGCACGGTTGAACTGCCGGCCGGCACCGAGATGGTGATGCCGGGCGACAACCTGAAGTTCACCGCCGAGCTGATCGCCCCGATCGCCATGGAAGAAGGCCTGCGCTTCGCCATCCGCGAAGGCGGACGTACCGTCGGTTCAGGCGTCGTGTCCAAAATCCTGGCTTAACGGCCGGATCATCCGAACAGAAACGCCGCCCTTTGGGGCGGCGTTTTCCGTTCAGGGCCTGCGCCAGACGGATACATGTTTCTCGGCGTCGCCGGAAAACTCGGTCCCGTCCCAATCAGCCCACCGACTTTCCAGTTCCATCCCCGCGATGCGCGCCATCAGGTCAAGTTCGGCAGGCCACGTATATCGTTGCGGAGTTCTGAAATAGCGGATCGCACCGGATGGGTCGCGCATATGGTGATGCGACACCATCGACTGCGTCGCCAGGTCCAGCGTATCGACGCCGGTGTGGTGCGGCCCGACCGCGAAGGCGACACCGTTCGCGCCAGCCGGGAATCGGCGCAACGGCGGCATCATGTTTTCGATCACGAAGCGCCCGCCGGGCGCCAGATGCCGGGCGGCGTTTTCGAAGCAGGCCACCTGCGCCTCCTGGGTCAGAAGGTTGCCGATCGTGTTGTAGACCAGCACGACCAGGGAAAACTCGCCTGCCATCCGGGTTGTCGACATGTCTCCCTGCATTACCCGAATCCGATCTGCGCCGGGTTTGCGGGCCATGACATCCAGCATGGCTTGCGACAATTCGATCCCGGCGACGTCGAGCCCGGTCGCTGCCAATGGTAGGGCCACGCGCCCTGTGCCGATGGCAAATTCCAGCACCGAGCCACCTGCCGCCAGTTCATGCAGGGCCGTCACCATGACCCGCAGATCGGCCTGCCGTTCTGGCGTGCCTTCGGGGGTATCGTAGGTTTCGGCAACGTCCGTATCGAAATGGTTTTCCAACTCGCTCATCCTTTGAACATCTCGCGCAAATGCGCCTCGGTTTCTGCGTCGGCAGGGACCATCAATTCAATCTCGAAACCTTCGATCAATGCGTCATGGACCGATGCCAGCTGCCCCAAAAGGGATGAAGCGCGCAAGGCCACGCCCCCGGGCAGGGCCATTTCGATTGGGACATAGATCGGTATCTCTTCCAGCCCGCCGAAGCCGGTCATCACGTCGTCGAACACACCTTCGTCCCGGGCGCATTTGAACAGTTCGGCAAGTGTGGGCGAATGTTCTGCGGCTTTCTGTATGCGGAAATAGATCGTCGATGCGGCCTTGTCCCAATTGGTGATCATGGCTCGCACTTGCGGGGACAGGAATACCTCGAACATGTTGAACCCGTCGGCCGCGCCGGTCAGGGTCATCAACATCGCGCGGCCCGGTCCGTTCATGCGCAAAACGTTCCAGCCCGCATCCAGCACGAAGCCGGGGAAGGGCCAATTTGCCAGAACATGGTGTTGCATCATGTCCAGTGTCGCGGCGACCTCAACGTCGGAACGTCCTCTGCGGCGGATCGGGCTGGCAAAGCCCGATGCCTCGTACAACATGGCGCGCTGCCCGTGGCTCAGAGGCCATTCGGTCGCCATTCGCGCCAGCATGGTTCGCCCTGGCATCGACCGCCCGGTTTCCAGGAATGACAGGTGCCGCTGCGTCGTCCCGATCCGGCTCGCGGCCTCGGCCTGCGACAGACCAAGTGCGTTCCGAACATCTTTCAGGGCGGTGCCAAAGGATATCATTTCTATTCCCTCCAAGGGAATTGATTCCATTCCTTTGATAGCCTAGCTCGTGCCAAGGGTTCAGAACAGGAGAGAAAAATGGAACTTTGGATCATCGCGGCGCTCGGCGTCTTTTTGGTGAATATCTACCTTCCCGCAGCGATGTTTCTGCCACAGGAAGGGTTGCTGAATCACGCCGGCCCGCGCGACAATCTGCCTGAACCGGCCCCCATGGCCGCGCGTGCGCGTCGCGCGCTGGCCAACATGCAGGAAAACCTGCCGATTTTTCTGGCCTTGGCCCTGCTGGCTATGATCCTGCCCGAAACTGACATGGGCCGTGCCATCCTTGGGGCGCAACTCTTTGTCTATGGGCGGATCGCCTATATCCCGCTCTACCTGTTCGGCATTCCGTGGTTGCGGTCGGCAGCCTATGGTGTTGCGCTGTTCGGCTGCATTCTGATCCTGCTGGCGATCCTCTAACGCACCATCGCGTCCGCCTCGGCGGCGGTGGCGTCCAGCAAGACCGCAAGGTCATCGCGAAGGGCGCAGGCCGCCGCCTCGTCCGGACGGCGCGGAATTTCGGTGTGCCAGCGGCGATGGACAAAAGCGCCGCCAGCGAAGGGACGCGGCAGCATCAGCCCGTCCCAGGTGTTCAGCCGTCGCACCCGCCGCGACGACCACGCAAAGGCGAAGACAGGCCGCCCGGTGGCGCGCGCCCAGTCCAGCGCCGCCTGCTTGACGACGCGATCAGGCCCGCGCGGCCCGTCGGCAGTCAGGCCCAGACTGAATCCCTGACCCACCAAACGCATGACCTGCCGCACAGGTCCGAAATTGCCGCCCTTCATGTCGATCTCGAACGGGGTGGTGGCGAAATGGGCCTGCGTGGCCGCCGACAGCCGCCCTGCAGGCGACGGGTCACGCGGGATCGCCACCGGCCCGCGTGATTGCCAGACGACCGGCGCCATCACCAGACGCCCATGCCAGCAGATGATCGTCACGGGGCCCTCGGCTAGTGCCGCGTCCAATTCGTCCTGCCCAGCCCCCTCCCAGCGCCCGGTGCGCCAGCACAGTCGCAGATAGCCCGCCAACCGCCATGCCAGCCCACGGGCCAGCAGGTCACTTCGTTCAATCCGTTTGCGTAGTGATCCGGCCAAACCGCCCCCGCTTTCCTGCGCAGGATGTTTGGGCAAATCCGCGTGGCTTCGCAAGCCTTGCCGCTTGCAAGAACGCCCGATAGGCGCTATCTGACAGCCCGGCCACAGGGGTATAGCTCAGCTGGTAGAGCGACGGTCTCCAAAACCGTAGGTCGCGGGTTCGAACCCTGCTGCCCCTGCCACCCAATTCATCGAACTTGCAGACCTGACGCCGCGGGATTTCGCCAGCGACCGGTAACCCATGGCAGGCTTAACGCGTCTAATTGAGTTGATTGCCAACCAGTTTGGGTCGTCGCGATACGAAAGCTATAGCCCTTCACGGCAACTCTGCCCACTCGGCCGAAAAGAAAACACCTGCTCCCGGCCCCGGTTCTCTTCCAGCGGCCATGCACGACAAGTTGTATAGAAAGTGAGAAGCGATTGTGTGATCTGGTCGGAGTGAGAGGATTCGAACCTCCGACCCCTGCCTCCCGAAGACAGTGCTCTACCAGGCTGAGCTACACTCCGACCGTGGCGGGCGGATTACATAAGCGCACGGGCTTTGGCAAGGGGCAACGCGCGCCGGATCGGTCCGCCGCGCGCAAAGGTCGTCAGGCCTGACGGCTGCGGCCCGTAAACAGGTTCTTCAGCCAGATCAGCGGCAGAAGAAGCAACACGAAGCCCTTTTTCAGAAACACAAGCAACATGGCGATCAATCCGGTCTTGGCAATCGCCTTGCCGGCAATCAGCCCGCCGATGCCCACGGCCGCGACCTTGTCGATGGACGGGTCGAAATCGGCATAGGCATTGCCTTGGGTAAAATCGGTCATAGCCAGAATTTCCGGCACCGCCGCCTGCACCTCTGCCAAGGCCGACATCGGGGCGATGAAATTCTGCACCAGCACGCCTTTGCGGCCCAGCACGCGGATATTGTAGTTCAGCGTGTTTTCGTCGCTGTCCTCAAAAGCCAGTTCCTTGGCCCAATACAGGCTGTTTTCACCGCCATCGTATTTCGGCGCTTCTGCCCAGCCGACCAGTTCCAGCTTGGGATAGCCGTTCTGCACACGCCATTCGTTTTCATCCTTGATATCCGCACGCAGTGATCCAAGAACCTCGTCATAATCATAGGTCGCCGCATCTTCATCGGACACGTAACCAATTTCATCGAAATACATTTCCAGGCCCCAGGCGCTATCGTGCAGGGGGGTGACATCGGCGGGGAAAACCATCCCCAGAACCGGCGATGGCGGGTTGCCCCAAAGCTCGGTCAGAACATATTCGGCATCCTGCGGGTCAAGGTAGTAATACCCATCCGACACGTTCAGGCTGGCCAGCCCGTCACCGACAGTGATCTGACCCTGCTGATAGTCGATTGCGCTGAGCAATTCGACGATTTCGGGATCAAATTCGCCCACATATTGCGGGAATATTTCTTCGAAGGTTTTCGCGCCCGCCGGAAGCGCAAACACGGATGCGGCCACGGCCGCCATGACTACTCGTTTCAACATGGAAGTTGTCCAGGCATTGTTTCAATACCTTGGAAGTTGCCTACGAAACTGACCAGATTGTGGCGAAAACGATGGCTTACTGTGGCAAGTCCTGCGGTTTCGCCCCGGCATTGTGGCCGCGAATGGATCGCGGCAGGAAGGTCGAAATGCGGAAGCTGGTGCTGGTTTCCGGCCTCGAACGTGTACGCAAGACCGGAGTGTTGGCCGACGACGAACCGCGGCTTTCGCGCAGGACGATATACATGCCGCTGGCGATGATGATGCTTGCCCCGATAATCGTGGCCCGATCCAGCGTCTCGCTGAACAGAAGATAACCGAAGATCGTCGCCCAAATGATCTGCGAATACTGCATGGGCGCGACAATCGCGGCTTCCGCGTTCTTGTAGGCGGCGATCAGGAACAGGCCGCCGGTAAAGCCAAGAGCGGACAATAGGCCAACAAGGCCAAGATGTTCGATCGGCATCGGCACATAGACAAAGGGCAGGATGCACGCCGTCAACACGAAGTTGGCAGCCATGGGATAAAGCATCAGCACCACGCTGCGCTCTTCGGTACCGATCTTGCGCACCACGATCGATGCCAGAGACCCGCAAAATGCGCTGGTCAAAGCCGCTGCGTGGCCAAGCGTCAGGTCCGTCTGGCCGGGACGCAGGACCACCACGACACCAATCAGCCCGACGATCACGGCAAGCCAGCGGCGTATGCGGACGACTTCACCCAGGATAGGGATCGACAGGATCGTGATCAGCAGCGGCATGGCAAACAAGATTGCGTAGACTTGGGCCAGCGGCAGAACGGAAAAGGCGTAGAACCCGCACATTCCGCCCAGAATGGCCGCACCGGTACGCAATGCGACCCACCAGGGATGAACCGGCCGCAAATGCGATTCCGTTTGGTCGCGCATCAACATGAAGGTAACCAGCGGGAAACTCAGCAGCGTCGAAAAGAAGATGATCTGGAACGTGGTGTAACTGCCGCCGAGCGTCTTCACGACGACATCGTGCGTTGCATACACGGCAAAGGCCACCAAAGCCTGAAAGACGCCCGCGAGCTGCCCCATAGATCAATCCGGTTGTTGCCTGGTTTCCATCGGCCAAATGTTAGCGCCAGTCAAACCTCAAAAAATAGATAACGGCCATGTCGTTAGGACATGGCCGTTGCAATTTTTGACCCAATTGTGTGATTAGAGCGACGCGTTCAGCTTCGCGATCACCGCATCGCCCATTTCGCTGGTCGTCGCCGGGGTCGCGCCGGCGCTTTGCAGCAGGTCGGCGGTGCGCACACCATCGGCCAGCACGTCGTTCACCGCCTTTTCCAGCCGATCCGCTTCCGCCCCGGCATCGAAGGAATAGCGCAGCGCCATCGCAAAGCTCAGGATACAGGCGCAGGGGTTGGCCTTGCCCGTTCCGGCGATATCCGGCGCCGACCCATGCACGGGTTCGTACAGAGCCTTCGGGCGGCCATTGGCCATCGGTGCGCCAAGGCTGGCCGACGGCAGCATGCCCAGCGACCCCGTCAGCATCGCGGCGAGGTCGGACAGCAGGTCGCCGAACAGGTTGTCAGTCACGATCACGTCGAACTGCTTGGGCCAGCGGGTCAACTGCATCGCGCCCGCGTCTGCATACATGTGCGACAGCTCGACATCGGGATACTCGGCGTCATGCACTTCCTGCACCACATCACGCCACAGGATACCCGATTCCATAACGTTGGCCTTTTCCATGGAACACACCTTGTTGCCCCTCACCCGCGCCAGTTCGAAAGCCGACCGTGCCACGCGCGCGATCTCGCTTTCGGTGTAACGCTGGGTGTTGATGCCCACGCGTTCATTGCCTTCCTTGATGATCCCGCGCGGTTCACCGAAATAGACGCCGCTGGTGAGTTCACGCACGATCATGATGTCCAGACCGGCCACCACATCCTTTTTCAGCGACGAGAAATCAGCCAGCGCATCAAAGCACTGAGCAGGGCGCAGGTTGGCATAGAGATCCATTTCCTTGCGCAAGCGCAGAAGCCCGCGTTCGGGTTTTACGCTGAAATCCAGCTTGTCGTATTGCGGCCCGCCCACGGCACCCAGCAGAACCGCGTCGACTTCCTGCGCCTTGGCCATGGTGTCGTCATGCAGTGGCGTGCCGTGCTTGTCATAGGCGCAGCCGCCAACCAGATCCTCGGACACATCGAACACCATGCCGCGATTGGCGCCATACCAGTCGATGATCTTGCGGACCTCGGCCATGACCTCAGGGCCGATGCCGTCGCCTGGCAGGATAAGAAGGGAAGGGTTCGCCATGTCGCCATGTCCTTTGCAAGAAATCGGGTTGCGGTCGGATTAGCATGTCCGGCCTTGGGGTCAAGCGCGCGCGGTTGTCGCGCCCTGCGTTCACTGCGTCAACGCCTCTGCCAGGTAATCCCAGACCAGGCGCAACCGCGGCGAATTGCGCAGAACTTCCGGCGCAGCCAGCCAGAATGGCAGCTTGGGCAGGTTTAGATCGGGCATGACCCTTTCGACCAGCGAGTCGGCATCCCCCACACGACATTGCATGGCGCCGATCCCGCAACCGGCCCGGACCAGTTGCCAATACGCGGCCTGATCATCCAGCCGGATAGCGAAGAAGTCGCGCGTCGCGTCCATCCCGATCGCCCGCAGAAACCGGATGGCCAGGTCGGATTTGTCGAACCCGATGATCGTATGATCCCCAATCGCGTCTATCCCCTGCGGCCGTCCGACCCTGTCCAGATAGCTTGTCGCGGCATATAGCGCGGTCGGCTGGTCGCCCAGATGCCGCGCAATGAT
The DNA here is from genome assembly GCA_050300875.1 of Paracoccaceae bacterium. Classification (GTDB taxonomy): domain Bacteria; phylum Pseudomonadota; class Alphaproteobacteria; order Rhodobacterales; family Rhodobacteraceae; genus CBDCFL01. The sequence continues at coordinate 7,171 of JBNKYL010000216.1, forward strand.
GTCCAGCTGTTCGGGCCGATACATGCGTATGGCAATGTCGGCTTCGCGAAAGATCAGGTTTTCCGTGGCATCGGTCGCAACCAGCTCGACCTGGATATCGGGGTGATCGGCACGAAGCTGCGCTATGATCGGTGGCAGCACGAAATGCGACACCACGGTCGACGCGGTAATACGAACTGTGCCCGCAATCGATGCCGATTGGCCGGACGCAGACAAGGACAGTTTCGCCGCCGCCTCAGCCATCGCGCGTGCATGCGGCAGAAGGTTCAGCGCCGCTTCTGTCGGCACCAGTCCACGCGGTGCACGGGTAAACAGTTCTACCCCCAATGCCTGTTCCATCGCTCGGATGTGGCGGCCCAGCGTCGGCTGCGATTGACCCAGCTGCCGGGCCGCCGCAGAAAGCGATCCTGTATCAGCCACGGCGGCAAAAGATTGGGCGAGGGTCCAGTCAAGCATGTCCATTCAATAATGAATATCAGATGAACAAGTTCAGTCAATTTCCATACGCATTTGAATGCGCGATCAAGGACACAGACCATCGGAACGGAGACATGAAATGACCAAGACCGCCCTAATCCTCGGCCCATCTGGTAAGATCGGCGCCCATTCAGCGCGCGCTTTCGCTGCTGCGGGCTGGACTGTTCGCACCTACAAGCGCGGCACCGACATGGCGCGGGCCGCACAAGGCGCCGACGTGATCGTCAACGGGCTGAACCCGCCCAACTACCACGACTGGGACAATATAATCCCGGCGATCACCAAGCAGGTCATCGCCGCCGCCAAAGCGTCCGGTGCGACCGTCATCATCCCCGGCAATGTCTATAACTTCGGCGATGCGCCCGGCACCTGGGACGAAACCACCCCGCATCGCTCTGTCGCACGAAAGGGGCGCATCCGCGAAGACATGGAACGCGCCTATGCGCGATCAGGCGTGCAAACGATCATCCTGCGCGCCGGGAACTTCATCGACCCGGACCGCAATGGCGATATCTTGTCGATGGTCCTGCTGCGCGGCCTGAAACGCGGCAAGGTGACGTATCCCGGTGATCCCGCGGCGATGCAGGCCTATGCCTTTCTGCCAGACTGGGCCCACGCCGCCGTGATGCTGGCCGAAAAGCGCTCAGAACTTGGCCCGTTCGAAGACGTGCCGCTGGGCGGTCTGGCCTTCACGGCAAACGACCTCGCGGCCCATCTGCAGGCCCGGCTGGGGCGCAAGATCGCCGTCACGGGTTTCCCTTGGTGGATCATGCGGCTGGCCTCGCCGTTTTGGGAACTGGCGCGCGAACTGCGCGACATGCGTTACCTCTGGTCTGTCGATCACCGTCTGGGCACCGACCGCCTGACTGCGCTGTTGCCGGATTTCAGAACGACGCCGTTCGAAAAAGTTATCGACGCGGCGCTACCGACCGATATCCGTCCAGACCAACCCGTGCCAGCTGACGCTCGCGTCGCGGCCAGCTAGCAACCGCGCGTCCGGATCATCCGGGCCCGGCCAGAACACGCCCGCCGTCACGACATCCAGCGTGGCGGCGGGCAAAATGTACTGAACACGCAGGTTACCCGGCCCGCCCTGATCTCGCCAATCGGCCGTGTCATGGGTGGGATCGCCGCGATGCCGGTCATTATCCGCCCCCTGTTCTCGCGCTGCAATCACAGCACCAGCGCTGGTCGGTTCCGGGTCCTTCAAAGCGGGATGGGCCAGAAGTTCGCCGATCACGGCATGATCCCCCTGCCCGTCAAACGGGTCCAGATTGGCCGTGCCGATCAGCACGTAGTCGCCCGTCGGCGGCGCAACCGGCAATGCTCCGTCCAACAAGTGCAACCAGATCGCGTTTTCATCTGCGTTTCGACGAGTGTTCCAACCATCCGGACCGCCAAAGGCCGGAGTGCCGGCATGCCACAGCAACAGCGTCAGCACCGCATCCGGGCCGGTTCTGACCGGTACGATCCAATGGCCGATGCTCGACAGGGGCAGACTGTCGCCGAAGGTCGCCCGTTCCTGCACCGTCATCCGGTTGCCCGGCAGGTCAGCCCACTTCATGCCGGTCAGATCAATCGCCGCCCTATCGTCTATCGGAAATCGTGACAGCAACACCATGCCGCCATTGCCGGAAAACTTTCCATAGCCCACCGCATCCCCCGCCCGTCCCAGACGTCCATCACCGTCCAGATCCACACCGCTATCCATCCCTGCATTCGGGCGGAATGCGAAGATATACGGATAGGGCCGCGCGAGCCGGTCGGAAAAGGCGCGAGCAGCGCCAAGGTCCAGATCATAGTCGAAATTCGTCAGCAGCAAGATGTCGGGATCGACCCGGTCAATCACCTTCAGTCCGCGTTCGACATCACCCGCCTTGCCCGACAGGATATCGCGCAACAACAGGCCCGGACCGTCGCGGGACAACGCACTGTTCCAGGCGGCAAGGCGCAGCGTATCTGCACAGGCAGGGCCAACAGACAGAAGGAAAAGGATCAGGACGGCGCGTGTAGCGCATCCTCGTCGTCGTTTTCCGCCTGGGCGCGGGCATAGGTCAGACGCCGCTTTTCCGCGATCATCTTTGCGATCCGTCCCATCGCGATTCCGCGCATGAACAGGCTTGCCGGAAGAAAGGCCCATGCCGCCACCGTCCAGATCAGGGTCTGCAGATTGCCCAGCGACACCGACCCGAACAGGACCGACGCCGCCTGCACCGCTGCTGGCGTGATGAATGGCAGCAAAAAGCCTAACGCAATGTTAAAACGCGCATCGCGTTCCAGCCGCTCCACAACGTCCTTGCCCGCTGTCGGGTCAAAGGTCGGCAGGTTGATCCAGACATTGAACGAGCCATTTGACGCGGGCCAGCCGCGCAGCCGCAGCACCATCAGGAAGGCCGCCAGCGACAACAGCGAAATCAGATAGGACATGCCCGCTGCCGTGCGAACCAGCATGACCTGCGCAGGGTCCGTGCCTTCGGGCAGCATCGACACTACCAGTCGAACCGGAGAATAGGGGAAGTCGATGGCAAAGCCGATCAGCGCGCCGACCGAGGTGACGAAATCCGTCAGCGTGGTCTGTTCGACCGTTCCACGGCAGATGATCGTCAGCAATAGCACCGTGATGAACAGCGAAATGAACCGAATGCGGTTGAACGGCGGCGCATCGCGGAATTCCACCAACCCCGGATAGGCCGAGGCATATTCGAAGATCGTCAAAGCCGCGCCGAATATAGCGATCAGGGCGACGACCTGTTTTCCGTCCGGGCTGACCCCAGGCAACAGCTGCGAGGGCACTGCAATCAGCAGCACCACGAAAACCGCACGCAATATCGCCCCTGGGATCCGGGAAATCACCGCTTCATACCCACAAAATGGCCGCCCACGGTACATTGCCGCAGTGCATTTGCCCCTTGTGACCGCCAATTGTGGCAGCCTGCCTCATTCTCGCCCAATTTTTGCCATCTTTCATACAGCCCAACAACACCGGAAGGACTAAACAAAAGGTTTGCGGCCAAATCGTGGAGAAACTGGTGCGTTTTAGGCACAAGAAGGGCCGCGCAATCTGCACGGCCCTGATATTGCTGATGTTTTAGGGCTCAGACCCAGGGGCGCGCCTGTGCGGCCTGTTCTTCGAAAGCCTTGATCGACGCGGCCTTTTCCATGGTCAGGCCGATATCGTCCAACCCATTGAGAAGGCAGTGTTTCTTGAACGCATCGACCTCGAAACTGAAGGTCTCGCCATCGCTGGTCGACACCTCCTGCTTTTCCAGATCCACGGTGATCCGCGCATTCTCGCCCTTTTCGGCCTCGGCCATCAGGACATCCACCTGATCCTGGGGCAAAACGATCGGCAAGATTCCGTTCTTGAAACAATTGTTGAAGAAAATATCGGCGAAAGAGGTCGAAATGACCGCCTTGATGCCGAAATCCTTCAACGCCCATGGCGCATGTTCGCGGCTCGACCCGCAACCGAAATTGTCACCCGCGACAAGAATTTCCGCCTTGCGATAAGCTGGCTTGTTCAGCACGAAATCCTCGATCTCGTTACCTTCGCGGTCATAGCGCATTTCGTCGAACAGGTTCACACCCAGCCCCGACCGCTTGATGGTCTTAAGGAACTGCTTGGGGATGATCATGTCGGTGTCGATATTGACCAACGGCATCGGCGCCGCGACCCCGGTGATGGTTTCAAATTTTTCCATGTCTACCTCATAGGTGATTTAGCTGAGTTTTGGGGTTGGCGGCACAGGTTCCTGCGCCGCCGATTGTTAGGTCTGGTGATAGTCTGAGTTTAAGGCATTCAGCGCTCTTCCGGTCCGGACGCGCGGAACGAATGGCAAAAGAAACAGAAGGGCAATGAAGACAACGCGATCTCCTTGCCAGTACACAAGCGGAGCGGTCGCAATAAGGCAAGGCGCTATGAGAACCGCTGGCCAAAGGCGCCAGCTGTTTTTGAAAAGAAAAGCGATGCTCCCAATGGCCCCTGCAAGGGCCGGTAACAACAGCAAGGTGTTCAGCGTGCGGCTCGCTCCGAGAAGGATTTTCGCATTTTCAGGGTCAGCGGCCGCATTTGACTTTGGATAACCGCTCGATTTTGCAAGGTGGGAATCTGCCATCAGGAACCACCATGTCTGAACCAGTTCCAAGGGATGCCCAAGGACAAACTGCACTTGTTCACCGGTCGTCCGATAGGCTTCCTTGGCTTTTTCGGCTTCGTGGGACCGGTAGTTTACGAACCCGAGCCCGTGCACGGTGCCGTATACGGCCGGAAAGAAACGTTCCGTGAAGTTGAATGAACCCGCGGATGACGTTGTTGCCTTGCCATCAATTCGTTCGCTTATCCAAAGCTGACTGCCAAAGGTAACAACGAGCAACGCCAGGACAGCAAAAAGCCTCTTGCCAATCGGGACAGACGCCAAAGACAGAATCGCAACCGGTAGAAAGGCCGGCTTGATCAGCGCCGCCAGCACAAGAACGGCCGAACCCAAGTCTGCACGACGCAATACCACATAAGCAAACATCGAGGCCGCTCCAGCAAGGAACCCAAGAGATTCCGTCATCATGATTGCTGGTGCCAACAACAGACTCAGAAACAGGGGGCAAAGCCAAACATAGCGCAGCCTTCCGGATTGGTTTTGCTCAAGCCTCGCCAGAAGGAACACGCCAACCGCCACGGCCAAAGTTTGAACCAAGAACAGCAAATAAGGTGACTGCGCCACCAAGCCAGAAGCCAGCATCGGGTACGCATAGCCACGAAGCGAAACGCCACCCGCCGGTGGTTCGCTGCCTGACCAAAGCGCGCTGCCGATCTCATTGTATTTGGTGGCATCGTACAGGCTGGTCACCATCGCATCGCTGCCAAACTGATCCGTGTACAGGAAGGAATTGATCGCCAGAACGCCGCCACAGACGACCACTGCTAGCGCAAGTGGTCCCCTGATCGAGGCTTGGCCAATGCTATCCAGGCGCGTGTTCATTTGCCGAACCGGAACAGCATCACATCATCTCACGTACATCCGTCAGATGCCCAGTCACCGCCGCTGCTGCCGCCATCGCGGGCGACATCAAATGCGTGCGACCCTTGTAACCCTGCCGGCCCTCGAAATTGCGGTTCGAGGTCGAGGCACAGCGTTCTTCGGGGGCCAACTGGTCTGGGTTCATCGCCAGGCACATCGAACAGCCTGCAAGGCGCCATTCGAACCCGGCTTCCTTGAAGATATCGGCCAGACCCTCTTCCTCGGCCTGCGCACGGACCAGACCGGACCCCGGCACGACCATCGCCCGCATGCCCGGCGCGACCTTCTTCCCCTTCACGACCTCGGCTGCGGCGCGCAGGTCTTCGATCCGCCCATTGGTACACGACCCGATGAACACCGTATCGATCTTGATGTCGGTCAGCTTCTGGCCGGGCGTCAGGCCCATATAGTCGATGGACCGCTGCGCAGCACCGACCTTGCCGCCGGTGAAGTCGGACGCAGCCGGAACGTTCGCCGTGATCGGCAGCACGTCTTCGGGGCTGGTGCCCCAAGTGACGACTGGCGCGATATCTTCGCCCTTGATCGTCACGACCTTGTCCCAATGCGCGTC
>JBNKYL010000217.1:0-6794 GCA_050300875.1 Paracoccaceae bacterium
GTCTGCACCAACGACCTGAACCGCGCCATTGCCTATATCAACGGGCTGAATGTGGGCACCTGCAATATCTGGGAGCAACCCGGCTATCGCATTGAAATGTCGCCCTTTGGTGGCATCAAGGACAGTGGCAACGGGGTCAAGGAAGGCGTGATCGAGGCGATGAAGTTCTTCACCAACGTCAAAACCTATTCCCTGCCCTGGCCATGACCGGCCCGCGCCACACCGAAGGCGAAAGCAACACCTCCGCCGCCCGCGCAGACTGGGCGGCGGGCGAAAAGGACCCGGCAACGCGCGACCTGCTGGCCCGAGACGCGGATGCTTTCCTGCACCAATCCCTGTCCTCGCCCTGCGTATCCACCATTGCGAAAGCCGAAGGCATCTGGATCACCGATACATCCGGTCGCCGTTTCATGGATTTCCACGGCAATTCGGTACATCACATCGGTTATGGTCATCCCCGGTTGGTCGCCGCGATCAAGGACCAGCTAGACAGCCTGCCCTTTTCCCCGCGCCGCTTCACCAACGAAGTGTCAGTTCAACTGGCCGAACGCCTGGCCGCGCTCGCGCCGGACGATCTGGGCAAGGTCCTGTTCACCACCGGCGGATCGGATGCCAACGAAGTCGCCCTGAAGATCGCCCGCGCCGCGACGGGCCGGTTCAAGACACTGTCCTTCTGGGACGCCTTCCACGGCGCGGGCTTTGGCGCCGCGTCCGTCGGGGGCGAGGCCACCTTCCGCTCCGGCATCGCCGGGCCGCTTCTGGCGGGCACAGAACATGTCGCCCCGCCCAATTGCTATCGCTGTCCATATGGCCACGCAGGGCCGGATGGTTGCCGACTGGCCTGCGCGAAGATGGTCGAATATGTCCTTGAAAAGGAGGGCGACATTGCCGCCGTGATCGCCGAACCCATGCGCGCGGTGCCGGTCGTGCCGCCGCTGGGGTTCTGGCAAGCCGTGCGCGCTGCCTGCGACAGGCATGGTGCCCTGCTGATCATGGATGAAATTCCGACGGGGCTTGGCAAGACTGGGCAGATGTTTGCCTTTGACCATGACGGGATTATCCCCGACATTGTCACGCTCGGCAAAGCGCTGGGCGGTGGAATCCTGCCCGTCGCCGCCGTCATCGCCCGGCGCGATCTGGATGTGGCAGGCGATTATGCCATCGGCCATTACACACATGAAAAGAACCCGGTGACCGCACGCGCGGCACTCACGACGTTGGACATCATTGCCGATGAAGGGCTGGTCGAACGGGCCGCCGAACTTGGCACATTCGCGTTGGACTATCTGCGCGACCGGCTTGGCGACCACGCAAATGTCGGTGACGTCCGCGGACGGGGCTGCATGTTCGGCGTCGAACTGGTCACCGACCGTGACAGCAGGACACCAGCCCCGGAACTGGCCGAAAAAGTCTACTACCGTTGCCTGGCAATGGGCCTCAGCTTCAAGATCAGCGCAGGTAATGTCCTGACCTTGTCACCGCCAATGACGATCTCGCAGGCCGAGCTTGAACAGGCCCTGATTATCGTGGTCGGCGCGTTGTCTGTGGATTAGTCGCCGCAAGCCCCACAAAAACACACGAAAACCCATGTCCAAGCGTGGACAAGCGCCCATCTTGCCCCCTATCTTCCGGATGGGAGGATGACCATGCAGGACTTTGCCGAACAGCACAGCACCCATCGGGAACTGGAACTGATGGATTACCTGCGCGCGCAGGGCGGGTCCGCGCGCACCGCCAAGCTGGCCAAGTCACTGGGCGTCAGCGAAGAAACCGTGCGCCGCACCGTCAAGTCCCTGGCCCGGTCGGGCCTGGTCGAACGTGTACATGGCGGGGTCTACCTGCCAAATGCAGAAGCCCTTTCGCCAGTCGGATCACGACTTGGCACACGCACCAACGAAAAGCTCGCCATCGCCCGCGAAGCCGCTCGGCACATCGCCAGCGGATCGACCGTTTTCCTGGATGTCGGCAGCACCACGGCCTTCGTCGCCGAAAGCCTGAAGCGTCATCGCGACATGACCATCGTGACCAACGGTCTTCACGCTGCGCAAGCGCTGATTGGCATCAGTGGCAATCGCGTTTTTTTGGCGGGCGGCGAATTACGCCCAGTCGAAGGCGGCACATTCGGGCAGGACGCCATCGCCTTCATCAGCCGGTTCAGCATTGATACGGCGGTATTTTCCGTGGACGGGATCGACCGACAGGGCGGGTTCCTGCTGGCCGGTGCCGATGAAAGCGACCTGGCCCGTGCCGTTGCCGAACAGGCCCGGCGCACCATTGTCGTGGGTGATCAGGCCAAATTCGGAAAGACCGCCGCCTTGCGCGCCTTTGATCCGCAGGGCGTTGACATGTTGATCACCGATGCCAACCCGGATGCAAGTTTTAGACGCCAGTTCGATGAATGGCAGATCGAGGTGATCGTGGCGGGCTAAGGCCTATCCCCGGCGCGCATAGGTTTTCGGCCCCTCGTTCGTTATCTCGGACATCGACAATGTATGATCAGCATTGCGCATCCGGTGACGCAACATTTTCCGCGACAGCCGCGCCAGATCGGCGCCATAGGCTGGATCACTGGCCACATCCCGCGCCTCGCCTTCCCCGTCCCCATCAAAGAGGATCGGGTCGAGATCGGCGGCAAATTCGACCAACGTGAACCGCCCGTCGCGCAGGATGGCAAGGTTCGACGTGCTGGCTGTTGTTCCTAACGCCCGCATATAGGCATTCGGCGTGCCCGGATGTCCGAAATCCAATTCGGCATAGACATAGTTCCGCCAGTCATCCGGCGCTTGTCCTTGTGCCAGCGGCAACAACGACCGACCATCCATCGCGTTCGGCAAGTCCCGTCCCAGCCAGTCCAGGATCGTGGGCGTCAGATCGACCGATTCCGTGAACGCCGTCACAACACGCGGCGGCCCACCCGGTGCACGGATCATAAGCGGCACTTTGAAAGCCGCCTCGAAGATCGTCGATTTGCCCCAGCTATCCTGATCGCCCAGCATTTCGCCATGATCGGCAGTCAGGACAACCAGCGTGTCATCGGCCTGTCCGCTTTCGTCCAGAAAGGCCAGGACCCGCCCGACATGGGCATCCACCTCGGTCGCCAGCCCCAGATAGACGGCCCGCAGGGTCTGCACGGTTTCGGGATCATCGCCCAGCGCATCGAAACCTTCGACCATGCCGGCGGGACGAAGATTGCGGCGGGCCGCTTTCAAAAACGGGTGATCGCCATGCGCGACGTCGACGGGCTTGGGCAATGCGGCAGGGTCATACATCCGGTTGTAAGGCGCAGGTGCGACCAGCGGCGGATGCGGGCGGATATAGGTCAGATGCGCGAACCAGCCTTCACCGGCATAGCCCGGCATATGGTCCAGAAACCGGTCGGTCAGAAAGGCTGTGTCGCTGTCTTCAGCGGTATAGAAAGCCGGATCGTCCACGCGTGGCGCACCACCATCTGGCGCGACGGGCTTATAGACATCTTCGTAACGGTCAAACCGATAGCCCTTGTTCAACAGGTGTGATCGCCAGGGAAAGGACATTTCGGCCCGCATTTCCACGATCTCATGAAACCCGGCCATTGGGTATTCATATGTCTGCACCGCCGGATCGGCGGCGTCATGCACGCGCGGATCGCCCGAGGTGTCGGTATAGCCGAACAGCATCGGCAGATACCCCGCCTTGCGCATTTCGCTGGCGAGCGTCGGCGTATCGTGGCGCAAAGGCGTGCCATTGCGAACCGAACGGTGGTTCATCGCGTATTGGCCCGTCAAGATGGACGCACGGGACGGTCCGCATGGATTGACCACCGAGTAATGGTTGCGAAAGTCGACCGCCCCGGCGCCAAAGGCGCGAATGTTCGGAAGATCGACGTGACCTGCCAACGCGCCGGCCACGCAATCGGCCCGAAGCTGGTCGATGATGATAAACAGAATATTCCGGCGATCCGTCATGGCGCTTCCCAACAGCAATTCGCGACTTCCGGTTCCGATTTAGCAGCCCGCGGCGCAGGTTCCACTTGTTTTTTTGCCCGAATATGTGGCTTTATGTGGGAAACAAGAACAAGATCGGGGTCACCCTTGAAAAGGCCCGAGCATTCCCGCGCCAAAAACACCGGGCACACGCCGACCCGGCGCGCCGAACGGTTGCGCTGACCATGGCAATCCTGGGCTTTCTGCTGAATCTGGCCGGGGCGACGATGCTGCTCTTGTTCGCCGTGCGCATGGTGCGCACCGGCATTGAACGGCGTTATGGCGCGTCCTTCCAGCGGCTGATGACGCGTGAACGCAACCTTCTGCCGACAGCCCTGATCGGCACATCGCTGGCCGTCATCCTTCAAAGTTCTGCTGCGGTGGCCCTGCTGGCTGCGGGTTTCGCCGCAAGCGGCTATCTGGGATTTGGCACGGGGCTGGCCATCGTGCTGGGCGCAGATCTGGGATCGGCCCTGATCATCCAGGTCTTGTCCTTCGACCTTGACTGGCTGCTGCCCCTGCTGCTGGCCGTTGGTGGATGGTTGTTCGTGAACACCGAGGCACGCAAATGGCGGCAATTCGGGCGCATCCTGCTGGGCATTGCTTTCATCCTGCTGGCCTTGCGCCTGCTGCGCGAAGCGATGGACCCGATCCGCGATGCAGCGTTTCTGCCGTCCATCGCCAATTACCTTGCCCGCGATTACGTGACGGCCTTTATCGTCGGCGCCGGACTGACATTCGCCATGCATTCGTCTGTCGCGGCCATCCTGATCTGCGTGACGCTGGTGGAAATCTCGGTGATCCCATTTGCGGCTGGCCTGTCGCTGGTCCTAGGCGCCAATCTGGGATCCGCCCTAATCCCGATCTGGCTGACAAGGCGGATGAGCGCGCGCGCACGGCGCATCCCGCTGGCCAACCTGCTCATACGTGGCGTGCTGGCGACGCTGGCGGTCGTGGCGATCAACCTTGCACTGCGTGCCGGTCATCTGCCCATGCCAGAAACCGGGCAAGCGCTGGTGCTCAGCCATATCGGGTTCAATGCCATCATGGCATTCATCGCCCTGCCCTTCGTGCGCGCACTCGAAGCCCCGATGACCCGGCTGGTCGCCGCCCCGATGGGCGGCCCTGACAACGGCCTGCCCAACCCAATGCTGCAGTCTGCGCTGGATTACGAAGTGATTGACCGCCCTGCCTTGGCCATCCCGAGCATGAAGAAAGAACTGCTACGCATGGCCAACCTGATCGAGGCGATGTTCCGCCCCGTGCTCGACCTTTATCGCAGCGGCGACAAGGCACGCATCGCAGCCCTGCGCGATATGGATCACGCCGTCAACGATTGCCTGTCGGGCCTGCGAGAATTCATTGCTGCCATCCCGCGCGAAAACTTCACCAAGGACCAGAACAAGATCAGCCGCGACTTGATGGAATACGCGATCCGGTTGGAAACTGCCGGCGATGTCGTCTCCAAGCGCATGACCGATCTCGCCCGTGAAAAATCCACCATCACGGCGGATTTTTCGCGCGACGGTTGGGCCGAACTGACCCATATGCACGAAGCCTGCCTTGCCAACCTGCATCTGGCCACGAATGTGCTGGTGTCCGACGATCTGGAAAGCGCGCGGCTTCTGAGCCTGGAAAAGACCGAATTGAAACGCGCCGAACGCGACAGCCGCAAAAGACACCTCAAGCGCCTGCAACAGGGCCGCACCGAAAGCCTAGAAACCAGCGACGTGCACCTTGAAACACTGCGCGCCTTTCGCGAGTTCAACAGCCATATCGCGGCGGTCGCCTATCCGTTGCTATACCGGCACGGCCAATTGCTGGAAACGCGCTTGATCGAAGACATGAATGGTGGGACGGATACGTAAGCCACCGCAATGAAGACAGAGGGGAATTGACGTGACCAAATTGCTGAGCCTCGACGCGTTGAAGGCCAAGACCGAAGCGGGCGAAATCGACACCGTCCTGGTCTGCATGGTCGACATGCAGGGCCGCCTGATGGGCAAACGGTTTCACGCCGGGCATTTCGTCGATGGCGGGTATGAGGAAACGCATTGCTGCAACTACCTGTTGGCGACCGACCTTGAAATGGCCACACCCGACGGGTTCGCCGCAACCAGCTGGGAAAAGGGCTATGGCGACTACGTCATGAAACCCGACCTGTCGGCGATCCGGCCTGTGCCGTGGCTGGAAGGCACTGTCATGGTTCTGTGTGATCTCTTGGATCACCACACCCATGAAGAGGTGCCCCATTCCCCCCGCGCGGTCCTGAAGAAACAGGTCAAGCGACTGGAAGCAATGGGCTATCAGGCCATGTCCGCCGTCGAACTGGAATTCTTCCTGTTCGAAAACAGCTTTGACGAAATCCGCCGCGACGGTTTCCGCGACCTGGCCCCGATATCGGGCTACAACGAGGACTACCACATCCTGCAGACCACCAAGGAAGAATACGTGATGCGGCCGATCCGCAATCACCTGTGGAACGCCGGCATCCCGATCGAAAATTCCAAAGGCGAGGCCGAGGCCGGGCAGGAAGAGCTGAACATCCGCTATGCGCCAGCCCTGAACACCGCCGACAACCATACGATCGCCAAAAACGCGGTGAAGGAAATTGCCTGGCAGCACGGCCATGCGGTGACCTTCCTGCCCAAGTGGCACCATGACAAGGTGGGCAGTTCCAGCCATGTGCACCAGTCGCTGTGGAAGGACGGCGAACCGGTCTTTTACGATGAAACCGACCCCCTTGGTATGTCGGACCTGATGAAAAGCTACATGGCGGGGCTGATCAGATATGCCAAAGATTACACCTGCTTCCTCGCGCCCTATATCAAC
>JBNKYL010000218.1:0-4272 GCA_050300875.1 Paracoccaceae bacterium
GTCGGCGTGGGCGCAGCCCAAGCCAAGGAGCTGCGCCTCGCGACCACGGCCCCAGAAGCGTCGCCCTGGGGCGCATGGCTTGGCGGTGTCGCCACCAAGGTCAATGAACTGACCAACGGCGACCTGACGCTGAATGTCTTCTATGGTGGCCAGCTTGGTGACGAGCAAACCACGATGAACCTGCTGACGCGCGGACGTGTGGACATCGCCGGGGTTTCCACCAGCGCCGTCGGCCTGGTCGAACCGGGGGTCGAGGCGATCCACATGCCGTTTGCCTGGGACAGTGACGCCCAGTTCGACTGCGCCGTCGACAACCACCTGTTGTCAATGATCGGCGAGATGCTGGATGGCAAAGGTGCCGTACTTATCGGCTCTATCGAAATTCCCCCCTTCGTCATGTTCTCGCGCGAGGGTATCGAGCAGCCCGGCGATCTGGCGGGACTGAATATGCGCGCGGTTCCCACGCGCGTATCGGTGGGTTACCTGAATGCCATGGGCGCGCATGCCGTGCCGCTGGGCAATACCGACATGGTCACGTCGCTGCAGACGGGCGCCGTGGATGGCGCCGATACATCGGGCCTGTTCGGCATTGCGCTTGGGCTGCACAAGATGGCGCCCAACATCACGCTGACCAAGCATTCGCGCCAGGTGGGCACGCTGCTGATGTCCGATTCCGTCTGGGCTGACCTTTCCGAAAGCGAGCGCGCTGCCCTCGCCGAGGCCTTGAGCGATCACGCCTCGCTGCGTGCAAGCGTGCGCGGCGCCGAAAACTTCATGATCGCCAATGCGGCAAAGGAAGGCACGAATGTCATCGAACTTGACGATGCCACCCGTGCGGCATGGAAAGAGGCGGCTTCGGCCTCCTACGACGCATTGCTGGCCGAGATCGGCGGACGTGCGCCCGAAGTCTGGGAGACAATGCAGGCCGCCAGAGCCGCTTGCGGAAGCTGACACGCCAATAATGCGGGCCTGAAAGGGCCCGCATTCCGGCGCCCCGGATATCCGCAAGGAGGCATCAATGCAGCAGTGGATCGAAAAGGCCCTGTCCCGGTTGACCTGGCTTGAGGCCGCGATATCGATCATTGCCTATGCATTCGTCGCTGGCCTTCTTCTGGCTGACGTCATTGGTCGCCAGGTCTTTGGCTTCAGCATCTACGGCGCGCAGAAGATCGCGGTTCAGGCCACCATGATTGCCGCTTTCATGGGCCTGACACTGGCAACGAGCCGAGGCAGCCATATGCGCGCAGAGGCCGCGGACGCCCTTATCCCCAAGCGCTGGAGCACACAGGCCGATCGCTTCGGCTATGTCCTCAGCGCCATCCTGTACGCTGCATTGGCGGCGATCTCGCTCAAGTTCATGATGGAAACCCGCCAATACGGCATTCGAATCCCTGTGCTTGGGTGGCAGATGTGGCCGGTGCAGGTGGTTCTGCCCCTTGCCTTTGGCAGTTCGGCGCTGAAGTCGCTTGCCTTTGCGGTATTTCCGGCGCTCGCCCCGCAGCGCGAGATCGTTATTCCGGAGGAATGAGATGACTGCGCTGCTTGGAATCATCCTCCTGCTGCTGTTCCTTCTGGGGTTTCGCCAGCCTATCGTTCTGGTGCTGATCGGGCTGACGGCCTATGTCCATTTCGTCTGGGGTGACGGGCAGCTGACCTACCTCATCGACGACATGTGGACGGCGCTCAGCCATGAGGCGCTGCTGGCAATCCCGATGTTCATTCTGGCCGGCAGCCTGATGGCGCGCGGATCGATCGCCGAACGGCTGATCGGGATCATGCGTGCCGGCACGACCTGGATGCCGGGCGGGCTCGCGGTTGCGGCGATCCTGTCCTGCGCCATCTTCGCCGCCATTTCGGGCGCCTCGGCGGTCACGCTGCTGGCGGTGGGCGCGGTGATGTATCCCGCGCTGCTCAAGGACGGCTACAGTCAGACCTTTTCGCTGGGGGCGCTGGCCGCAGGCGGCACACTTGGCATCCTCATCCCCCCTTCGATTCCGATGATCTTTTACGCTATCGTGGTCGAGAAATCGATTGTCGACATGTTCATTGCGGGCCTCTTGCCGGGGCTGCTGCTGGCCGGCGTGATGTCGGTCTATGTTCTGATCGTCAATCGCCACATCCCGGCGCAACGCTTTGATCCCATTGCTCTTCTTTCGGCGCTGCGGCGCGGATTCTGGGCGCTGATGCTGCCGATTGTGCTGTTGGGCGGGATTTACTCCGGCTATTTCTCGGCGACCGAGGCCGCCGCCGTTGCCGTTGGCTATGCGCTCTTCGTCGAAACCGTCATCCACCGTGAACTTTCGCTGCGTGACTTTGGCCATGTCGCCAAGGAAACGGCCACGCTGCTGGGAACGCTTTTCCCGATCGTTGCCGCCGCGATCAGCCTCAACCTGTTGCTGACTGCCGAGCGTGTGCCGCAGGAACTGGCCACAATGGTCGCAGCGAATGTCGAAAGCCGTGTGGCCTTCCTGTTGATGGTCAACCTGCTGCTGCTGATCGTCGGGTGCTTTGTTGACACAATGTCCGCGATCGTGATCCTTGCGCCCCTGCTGTTGCCCATGGCCGAGGCTTTCGGGATCGACCCGATCCATTTCGGCATCATCATGGTCATCAACCTCGAGATCGGCCTGCTGACGCCACCGCTGGGAATGAACCTGATTGTCGCCATGACCGCATTCAAGGCCAATTTCGGAACGGTGGTGCGTGGTGCCTTGCCGTTCATTGCCCTCATGATCGCAGTGCTGATGATGGTCACCTTCATTCCGGCGATCTCGATGGCCCTGATCCGATGAAAACCCGCGAGACAACCGTCGGAACGCATTGGGGCAATTTCGTCATAACCAGCGATGGTCGGTCGGTGCTGAAGGTGACGCCATCGCGGCATGACAGCCACCCGTCCGAGATCGGTCAGGTTCTCTATGATGCCGCCGATCCCGAATACAGGGTGATGCGCCCGATGGTGCGCGAAAGCTACCTGCGCAATGATCCCGACAACCGGCTGATGCGCGGGCGCGAGGGATATGTCGCCGTGCCCTGGGACGAAGCGCTTGATCTCGCCGCCGGGGCGCTGCGCGACACCATCGCGCACAAGGGAAACGAGGCGATCTTTGGCGGTTCTTACGGCTGGAGCAGTGCGGGACGCTTTCACCACGCGCAAAGCCAGCTGCACCGGTTCCTCAATTCGGTCGGCGGCTATGTCAGTTCGGTCAACACCTATTCCGCCGCCGCCGCCGAGGTGATCCTGCCGCATGTTCTGGGCGCTGACATCTATGCCGTTGCCAACAACATCGTCGATGCCGCAGACATTGCCGAGCATTGCGACCTGCACCTGGCCTTTGGCGGCATCACGCCGCAGAACAACCAGGCCGTCGCGGGCGGGATCGGCGACCACGTCTATGGCGATATCCTGCGCCGCCAGCAGGGCGGGCGCACGCGCATCGTGAACATCAGCCCCAACCGCGACGACGTGCCCGCCGCGCTGAACTCGGAATGGTTGGCCGTTCGTCCGGGCACGGATGCGGCATTGATGCTGGCGCTTGCCCATGAAATCGAGATCAGCGGCCGCGTCGACCGGGCGTTTCTGGATGGCCACACCGTGGGCTACGAGCGGTTCCGGGCCTACCTGCTGGGCGTAGAGGACGGGGTGCCCAAGACCCCCGGCTGGGCCGCGCCGATCTGCGGCATCGACGTGGACAAGATCGAAGACCTTGCGCGGCGGCTTTGCGCCACCGAGGCCTCGCTTGTGACGGTCGCCCTTGCGCTGCAACGCGCGGAACACGGCGAACAGCCCTATTGGCTGGCGATCACCCTGTCGGCCATGCTCGGAACCTTCGGGCGCAAGGGCTGCGGCGTCGGTCTGGCCTGGGGCAGCAACGGGGTGGGATATCATGGCCGCCGCGCGCAGCTGTTCAAATGGGGGGCGCTTCCGCAGGGTGACAACCCCGTGGACCGCTTCATCCCGGTGGCCCGCATCGCCGATATGCTGCTGCATCCCGGCGAAACCTGCACCTATAACGGCCAGATGGTCACACACCCTGCGATTGACCTGGTCTATTGGGCAGGCGGCAATCCGTTCCACCACCATCAGGACCTGCACCGCCCGCGCGAGGCCTTTCAGCGCCCGGCGCATGTCATCGTGAATGAGAACGCCTGGACCGCCACCGCGCAGCACGCCGATATCGTCTTTCCGGCCTGCACGATGCTTGAGCGCAACGATATCGTCTGCGGGCGCGATACCCTCCCGACGCCCTCGCAACAGACCATCGATCCAGT
>JBNKYL010000219.1:0-4223 GCA_050300875.1 Paracoccaceae bacterium
GAGATCGCGCACCAGATTTTCCGTGTCATTGCAACCCGGTATCAGCGGGTGCAAGACCGCCATCCTAACCGCTTAACACTTTCGAATTGCGAAATGCCCCTGCAACCGCTACCCCCCAACAAAACCAAGTCCGTGGCGTAAGCCTGAAAGGTTCTGCATTTGAAACCGATCCGACTGATGTCCGGTTTTCTGACGGTAGGGGTCTGGACCCTGCTCAGCCGCGTTCTCGGTTTTGCGCGGGATATTCTGATCGCGGGATGGCTTGGCACCGGCCCGGTCGCAGAAGCATTCCTGATTGCTTTCAGCCTGCCCAACATGTTCCGCAGGTTTTTCGGCGAAGGCGCGTTCAACGTGGCATTCATCCCGATGTTTTCCAAGAAACTGGAGCGTGGCGAGGACCCGGTGGATTTCGCCCGCGACGCAATGGCGGGTTTGGCGGGGATCCTGATCGTGCTGACCGGCATTGCGATGGCGGCGATGCCCTGGCTGGTGCTGGCGATGGCGTCGGGCTTTGCGGGCGACGCGCGCGAGGCGCTGGCGGTCAGCTACGGGCGCATCGTTTTTCCCTATATCCTGTTCATTTCACTGGCCGCGCTGTTGTCGGGCGTCCTGAATGCGGCAGGCAAGTTTGCAGCCGCCGCAGCCGCGCCGGTGCTGTTGAACGTGGTGCTGATCGTGGCCATGACCGTTGCGGCCCGGTCCGGCGGCGATGTCGGATTGTGGCTGGCCTGGGCCGTGCCGGTGGCGGGCATTTTGCAGATGGCGATGCTGTGGTGGGCCGCGGCGCGCGCAGGTTTCCGGCTGGTGCCGCGCTGGCCGCGCATGACGCCGGAATTGAAACGATTGGCGATCATCGCCGCCCCTGCTGCGCTGGCGGGCGGCGTGGTGCAGGTCAACCTGCTGGTGGGCCGACAGGTCGCAAGTTTTTTCGAAGGGTCGATCCAGTATCTGAACCTGGCGGACCGTCTGTACCAGCTTCCGCTGGGCGTGGTGGCGATCGCCATTGGCGTGGTGTTGTTGCCGGAACTGTCGCGCAGGCTGGCCGCGGGGGATGACGCGGGCGGACGGGCGGCCTTCAACCGGGCGACCGAATTTGCGCTGGTGCTGACCCTGCCCGCCGCCATGGCGCTGATCGTGATCCCGGGGCCGTTGACGTCCGTGCTGTTCGAACGCGGGCGGTTCACCGGCGAGGATGCCGCGGCAACGGCGCTGGCGCTGGCGATCTACGGGTTCGGCCTGCCCGCTTTCGTGCTGCAAAAGGTGGTGCAGCCGCTCTATTTCGCGCGGGGCGACACGAAAACGCCGTTCCGGTTTGCCTTGGTGGGCATGGTGGTCAATGCGGTGCTGGCCATCGGGCTGGCGTTTTCGATCGGGTATCTTGCGGCGGCGGTCGCGGCATCGGCAGCGTCCTGGGTGATGCTGTGGCTTCTGTGGCGCGGGGCACGACGTTTCGGCGATGCGGCGCGGGCCGATGCCGGGCTGATCCGGCGGGTGGCACGGTCTGGGCTGGCTTCTGTCGCGATGGGGCTGGCGCTGGCGGCGGGGGCCGTCTGGTTGGCGCCGGTTCTGGCGATGCCAGGGTGGCGCTATCTGGGGCTGGCGGTTCTGGTCGGACTGGGCGCGGCGGTCTATTTCGGCATGGCTTTCGCCATTGGCGCGCTCTCGCGGCAAGGTATCCGGCGGGCGGTGCGGCGTTAGGGGGAGATTTCCAAGATGGACTTTGCTATTCGAATCGGTAATTGAAACGCGCGATGTCTTGGGCGCAGAGCTCGGCCACCTGATCCACACCGCGCCTGTCGTAATAGCCGCGATAATCGGGATCGCGTTTCGACTCATTGGCCCGTGCCAGCGGTGTCACCGCAAAACCCAGATGCGCTTCGAAAGGGGCGAGGTCTTCGTCCAGATGTTCGGACCGCGCGAACAGATCGCAGCGTTCCACGCCCGCTGCGTCGGTCACGTAGCTGCCATAGGGTGCTGCGCGCAGGCCGCCTACGATGGCGGGATCAAGCAGGAAATCCGGGAAATCCAGCCGCTTGGCCGCGCTGACCGCCTCATGATCCCAGCTTTGGTCGCGCAGCCAGTGGTAATAGCTGACCATGCGGTCCCAGGGATTGCGCACCAGCGTGAGCACGAAGAATCCATCTGTTTCGGCGGCCCCGGCAATATCGGCGAGGGTCGAATGTTTCCAAAGTCGACCTGCCGCCAGCTCTTGCAGTTTCTTTACCCGGCCCCGGCGTTTCACCGCTTTCGGCGTATCGCCGATCAGGATGTCGTCGGCTTTGGCGCGGGCTTCCAGCGCCAATGACAGCGCGGTGCCCCCCGTCTTGGGGATATGCACGAAAACATAGCGGCGGCCGGGCGAGATGATCATGCGCCGGACCCTACCCTATCGGGCGCGGATCGCAATGATGACCCCGGCGCAGGCGATCAGCCCGGTGCCCGCGATCTGCCAGGGCCCCATGCCGATGCCGAACACCGCCCAGGCCCAGGCGGGGCCGAAGATCATCACCGAATATTCGAACACCGCGATATAGCTGGTTTCACCGATCTGGTAGGCGCGGGTCAGAAGGAACACGCCCACAAGCGAGCCCGCGACTTGCAGGCCGATATATCCAAGGGCTGGGATGAAATCCCATGTCCAGCCGCGTGACAGGAACCCGTCGGGGCCGGGTGCGCCCTGGATGCCCAGCAGTTCGACCGCAGCGATCCCCCCGGCACCAATCAGGCCCAGGGCGACCCAGGCCCAGCAGAGCAAGGCAAGCGTGTCTTCGCCCGCACAGAGTTCGCGCGTGGCCAGCGAGTTCAGCGCGTAGAGCAAGCCCGCCGCGACGGGCATCAGCATCCACGGATCGAGCCCTGCCTTGTCGGGTTGCAGCACCATCAGGATGCCCGCAAAGCCCAGGGCGACGGCAAGGATGCGCCACGGCCCGAGAGGGCGGCGCAGGCCGAGCGCGGTGATGAGCAGGATGAAAATGGGCGAAGTGAACAGCCCCGCCAACGCCTGCCCGATGGGCATGAAGGACAGCGAACCGAAATAGAGCATCATGGACGAGGCGATCAGAAGGCTGCGCAACGCGACGTGGCCGACATGCTGGGGGCGGAGCGACCCCAGCCCCGCCCATGACAGGGCCAGAAGGATCGGCATGGACAACGTGGTGCGCAGGGCATGAAACTGCCACAGGCTGACGGTTTCGGCGATGCGGATGACGTAGTTGTCGATCACGCCGATGATGGCCATGGCCAGAACCATGAACCCTGCCGCGCGCAGGTTGTCAGAAGGGTTTGTCGCAGTCATTCCAACCCAATACGAAATTGCGGAAGCCCTTGGTGATCTGTTAACGACAGGGAACGGAACATTCCATGTCGGGAGGGTGCGAAATGGGCTGGATGAAAGACGAAACAGGGCTGGGCAAGACACCGGCGAATTTCGTGCCATTGACGCCGCTGTCGCATTTGCAGCGCGCGGCGCATGTCTTTGCCGATACACCGGCGGTGGTCTATGGCAGCCACCGTGTCAACTACGCGGATTATCACGCGCGTTGTTCGCGGCTGGCGTCGGCTTTGGTCGGCGCGGGTGTGCAGTCTGGCGACGTGGTGGCCACGATCATCCCCAACATTCCTGCGCAGGCCGAGGCGCATTTCGGCGTGCCTGCCACGGGCGCGATCCTGAACACGATCAACACGCGGCTGGAGGCCGATACGATCGGCTATATCTTCGATCATGGCGGAGCGAAGCTGGCGCTGGTCGATACGCAGTTTCTGCCGGTGGCCGAGGAAGCGATTGGCCTGATGGACGGCCCCGCCCCGCAGATCGTCGAAGTGTGCGACCAGCAGGCAGGGTTCACGCCCACGGGCCGTTACCCGGAATATGAGGATTTCATCGCGGGGGGCGATCCGGCATTTGAATGGGTGATGCCGCAGGACGAATGGGAAAGCCTGGCGCTGAATTATACCTCCGGCACCACCGGGCGGCCCAAGGGCGTGGTCTATCACCATCGCGGCGCCTATCTGATGACCATGGGCACGGTGGTTTCCTGGCGTATGACCCTGCACCCGAAATTCCTGACCATCGTGCCGCTGTTTCACTGCAACGGCTGGAACCACACCTGGCTGATGCCGATGGTCGGCGGGACCGAGGTGATGTGCCGTGATATCGCGACAGCAGACCAAGGTTCCGCCGACGACCGGCATCATCCAGGTGTGGTTCCAGCCGTTGCAGTGAA
>JBNKYL010000220.1:0-6857 GCA_050300875.1 Paracoccaceae bacterium
GGGAACGGGTGGACGAATGGCGCGGCGGGCGCGCAGAGTCGCTGGGGTTGGCCGATGCCGTGGCTTCACGGCTGCCAGATGTGCCAATGCTGGACTGCAACGGGTTGGTCAGCGGTGCGGCAGCGGATCCGATCCACTACCTGCCCGACGATCATGTCCGTTTGAGCAGCGCCGTTGCCGATTGGCTGCGCGAAAAGGGGCTCGCCTGATGCGCCATTTGGCCGGGATAATCCTTGCCCTGGGCCTGATGGCCGCAACAGCCTCATCGGCGCAGACGTTCTGCCGGCAGGCGCTGGCGCTGGGGCTGGACATATCCGGGTCAGTCGATCGCAAAGAGTATTCCTTGCAGGTGCAGGGGCTGGCTGGCGCCTTGGAAGACCCCAATGTCATCGACGCCTTCCTGTCGATGCCTGACGCCACGGTCTGGCTTTTCGTCTATGAATGGGCTGGGTTGGGCACGCAGCGGGTTCTGATCGAGTGGACCGAGATTACCACGGCAGAACAGTTGTTGGGTTTCGCCGAAACGCTGCGCACCCAACCACGCCGCCCGCGCGAGGTTGCAACCGCGCTTGGCAAGGCCATGCAGGTGGGCGCGGACGCGCTGGCGGAACGGCGCGACTGCTGGAAATTGACGCTGGACATTTCCGGCGATGGCCGTTCCAATATCGGCCCACGCCCACGCGAATTGGCTGGGTATGAAAATCTGCGCGACGTCGTCGTGAATGCGCTCATCATCGGCGGTGAAGGCCCCGTCGAGGATCTAGAAGACTATTTTCGCGCCGAGGTTATTCGTGGTCCCGATGCCTTCGCCATGACTGCGGATGGGTTCGACGATTATCAACGCGCCATGACCCGCAAATTGCTGCGCGAGATCGAGGTCTTGGCCGTTGGTCAGGCTGCCATTGCCGATTGAACGGTCAGGGTTAGGCGCGTTTCCAGACCGACAGCGTATCGGCGCCGACAGCGCGCGTTTCGACCAGTTTCAACTGCGGTGCGTGGGCCAGCCGGTCGATGCCCATGGCGCCCAGAAGGGGACGGCCTTCGGCGCCCAGCACCTTGCCGGCGGTGAACAGCGCCAATTCGTCCACCAACCCGCCATTAAGCAGGGAAGCTGCAAGCATCCCACCGCCTTCGCAAAAAACCCGCGTCAGACCGGCTTTCGCCAGCACACCCAATGCTGCGGCCGCGTCAACCTGACGATCTAGGCCGACCGGTGCAGGCAACAATGTGGCGCCTATATCCTGCCAGGCCCGGATCAGGCCGGGTTCGGCATCCGGGCCGTGGACAAGCCAGACCGGCACTT
This sequence comes from Paracoccaceae bacterium, assembly GCA_050300875.1. GTDB lineage: Bacteria > Pseudomonadota > Alphaproteobacteria > Rhodobacterales > Rhodobacteraceae > CBDCFL01. The sequence goes on from JBNKYL010000220.1 coordinate 1,304, forward strand.
CGCGAGCCGAAGCAGCCAGTTTTCCGCCCAACGGCAGATCCAGCCTGCGTGACAGGACCACGCGCACCGGTTGGCGCGTGATACCCATGTCTCGCACCGTCAGCGATGGATCATCGGCCCGCGCCGTTCCGCCACCCACCATCACCGCATCATGGCGTGCCCGCATGGCATGGACCATACGCCGCGCTTCGGGCCCGGTGATCCACTGGCTTTCGCCCGTTGCGGTGGCGATGCGTCCGTCGAGGCTGGCCGCCAGTTTCAACGTCACGAAGGGCCGGCGTTCGGTCACTGTCAGAATGAACCCGCGATGATGGACCTTAGCTTCGTCCCGGCATATGCCTTCGGTCACCTCGATCCCGGCGGCCAGAAGCCGCGCGACGCCTTGCCCGTCCACCGCCGGATTCGGGTCGCGTGCGGCCACGACGACGCGGCCCACACCCGCCTCCGCCAAAGCGTCAGCGCAGGGCGGCGTTCGACCGTGATGCGAACAGGGTTCCAGCGTGACATAAACCGTCGCCCCGCGCGCCGCTTCGCCCGCCTGCGCAAGCGCTTCGGTTTCCGCGTGCGGACGTCCCCCATCGGCAGTACGTCCACGCCCGACGATGCGCCCGTCCTTGACGATCACGCAACCCACCGCCGGATTGGGCCAGACACGACCCTGCCCCCGCGCGCCCAAGGCGAGCGCGAGCTTCATGTAACGTTGATCGGTGTCGGTCACTCTTCGCCGGGTTCGACCGGCGGGCGCAATTCGGATACGAATTTGTCAAAATCGTCTGCCGCCTGGAAGTTCTTGTAAACGCTGGCAAAACGCACGTAGGCGACGGTATCGATCCGGGCCAGCGTTTCCATGACGATCTCGCCGATGGCCTTGCTATCGATATCGGTGTCGCCCATGCTTTCCAGCCGCCGGACTATGCCCGAAATCATCTGGTCGATACGTTCAGGTTCGACGGGACGTTTCTGCATGGCGATGCGGATCGACCGTTCCAATTTGTCACGGTCGAAATCCTCGCGCCGTCCATTGGATTTGATGACCACCAGATCGCGCAGCTGCACCCGTTCATAGGTCGTGAACCGCCCCCCGCATTGCGGGCAGAACCGCCTGCGCCGGATGGCGACGTGATCTTCCGCTGGGCGGCTGTCCTTGACCTGAGTATCTACATTTCCGCAAAACGGACAGCGCATGCTTTCCCCCGGGGTATCCTGCCTTTTATCGGCCCGCTTGATGGCGCGAACCACTTATCCACAGCCGTTATAGGCGCTACGCGAAAGATTGGGTAGAGGGCAAATCGCACCCCCAGATGATGTTATTGCAGAAGCGCCACGCATCATCGCCATGGCTTTTGACATGATTTCTGGCTAGGCTCGTTGTGGGAACCCGCTCGGCTCAGTTCATTTTTCTGCGGCGCCCATTCATACTGGAGCAATTTGATGTCGTTTCTTAGGTTCGGCGCAGCACGCCGATTTGCGAAAACTCTTTTCACCTTGCCGGGTCTGTCCGTGCTTGCCGCATGTCAGTCCGGCCCCGCGGGCATCGCCCCGGCTTCGGTCACAAGAACGGGGCTTGTGTCGGACGAGCTCTATATCGCGCCTTGGTCCGGCCATCCCGGCCAATACCTCATCTTCAGGAATGGATGGAATCTGGCATATGTCCCCAATGGCGTGCCGAACAACCAGTATTTCACGACATATACGTCCAATGCCCTGTCCAGTGATTTCGCCATTCTGGGCCAAAGCCCGTCCGGTGACGGCGAAGTTTACGTCACGATGCTGAATGGCAATCTGCTTGACGAAATGAAGCGCCTTCAACCCACCACGTTCCCGACGAATCCGGCGCCCGGTTCGGCCAGTTATTCTGGCAGCTATATGGGCATATACACCAACGAGGCCTGGGTCGCGCCCGGATTCGAGGCGACCGGGCACATCCTGGGCACGGTCGCCCTGAATGTCGATCTTGGCGCGGCGACCATCGACGGCCTGGTCAGCAACCGGCAGAACACCGGTGGCACGACGTTGGGGGACATCGTGATCAACAGCACAACCATCAGCGACGGGGCGTTTCTAGCTTCGACATCCGGGGGCGCGTTCAACCTGCCAGGTTTCACTGTGACACCGTTTTCGGCGGGCGGGCTCTTGGTCGGCCCCGACGGATCAGAAATCGTCGGCCTTGTCGGGATGCGACATTTCGGACCGAATTCTCCCACGCAAATCTTTGATGAGTTCGGCGGTTTTGTCGCCGTGAAGAATTAGTCAGACGTCCTGCGAGAAATGCGCCGCGACCTGCCGGTGATGCTGACGGTCGCGGTGCTCAAACAGGTAGATACCTTGCCAGGTACCCAATGCCATCCGCCCGTCTGTCACAGGGATCGACAGGCTGACTGGCAGCATCGCCGCTTTGATATGCGCGGGCATATCGTCGGGGCCTTCATAAATGTGGGTCAGATAGCCCATGGAAGGATCGGTCGTGGGCGGCACGAGCCGCGCAAAGAAAGCATGCAGATCGGTCTGCACTTCGGGATCGGCATTTTCCTGGATCAGCAGCGAACAGGACGTGTGGCGCACGAACAGGGTCAGCAACCCATCCTGCCCTTTCGGCACCCAACGGGCCACCTGTGGCGTGAATTCGTACAGCCCCGGCCCGCGCGTAGAGATATCAAATCGTGTCTGCACGGACATATAGTCAGTATATGGCCGCCACGTCGTACATTACGGGTTCGAAGCTCTTGCACAGCTCGTTGATGACGCGGTTGCGTTCGCGCATTTCGGGCGTGCGCAACATGGCCTGAAAATCTTCGCGTTTTTTCCACTGCGAGTAGTTTGCAATTCGTGTTTGGGCGTCATTGACATGCAAACCGGCGGCAATGAAGCCCGGCTGTTTTGATATGAATTCGGCATAGGCCGATTGAAGCGCATCCATCAGGTCCTGCGCGGTACCGGGCGTGACCTCGAACGTCGTCAGAACGGTTTGAAAACTGTTTTCCGTGGAAATGGATGGCATGTCAGCGGTCCTCCCACCCTGACAATAGGCGGCTGGGACGCAAAAAGAAATGGGTCTGTATCGACCACGCTTGCCCGACACCCGTGAACAGTTTGTCCCACCCAAACGCAAGTTGACAATTGCATGTCGGCAGGACTTTCCGATAGATTGAAATTGTTGCGGCACGCGCCGGTGGTGTGGGTCCGTGTTGGGCGGCGAAAGGCCGGGGGGCCATAGTAATGAGTAACGACGGCGCTGCCGATCGGATGCTGGCAGTTGCGCCAGCTGGGAACGCACCACGCGGCGCCTATCCGCGCGGACAGGTCTTGTCAGTCAGTTTTGGCGAATTCAACTGCAGCCTTGCGGGGTTCCAGGATCCGACTTCGACCGTCAAAGACATTGCCAGCTTTTTTTCCGAACTGGCCCGGTCTGACCGGGAATTTGGCGCCATCCCGAAACTGGAAGCGTCGCCGGCCCTGGCAGCGCCAGCCAAGGAAAAGCCCCCCGTCGAACAGGTCATAGTGCAGCCGGCAAAGCCGATCTCCAGCCCCGCGCCCGCCGATTTGCCGCGCCCGACCGCGCCGCGTCGTACGCGATATGCGCGCCCGGCTGGAATGGAAAGCGAGATCAACCTGACCAAGGTGACGCGCAAGATCCACGCCCGCAAACAAGCGACACCTGCGCCCGAAGCGCTGGACGAAGAGTCGTACCCGCCTGAAGAACCGGGAAAGTCCGTGAAACTTGCGCAACCGGATGCCCTCGTGGAAAAACGCAAAAAGCGGCGACCTCTTGCGGCGTCGGTTGCGGCCACTGCTGCCAGTGCCTTCGCATTGGGCCTGTTGGCCGTGGGTTATTTCATCTGGGCGCTTCCGTATTCTGCGCGCGGCCTGTGGCTGCTTGCTCCGTCTGACCCTTTGCAGGGCCTGGTTGGGCAGTCGATGGGGCTTGTATATGCGCTTTTGCTAGCCACGATATTTGCTGTCATTTGGATCAGGCGATCAGCCAGACCGGACATCTTAGCTGGCATTGCCGTTGTGATTTGCAGCGCTGGCATTGTCCATTTGTTCAGCGGCGTCTATCTGGCCCAAGCCCCCTATTGCCTGACCCCACTGGCGCAAAATAGCGACGGTCTGGTCAAGTCAATTCAAGTATTTCTGTCATTCGGGCTCGCTTCGGGCCAGCACACGGCCAATTGCGGCATATATGTCTTTTCCGAAGCCCTTGCCGCGATTGCAGCGACGCTGCTTGTCATGATCGCGCCATTCATCCGACCCGTAAAAAGTCTGACCGCCTGACCGGCTTCTAGCGCCCGGCCTGCATTTCCTCTGCGATGCGCGCGGCCCAGTCCCCGATCACGGGGATGAAATCAATGCTGGACATGGCCAGGATCACGAAAGACAGCAGGATTGACCCGCCGAGCACCGTCCCCAGCCCGAACATCAGGCCGGATGCAAACCGGAACGCCAATAGCTTTGGTATGCTGTTGTGCATGCGGATAAATCGATGCGCATTCAGCTTCGCGATCTCGGCCCGGAGTGCGGCGATTTCGGACGTTGCATCATCGGACATCGTGCATCCTCAGATAAGGGGCACGATCGGCACGCCGCATCCCGTCAGGGTCAGCAAAACCAGTGAAACAGCAAGAATCTTCATGGCGGCCCCATAGCTTGGACATGCCTGACCCTAGCGCCAAGCGGCGTGGCATCAACCCCATAACGGGTCAGTCGAAGTCGAACACCTCTTCCAGAAAGCTACGCACCAGGCTTTCCTTGCGCTTCTGACGTTTGGGCTGCCGTTCGGGATCACGCCATACCTTTGGGTCATCGTCGCGATATGGTTCGCGGAATTCCCTGGCCTGGCCTTCGCGATAAGGTTCCCGGTATTCGCGCATTATCGGTGGTTCGGGTGTGGCAACAGGCGGCACAGCGCGCTCGATGATCTTGTCCAATTCACCGCGATCCAACCAGACGCCTCGGCAGGTCGGACAATAATCGATCTCGATCCCGTGCCGTTCGGTCATGACAAGGTCGGTCTGATCTATCGGGCATTTCATGCGCAGGTCTCCTGAGCTGTCGGACAGGATATGTGGTCAACCGCACGGTTTCTCAAGGCCCGGATGCCAGGGCTTGTCAAAGGTTGGGGCGCGGCACAGTCTGACAGCATGACCGACAACGAAACACCCCCGTCCCCCATCCGTCCGACAGATGATGAAGCGCGTACAATGGCGCGCAGGCTGATGGATGAAAGCGGCCACGCCGCACTGGGTGTATTTCATCCCGATACCGGTTTTCCGCATGTGTCGCGCATCCTGGTCGCTCCGCTTCCGGGTGTGGGGCTGGTTACGCTTGTATCAAGCTTGGCCCTCCACACCCGCGCCTTGCAGGGCGATCCAAGATGTTCGGTAATGCTGGGCGAGCCCCCGGGCAAGGGGGACCCGCTGGCTTTCGCCCGCATGACCATTGCGGCGCGTGCGCGTTTCTTGCCGAAATCGCCGGAAATCTCCGCACGGTTTCTGGCGCGCCACCCCAAATCGAGGCTCTACGTCGACTTCGTAGATTTCAGCTTCGTACTGCTTTC
>JBNKYL010000221.1:0-3492 GCA_050300875.1 Paracoccaceae bacterium
GATCACCGGCACACAGATCGTATTCGCCTGCGCCAGTTCGGCCATCGCCGGCAGAATGTCGACTTCGGTGCGGATCGGCATATAGCCCGCGATGACGTGGCCCTTGGGATTGCCAAGGAAGTCGACCAAGCGCGCACAGGCCCGCGCGCTGGCTTCTGCTCCATGCGCGGCCTTTCGGCGGGCAAAGGCCGCCTTGCGCGCTTCGGATTTGGCCAGCGTCAGATCAGGACCCATGCCGCCAACCCAAGGAATGCGAAGAATCCCACGATATCCGTTACCGTTGTCACGAAGGCACCCGAAGCCAGGGCCGGGTCGATACCGACCTTTTCAAGGATCACGGGGATGCCGATCCCCGCCAGCCCGGCCACAACCAGATTGACAACCATCGCCGCTGCGATCACCGCGCCCAGCATCGGCGAGCCGAACCAGACCAGGCCGACAATCCCCATGGCCACTGCAAAGATCAGCCCATTGACCAGACCCACCAGCACCTCGCGCCGGATCACCCGCCAGACGTTCGACGGTGTCAGGTCGCGCGTCGCAATCGCGCGCACCGCAACCGTCAACGACTGCGTGCCAGCATTGCCGCCCATCGAAGCCACGATCGGCATCAAAACGGCCAGTGCCACCAGCCCGGCAATGACGGCTTCAAACTGGGCGATCACGATGGATGCCAGGATCGCCGTAACAAGGTTGACCGCCAGCCATGGCAGGCGCTGACGCGTGGCTTCCAGCACGCTGTCGGACAACTCGCCTTCGCCGACACCGGCAAGTCGCAGGATGTCTTCTTCGTGTTCCTCGTCCAGAACCACCATGGCATCGTCGATGGTGATGATCCCGGCCAGCCTGCCATTTTCATCGACCACTGGTGACGAAATCAGGTGGTACTGGTTGAACGCATAGGCAACGTCGCCTTCGTCTTCATCGACGGAAAAGGTGCGAAAACTGTCTTCGGTGATATCCAGCAGTTTCGTCGCGCGCGGGCTGCCCATCAGGCGGCCCAGCGTTACATAGGCCACTGGTTCATGGCGCGGATTGACCAGCACGACATGATAGAACTGTTCCGGCAGGTCTTCGGCGTTTCGCAGGTAGTCGATGGCCTGGCCGACGGTCCAGTGTTCCGGACCCGACACGACCTCGCGCTGCATCAGGCGGCCGGCGGAATATTCCGGATAGGTCAGCGACCGTGTGACGGCGGCCCGGTCCGGTTCGTCCAGATGATCGAGGATCGCAGATTTCTGCTCGTCGTCCAGATCTTCGATCAGGTCGACGACGTCATCCGACTCGAGTTCCCGGACGGCCTCGGCCAGAACCTCGGGGCTCAACATGCTCAGCAGGTCGGACCGCACGCCTTCGGACAGTTCCGACAGGATCTCGCCGTCGAATTCCCGGTCGTACAGCAGGATCAGGTGCTGTCGTTCGGCCGGGCTGATCTGTTCAAGAAGGTCGGCGATGTCGGCAGCGTGCAACGGCTCCATTTCCGTCACCAGCCGGTCGCGGTCGCCTGCTTCTACGGCCTCAAGGACGGACGCCACGACACGGCGGTCCAGCGCATAGCCGTCTTCTTCGACCTGATCCAGAATATCCTGCTCTTCGTCCATGCCCTGCCTTTGCCTTTGGCTGCCTTTTAACAAAACATCTCTACAAAAACAGATGGAATGCGGCGATTTACCCGATGAAGTTGCGAAACTATTCTGGGGTTACCCGAACGGAGGCGCAAACGTGACAAAACAATTGCTGATCGGTCAGACGCTTGGCTTTGACGGCGATCCCTTCGCCATGCCGGTTGACGAGGCAACGCGCTACGAACGGCGCGGGGGCGTGGTGGTCCAGGATGGGCATATCACGGCGCTGGGCCCTGCCGACGACCTGCGACGCGTCCATGCCGACGCGGAGGTGACCGATTATGGCGATGCACTGATTTCGGCGGGATTCGTCGATGCCCATGCGCATTATCCGCAGACCGCGATCATCGCCAGTTGGGGCAAGCGGCTGATAGACTGGCTGAACATGTACACCTTCCCCGAAGAGGCGCGGTTTGCCGATCCTGACTATGCGGCGGCGGCGGCCAAGGCCTATTTTGACCTGACGCTCGCCAATGGCACGACAACGGCGGTCAGCTATTGCACCATCCACTGTCCAAGCGTGGACGCCTTCTTTGCCGAAGCACAGGCGCGCGGGGTTCGGGCCTATGCGGGCAAGACCTGCATGGACCGCAACGCCCCCGAAAACCTGCGCGACACGGCGCAATCGGCCTATGATGACAGCAAGGCGTTGCTGGCAAAATGGCATGGCGTCGACCGGCTGTCCTATGTCGTAACGCCCCGGTTTTCGCCCACGTCCACGCGTGGACAACTGGACGCATTGGGCGCGCTATGGGCCGAATATCCCGATTGCCTGATGCAGACCCACCTGTCCGAACAGACGGACGAGGTCGCCTGGGTCGCCGATCTGTTTCCCGATGCGCGTGATTACCTGGATACCTACGAACAAAGCGGGCTCATCGGACCGGGCGCCCTGTTCGGCCATGCGATCTATCTGACCGAGCGTGAAAAGGACCGGCTGAAAGAAGCCGACGCCTCGCTCATCCATTGCCCGACCTCGAACACCTTCATCGGATCGGGTCTGTTCGATATGGCCGGGCTGAAGGGCACGGGCCAGCGCGTCGGGCTGGCCACCGATACCGGCGGCGGGTCGTCCTTTTCCATGCTGCGCACCATGGCCGCCGCCTATGAAATCGGCCAGCTGAAAGGCACCGCGCTTCATCCTGCGCAACTTTGGTGGCTGGCGACCGCCGGATCAGCAAATGCAATCCGCGCCGGCGACCGGATCGGCAATCTGGCCACGGGGATGGAAGCTGACCTTGCCATTATCGACCTCGCTTCGACCCCGGCCATCGCGGGCGCCACGACACGCGCCGAAACCATCTGGCAGGCGATATTCCCGACGATCATGATGGGGGATGATCGAGCTGTCAAAGCGGTCTGGGTGGGCGGCAAACCGGTCCCGTCTTCTTTGGCTTGAAAATACCTCGGGGGTGCGGGGGCAAGGCCCCGGGGCGGACGGGCGCAGCCCGTTCGAAACCCTAGAGCGCCCGCCAGCCGATGTCTCGCCTGCAGAAGCCTTCTGGCCAGTCGATCCGGTCCACCATCGCATAGGCCCGGTCCCGCGCTTCGGCCAGGTCATCACCCCGCGCGGTCACGTTCAGAACCCGTCCGCCATTGGCCGTGATCTGCCCGCCAAGTTCACGAGTGCCCGCATGAAACACCATATTGCGGCTGCCTTCGGGCAACCCGTCCAGCCCGCCAATCACCGACCCTTTGGCATACGCGCCAGGATAGCCGGCCGCCGCCATGACGACGGTCATCGCATGATCATCGGCCCAGTTCACGCGCGCGCCTGCCAATTCGCCCCGCGCACAGGCCAGCATCGCATCCAGCGCCTGCGCGCCCAGCCGCATCATCAGCACCTGGCATTCGGGGTCGCCAAACC
>JBNKYL010000222.1:0-4464 GCA_050300875.1 Paracoccaceae bacterium
GACGACACTGCCGGCCGGGTCCGCAGGTTATGTGCCAAGGCGGTCCATCCGGTGCGCCAGGACATCCTTGAAGCGCTCGGCATGCCGCCGGTTACTACCGGAGCCGTTTGCGTCTATCACGACATGGTGCCCACCGCCGTCGCGGCGTTGAAAGGTTCGGGCATCCCGGTCGCCGCCGTTTCCACCGGCTTCCCCGCCGGGCTTTCGCCATTCCACCTGCGCGTCGCCGAAATCGGTGATAGCGTGAAGGCCGGGGCCGAGGAAATCGACATCGTCATTTCCCGCCGCCACGTGCTGACCGGCAACTGGCAGGCGCTGTATGACGAGATGCGCGAATTCCGCGCCGCCTGCGGCACCGCCCATGTCAAGGCGATCCTGGCCACGGGCGAGTTGGGCACGCTGCGCAATGTCGCCCGCGCCTCGTTGATCTGCATGATGGCCGGTGCCGATTTCATCAAGACCTCGACCGGCAAGGAAAGCGTCAATGCCACCTTGCCCGTTTCGCTGGTGATGATCCGTGCGATCCGCGACTATTACGACCGAACCGGCTATCGCGTTGGATACAAACCGGCAGGCGGCATTTCCAAGGCCAAAGATGCGTTGAACTACCTGGCGCTGATCAAGGAAGAACTGGGCGACCGCTGGTTGGCCCCGGACCTGTTCCGCTTTGGGGCCTCGTCGCTGTTGGGCGATATCGAACGGCAATTGGAACACCATGTCACCGGACGCTATTCGGCGTCCTACCGCCACCCGCTGGCATGAGGGCAGACCCATGAACGTGAAAGAAATCTTCGACACGATGGATTACGGCCCTGCCCCCGAAGACGCCTCCGAGGCGCTGGCCTGGCTCGTCGATGGGGGTGACCGGTTCGGACATTTCATCGGCGGTCGGATGACCGAGCCGGGCAACTGTTTCGAGAGCCGCAATCCCGCCACAGGCGAGGTTCTGGCGCAGGTCACGCAGGCCACGCAGGCCGATGTCGATGCCGCCGTTGCCGCCGCCCGCAAGGCGCAAGGCAAATGGGCCCGGCTGGGCGGTGCGGGACGTGCGCGATACCTTTATGCGCTGGCCCGGCTGGTGCAGAAGCATTCGCGCCTGTTGGCGGTGCTGGAAACGCTCGACAACGGCAAACCGATCCGCGAAGCCCGTGACATCGACGTGCCTTTGGTGGCGAGGCATTTCTATTTCCATGCCGGTGCCGCGCAGCTGATGGACACCGAAATGCCAGATGCCGAACCGCTGGGCGTCTGTGGACAGATCATCCCGTGGAATTTCCCGCTGTTGATGCTGGCATGGAAGGTCGCCCCAGCGCTGGCCATGGGCAACACCGTGGTTCTGAAGCCTGCTGAATACACCTCGTTGACGGCACTTCTGTTCGCACGGCTTTGTCAGGAAGCTGGCCTGCCTGCGGGCGTGGTCAACATCGTCACCGGCGATGGCGCAGTGGGTGAAATGATCTCCGGCCACCCGGACATTGATAAGATCGCCTTTACCGGTTCGACCGAGGTAGGCCGCAAAATTCGCATCGCCACGGCGGGTTCGGGCAAGGCGCTGACCCTGGAACTGGGCGGCAAGTCGCCCTACATCGTGTTCGACGATGCCGATGTCGATTCAGCCATCGAAGGGCTCGTTGACGCGATCTGGTTCAATCAGGGCCAGGTCTGCTGCGCAGGGTCGCGACTGATCGTGCAGGAAGGCATTGCCGAAGATTTCTACAAGCGCCTGCGCACGCGCATGGGCAAGCTGCGTATCGGCGACCCGCTGGACAAATGCATCGATGTCGGTGCCGTGGTGGACCCTGTGCAACTGGCCACGATCACGAAGATGGTCGAAGAAAACGGCGGCGATGGCGAGGTCTTTCAGGCCGGTCAGATCCCCAATCAGGGCTGCTTTTATCCGCCTACGCTGATCACCGGCCTGCACCCCAGCCACCGGCTGATGCAGGAAGAAATCTTTGGCCCCGTGCTGGTCGGCACGACTTTCCGCACGCCCGCCGAAGCGGTGCAGCTGGCCAACAACACGCGCTACGGCCTGGCGGCGACGCTGTGGACCGAAAACGTCAACCTCGCGCTCGATATCGCGCCGAAACTGGTGGCCGGCGTGGTCTGGGTGAATGCGACCAACCTCTTCGATGCCGCTGCCGGGTTCGGTGGGGTGCGCGAAAGTGGCTTCGGGCGCGAAGGCGGGTTCGAGGGGCTTTGGGCCTATGCCAAACCGCGCCGCGCGACCAAGCCTGCCAAGCCCATTGCGCCCGTGGCAGCCCCGGATGCGCCCGAGGTTCACGGGCTGGACCGGACTGCCAAGATGTATGTCGGCGGCAAGCAGGCCCGGCCCGATGGGGAGTATTCCCGTGCCATCTGGTCGAAGAAGGGCGAACTTTTGGGCCATGTCGGCATCGGCAACCGCAAGGATATCCGAAATGCCGTAGAGGCCGCGCGTGGCGCGTCGGGCTGGTCGAAATCCACGGGCCACCTGCGGGCGCAGATCCTGTATTATCTCGGCGAAAACCTGTCGGCACGCGCGGGTGAATTCGCCGACCGCGTGCGCGACATGACCGGCGTTCAGGCCCGCAGCGCCAAGGCCGAGGTCGAGGCATCCATCGACCGGCTGTTCCACTGGGCCGCCTGGGCGGACAAGTACGAAGGCCGCGCCAAGGGTGTGCCGATCCGTGGCGTGGCGCTGGCGATGAACGAAACGGTCGGTGTGATCGGAGCCTTCGCACCGGATGACAGCACGCTTTTGGGCCTGACCAGCATCATCGGCGCGTCCATGGCGATGGGCAACCGACTGGTGCTGATCGCGTCCGACCCGTACCCGTTGGCCGCGACGGACCTGTATCAAGTTCTGGATACGTCCGACGTACCTGGCGGCGTCGTCAATATCCTGACCGGCAACCACGTCGATTTGGCCCCGCATCTGGCAGGCCACAACGACGTGGACGCGATATGGTCGTTCTCGTCCTCGGACCTGTCGGCCACCATCGAAAAGGAAAGCGCCGGCAATCTGAAAAGGACCTGGGTCAACAACGGTCGCGCCCGCGACTGGTCGGATCCCGCGTCGCGCGAATTCCTGGCGCAGGCGACCGAGGTCAAAACCATATGGATCCCCTATGGCGAAGGCTGACCTTTCCCTTGACTACAACAACCGCGATTTCATCCCGGATGCGGATGGGTTTGTCACCCGTTGGGAAGAAGCGGCACAAAAATGGCGCGAGGTCGAGACCACGCTGGGGCGTGCCCGGATCAACGACCCCTATGGGCCGGGCGAGCGGCAGGCGATGGACCTGTTCTATCCCTCGGGTCGCCCAGAGGGTTTGTTGGTCTTCGTTCATGGCGGTTATTGGCGGGCCTTCGACCGGTCCTACTGGGCGCATTTTTCCGCAGGCGCCACCGCGCGCGGATGGGCCGTGGCGATGCCATCCTATACGCTGGCCCCAGAAGCCCGGATTTCGGCGATCACGGCGGAAGTCGCCCGTGCCATCAATCACGCGGCTGGCCGGGTGGCTGGACCGATTGTGCTGGCCGGACATTCGGCGGGGGGGCATTTGGTGGCACGGATGAACTGCGCGGACGCTGGGTTGGCGGCTGACGTTGTGGCGCGGGTCAAACGGATCGTCCCGATTTCGCCGGTCTCGGATCTGCGACCTTTGCTGCAGACCGATATCAACGCAGACCTGCGACTGGACGATGCCGAGGCTGCCGCCGAAAGTCCGGTCTTGCACGACAAGCGTCACGGCATTGAAACGCGGGTCTGGGTCGGTGCCGAAGAACGCCCGGCCTTTCTGGACCAGGCCGCATGGCTGGTAAATGCCTGGGATGAGGCCAGCAACCACGTCGATCCGGGCCGGCACCATTTCGACGTAATCGACGGCCTACAAGACGCAACGTCGCCTTTGATGAAGGCGATCCTCGACGAACTGCGGGACTGACCTTCTATTATGGAAAGTCAGCCAAAATCCATCATGGATTTCGCGCCCCGGTGATTTCCGCCATCGCGCTCAGGAATGTCGTGACCTCGGCCGGGCTGTTGTAATGGCAGAGCGATACACGGATGCAATCGGTCCGTCCCAGCGGCGTCAGCACATTGCCTGAATAGTGATCTGCCTTGCGGATATGCACGCGGATGCCGCGGTCACGCAATTTCGCCAGCAGATCGGCGCTTTCCATGCCATCGACCCAGCAACTGACCAGCCCCTCGCGGGCCGGGTTGTCCACCCCGCCGATCACGTGAACCCCGTCCATATCCGCCAGCCCCGGCAGGTTGCCCGAGCCGTGCAGCATCATTTCGGTCAGCGCCCATTCATGGTCATGAATCGCGCGGCCAGCTGCTTCGATCCGGGACCTTGGGTCGGTTTCGTCGCTGACCCGCCCGCCCAGCCAGTCGAAATAGGCAACTACATCCGACAACGTCACGTAGGACCCGGTATCACGTGTGCCGAATTCCCAGTTCAATTCTGGCCCGCC
>JBNKYL010000223.1:0-5080 GCA_050300875.1 Paracoccaceae bacterium
ATGAGCTGATGGAAATTTCCGACAATTTCGCGGCGTTGAATGAAGGGCGGCTGACTCCGCCACGGCCCGCCAAGGGGCTGACGGTTGACGAGATCGGGCTGATGATGGGCGGCGCGCATGGCATGGAGGTGGCCCATGAACATGCTTGATGCAGCGAATGGTTTCGGGACTGGGGAACGCGGGGTAAGGGCATGATACGGCTTGAAAAACGGCCATCGCCGTCGCGGGGATGGACGATGGCCACGCCGGTTCTGGCGGTGGCTCTGACGATGATCGCGGGCGGGATATTGTTTGCCTTTCTGGGCAAGAACCCGGTCGAGACGATCCGCACGATTTTCTGGGACCCGGTCTTTGGGGAATTCGCGTTCTATTATCGCGGGCAATTGCTGGTCAAAGCCGGGCCTCTGATCCTGATCGCGATTGGCCTGTCTTTGGGCTTTCGGGCCGGTATCTGGAATATCGGGGCCGAGGGGCAATATATCATGGGCGCCATTTGTGGCGCCGGGTTCGGGTTGGCGTTTTACCCGTCGGAAAGTTTCCTGATCTTTCCCGGCATGATCATCGCCGGGCTGCTGGGCGGCTGGGTCTGGGCGATGATCCCTGCCCTGCTGAAAACCAAATTTGGCACCAATGAAATCCTTGTGTCGCTGATGCTGGTCTATGTGGCCGAAAACATCCTGGCGTCTGTATCGTCGGGTCTGTTGCGCAACCCCGACGGCATGGGGTTTCCGGGCAGCCGGAATTTCCGGGATTTCCCGGCGGCGCATAACGGGTTTGTCTGGGAAGGTGCCGGGCTGCATTGGGGCGGGATCGCCGCGCTGATCGCGGTGATCCTGGCCTATGTGCTGCTGGCCCGCCATATGCTGGGCTTTCAGATCAGGCTGACCGGGCAATCCCCACGCGCGGCGCGGTTTGCGGGCGTCAATCCGGCGCGGCTGGTGGTGTTCTGCCTGGGCGTTTCCGGGGCCTTGGCGGGCATGGCGGGGATGTTCGAGGTTGCGGGGCCTGCGGGTCAGATCAGCATCGACTTCAATTCGGGCTACGGGTTCACCGCGATCATCGTGGCGTTTCTGGGCCGGTTGCATCCCGTGGGCATCCTGCTGGCCGGGTTGCTGATGGCGCTGACCTATATCGGCGGAGAGGCCGCGCAGGCGTCGCTGGGCCTGCCTGCGGCGGCGATCCAACTGTTGCAGGGAATGCTGCTGTTCTTCCTGCTGGCGGTGGATGTGCTGACCAATTTCCGAATTCGACTGGCCAAAGGGGAGGCAGCGTAATGTTTGGGGATATCTCAGTTACGGTTCTTTTGGCGTCCATCATGGTCGCATCGACCCCGATCCTGTTGGCCGCTCTTGGCGAAATGGTCGTCGAAAAGGCAGGCGTGCTGAACCTGGGCGTCGAGGGCATGATGATCACCGGCGCGGTTTGCGGGTTTGTCGCGGCGGTCACGTTCGACAGCCCGGCGCTGGGGTTCATCGCGGCGGCCATTGGCGGGGCGGTCCTGTCGCTGTTTTTTGGGTTTCTGACCCAGTACCTGTTGTCGAACCAGGTGGCGACGGGTCTGGCGCTGACGCTGTTCGGGCTGGGGCTGTCATCGCTGATGGGTCAGGGCTATGTCGGCATCAAGGCGCCGCCGACGAGCGATTTCAACATCCCCGGGCTGGCGAGCATCCCGTTCTTTGGACCGGTTCTGTTCCAGCATCACATGATGGTCTACATTTCCATCGCCATGGTCGTGGCGGTCTGGGCTGTGCTGAAATACAGCCGCGTGGGCCTGATCCTGCGGGCGGTCGGTGAAAGCCACGATGCCGCCCATGCGCTGGGCTACAAGGTGGTGCGCATCCGGATGATGGCGATCCTGTTCGGGGGCGCGATGGCGGGGTTGGGTGGCGCCTATATCAGCCTGATCCGCGTGCCGCAGTGGACCGAGGGCATGACGGCGGGCGCGGGCTGGATCGCGCTGGCGATCGTGGTCTTCGCGGGTTGGCGCGCGGGGTTCGTTCTGGTCGGCGCCTATCTTTTCGGCGGGGTGACCGTGTTGCAGCTTAATCTGCAGGCGGCAGGGGTTGCCATTCCGGTCGAATACTTGTCCATGTCGCCCTATCTGATAACGATCCTCGTGCTGGTCGTGATCAGCGGCCGCCGGACGGGCGCGGGCACGGCCCCTGCCAGTCTGGGCAAGAGTTTCCACGCCTCATCCTGAGGCATGTCTGCAAGGTCCGGGGACGAACCCCGGACATCACCATTGGGGAGTACCTGTATGAAACTGAAATCAATTCTGGCGGGCGCACTGGCGCTGGGCCTGGCCACTTCGGCGGGCGCGCAGGACAAGACGAAGGTCGGCTTCATCTTTGTCGGGCCGATCGGCGATGGCGGCTGGACCTATGAACATAACCACGGCCGCCTGGCGGTCGAAGAACATTTCGGCGATGCGGTCGAAACCGTGTATCAGGAAAACGTGCCGGAAGGTGCCGATGCCGAACGCGCGCTGACGCAGATGGCGCTGGGCGGGGCTGACCTGATCTTTACCACGTCCTTCGGGTACATGGACCCGACGATCAACGTCGCCGCCAAGTTCCCGAATGTGAAGTTCGAACATGCGACGGGTTACAAGACCGCTGACAATGTCGGCGTCTATTCGGCCCGCTTCTATGAAGGCCGCGCCGTGCAGGGCACGATCGCTGGGATGATGACCAAGTCGAACAAAGTCGGCTATATCGCGTCCTTCCCGATCCCGGAAGTGATCCGCGGCATCAACTCGGCCTATATCCACGCCAAGAAGGTGAACCCGGATGTCGAGTTTTCGGTCGTCTGGGCCTACACTTGGTTTGACCCGGCCAAGGAAGCCGACGCGGCACAGGCATTGATTGATCAGGGCGCGGACGTGATCCTGCAGCATACAGATTCCACCGCGCCGCAGGCTGCCGCGCAGAAGGCGGGCAATGTCATCACCTTCGGTCAGGCATCCGACATGTCGGAATATGCCCCGCTGCCGCGCGTTTCGTCGATCATCGACAACTGGGCCCCATATTACATCGCCCGCACGCAGGCCGTGATCGACGGCACCTGGGAAAGCGACAATACTTGGGATGGTATCGGCGCTGGCATGGTGGGCATCGGCGAGATTTCGTCGGCTGTACCCGATGACGTCAAAGCGGCGGCCCTGGCCGTGCGCGACGCGCTGGCCTCAGGCGAATATCACGCCTTTACCGGCCCGCTGAACAAGCAGGACGGGTCGGCTTGGCTTGCCGAAGGCGAAACCGCCGATGACGGCACACTGGCTGGCATGAACTTCTATGTTGAAGGTCTGACCGGCGATATCCCGAACTGATCCGGGCAAACACCGAAGACGAAGGGCGCGGCCGGATGGCGGCGCCCTTTTTCGTTCGATGGTCCGGGCTTAGGCCGCGGAGGCGTCGCGCAAGACGTGGCCTTCGGCCAGTGGAAATTTAGCGGCCGGGTACGCGTCCGGATCCTTGCGCAATACTGGAAACAGGCTGACCAGTTCCTTGCGCAGCTTGGCGGTCAGGTGGGCCATCGTGCTGGTATTGGGCAGGAAACTTTCGACCGGCAGGCCGGAGGCGGTGAAGACCTGATGCGTGTCGAATATGAAGGTGTATAGTTCCACCCCGGCGGTGGACCGGTCGATGTAAGCGGCATCCGAGGCCCCGGCCAGATCGCCGGCGGCCATCAGGCAGGCCTGCGTATCGGAGCCGATGGTCAGGCGGTAGCCCGGCACCAGAACGCGGTGATCGGCGGCAACCAGCAGGTCGCGCTGCGGCATCATCGGGCCAATGGCACGCGGTTTCAGACGCACCGGCGCGCGGTCATCGCCAGCTGCCATGTCGGTCCGCGTCAGACGCCGTTTCCAGATCATGCGCACGGGCTGCAAGCCATTGTCGCGCGTGACGATCAGATCGCCCGCCCGAACCATTTCGGCACGCTTTGGGCCGAAAGGCGTGCGTATCTGCGCATCGCCCCCGATACCACCGGTGAAAGACCGGCTCGAATTACGAACGCAATCGTCGGCAGCAGTTTTTCGCATGGTCACCCCTTTGATCCGCACCCAAGCCCGAATGTCATGGGAAAATATGACCAAAATTTGTTAACAGGGTGCCAAGGCTGGGCCAATTCCACCAAATCTGGGAAAATTGGTCGCAGGCAGGGGCGCAAAGTTGCCGAACGTTCATCGAAATGTGTCTTGCCGGGCCGGTGCGAATGCGTTCAATTGCCTGCATGTTCGAACGCCTGATCGCCATATTCAGCCGCGCGCTGATCCCCATGCACGGGGCCTGCCGGTACAATGGCGGCGAAAACAAACAGAAAAAACACCGGTTTCGGTGATTTCGCTGGCATGGCGACGGAAATCTGTCACTCATCCGTTCCATATTCATAATCTGGAATATGAGGTGACAGACATGATCAAGAAATCCTTTGCCGCGGCCATCGCCGTGTCGCTGCTAACAAGTGCCGCGACCGCCCAACAATTCGGCGGACACTTTATGGAAAACTGGGATGCGGACGAAGATGGAATCGTCACGCTGGACGAAGCGCGCCAGCGCCGCGCGGATATTTTTTATACGTTTGACGAGAACAACGACGGCGTTCTGGACGCATCCGACTACGCCATGTTCGACGAGGCCCGCGCCGCCGACCGGGAAGCCAACGCCGGTGAAGGCATGGGCCAGGGCATGCAGCGCGTACAGGGCGCGATGGAACGCGACTACAACGATCTGAACGGCGATGGGCTGGTCAGCGAAGAAGAATTCCTGACCCAGACCGATGGATGGTTTGCGATGATGGATCGCAATGGCGACGGTCAGGTCGATACGGGTGACTTCGGCCCCGGCGGCGGCATGGGCGGCGGTCAGGGCAAGGGCAACGGCAAAGGCTGACCCTGACAAGCGAACGGCCCGCCCGGTTTGGGGCGGGCCGATGATTTCTAGCCGTCCTTGCGGATGACCTCGTTCTTGGGGTCATAGGGGCTGTCGGGCTGCACTTCGGCATCCCAGAGCTGGTTGAACATGCGCACTTTCAGTTTCTGACCCGGCTTGGCCAGATCAGGCCGGACATAGCCCATGCC
>JBNKYL010000224.1:0-11450 GCA_050300875.1 Paracoccaceae bacterium
TTGGCCGCGCGGCTGGACGCGTTGGTGGTGCGCGGGGTCGATATCGAAACCCTGCAATACCGCGCCACATATGGTCGGACATCGATGGAATATTATGATGGTTTCGTTTTCAGCTTCTACGCCGATGGCGCCGATCTGCCGCCGGTGGCGACCGGTGGGCGCTATGACGCGCTGACGGCTCGGCTGGGCGATGGGCGATCGATTCCGGCCGTAGGTGGCGTAATTCGGCCTGGTTTGATGCTGGAGGCGACGCGATGATCCGGCTTGGCATTCCGTCCAAGGGGCGGCTGATGGAAGACACGGTCAATTGGTTGGCGGCGCGCGGTATCGAGCTGACGCGCACCGGATCGGACCGTGAATATGCCGCTGAGTTACATGGGATGGATGGTGTCGCGCCGGTGCTACTGTCGGCGGGCGAGATTACCCGTGAACTGGCCGATGGCCGTATCCATTTGGGCGTTACGGGGTCCGATCTGGTCCGCGAAAAACTGGCGGCTTGGGAGAGCAAGGTCGAAGTGATCACGCCCATGGGATTCGGTCACGCAGACCTCGTTATCGCCGTGCCCAAGGCATGGGTTGATGTGGACGTTCTGGACGATCTGGATGCGGTGGCCGCGCAGTTCCGCCGCAATCATGGTTTTCGGCTGCGCATTGCCACGAAATACCATAGGCTGGTGCGCGATTTCCTGCGAGAGGCGGGTGTTGCCGACTATCAGTTGGTCGACAGCCAGGGCGCCACCGAGGGTACCGTGGCCAATGAAACGGCCGAGGCGATCGCGGACATCACCTCGACCGGGGATACGTTGACTGCCAATCACCTGAAGGTTCTGTCTGATGGGCTGATCCATCGGAGCCAGGCGACCTTGTTCCGGGCCAAGGGCGCGGATTGGGGGGCGGGCAACCTGGCTATCCTGCGTAACCTGACCGCCCGCCTGGGCTAGGCGTCTAGAGTTTCGAAAGATCGACGCAGCGCGCGGGCCCCTTGGCCCAACGCCCGCCGCGCCAAGGCCAGGGCTTGCGGCCCTTGGGGTTGTGAACGCGTAGGTCGCGTAGGCTGACGCAGTCTGTGCGGGCTGCGGTATTGAATGATCGTGCAAGAATATCGTACATGTCTGTTTTCCCTTCTTGGCGACATGCTTGAGTTTTTCTGCGATCTAGGTGAGTTTTGGCAAAGCATCAAAATATCAGTTGTGTAAGAAAAGATAACATATGGACTGGTCAAACCTACCGCCGCTGGGCCCTTTGCGTGCATTTGCAGCCTATGCCGAAACCGGATCGGTTTCGCGGGCGGGCGCGGCCTTGAACGTGTCTCATGCTGCGATCAGCCAACAAATCCGTGCTTTGGAAAAACATCTGGGCATCTCGCTCCTGGACCGGGCGGGTAGGCAGATGGCCCTGACGCCTGAAGGTCAGGCGCTGGCGGGCGCGGCGGCGCGGGGGTTTGGCGAAATGGCAGGTGTGGTGGCGCAGCTGACCGGTGCCGATCGCGACCGGCCGCTGCATGTGTCAGTGACGCCGATGTTTGCGGCGTCCTGGCTGATGCCGCGATTGGCCGGCTTCAAATCGGCGCATCCGGATGTGGGGTTGCTGATCGACCCCAGCGTTCAGAATGTGCGCCTGGAACCTGGCGGGATGGACGTGGCGATCCGCTACGGCGATGGCGCGTGGCCGGGTGTTGAAGTTGAACTGCTGTTCGCCGCACCGGTTGTCGTGGTCGGAAGCACGGAACTGGTGGGGCCCGATCCCGATCTGAGCGCTGACCGGATCAGCCGCCTGCCATGGTTGCAGGAGCTGGGAACCAACGAGGCAAGCAACTGGCTGACGCGGTTCGCGGGCAGCCTGTGCAATCCGCAGTCGATGGTAGAATTGCCCGGCAACCTGTTGCTGGATGGCTTGCGTCGCGGCGACGGGGTGGGCGCGGTCACACGGACGTTTGTCGAGCCGGAAATCGGGGCGGGTACGCTGCAAGTGCTGGCTGAGGATGACCGCCCCAACGGATATTGGCTGGTGACGCGGAACGCGGCGCATCGCCCGGCGCTGAAGGCTTTTCTGCGTTGGCTCAGGAAGGCGGCGCAAGACCGGCCGCAGTGATCGCGGATCGCGTGGCGCGGATCAATACGGCGCTGGTTTGTCTGGCCGGGTCGCGAAACGAGCCGTGCAGCCAATGCGCCCCCGTTTCTGCGATGATCGCGGCGGCATTGACCGGGGTGATCCCGGCACCAGGCATGATTGTCAGCGCATGATCGGCCCGGTCGATCATCTGGCGGATCTTTTTGGTGCCTTTGGCAGCGCATGCCGCCCCGCCAGAGGTCAGGATCGTGTCCAAGCCCAGATCGCGGGCCACGTCCACCGCGCTGGTCGGGTCAGGCAGGTCATCGACCGCGCGATGAAGGGTCATTTTCAGCCCATGAGCAGCCCTGGCCAGCCGAGAAAGGGCCGATTGGTCCAAGGTGCTGCCCTTCGCGGCACCGAATACCACGCCCTCGCATCCGGCGTCGCGGGCGGCGTTGATCTGGTCGGCCATGCGGGCGATGTCGGTGTCGTCCAGGTCGAACCCGCCGCCGCGCAGGCGGATCATGGCGCGCACCGGGACAGGGCAGCTGGCGACGCGGGTAAACAGGTCGGCATTCGGTGTCAGCCCGCCCAGGTCCAGGCGGCTGCACAGCTCGATCCGGTCGGCACCGCCCGCAATGGCGGCGTCCAGCCCGGCGTCGTCATCGACGCAGACTTCGATTGAAGGGGTCACAGCACGCCAATGGCGGCAAGTTCGGCGGACAGCGCGGCAGGCAGGTCATCGTCGCCCTCGCGTGCGCGGGGCAGGTCGGGTGGTGCGTCTTCCGGGTCGAGGTAACGCCAGCCCTGAAAGGCGCGGCGTGTGGCGGTCTGGGTCAGGACGATGTTGGGGTCCAACACGATCTTGCAGCGGCGGATACCGTCATGGCCGATGGCTTCTTCCAGCGCGGTGATGCGTTGGCGGCACTGGATTTGGCCCTTGATGACCCAATAGAGCGAGCCGCCTTGCAAGATGGCTTCGGCGCGTTTCGGCCACATGCGGGTGACGTGCCAGCGCCCGTGGTCACGGCGCGGTGACGGGTTTTCGGCGTGATAACGGCGAAGGTCGTCGACCGTATCGACGCCGACACATAACTTTACTAAATTCACGTATTCTGGCACAGTCGTTCCCCCGATGTCCCAAATCTAGTAGATTCTCGGCGGGCATCAAGCCGCCCCGAATGTGCAAGGAAAACCGCGCCATGACCCGCTTTGCTGCCCCAATTGCCGAACAGATCTGGGACATGAAATACCGGCTGAAAGAGCCCGATGGCACACCATTGGACCGCACGGTAGAAGACACTTGGCGGCGGATTGCGCGGGCCTTGGCGGCGGTTGAAAAGGCACCGGAAGACTGGCAAGAACGGTTCTACGGTGCGCTGGAGGATTTCAAGTTTCTTCCAGCGGGCCGGATCACGGCTGGCGCTGGAACGGGCCGGGCGGTGACGCTGTTCAACTGCTTTGTCATGGGCACGATTCCCGACAGCATGGGTGGCATTTTCGACAACCTGAAGGAAGCCGCGCTGACCATGCAGCAGGGTGGCGGCATCGGGTATGATTTTTCAACCATCCGACCAAAGGGCGCGGCGGTCAGTGGTGTGGCGGCGGATGCGTCGGGGCCGCTGTCCTTCATGGATGTCTGGGACGCGATGTGCCGCACGATCATGTCGGCAGGCTCGCGCCGGGGCGCGATGATGGCGACCATGCGCTGCGACCACCCGGATATCGAGGCGTTTATCGCCGCGAAATCCGACCCGGCGCGGTTGCGGATGTTCAATATGTCGGTGCTGGTCACCGATCCGTTCATGGAAGCGGTGAAGGCGGACGGGTCGTGGGACTTGGTGTTCGAGGGCAAGGTTTATCACACCGTTCAGGCGCGCGATCTGTGGAACAAGATCATGCGCGCGACGTTTGATTATGCCGAACCAGGGGTGATCTTTATCGATCGGATCAACCGGATGAACAATCTGGGTTATGCCGAAACCATCGCGGCGACGAACCCGTGCGGTGAACAGCCCTTGCCGCCTTACGGGGCGTGTTTGTTGGGGTCCGTGAACCTGTCGCGGCTGGTGAGTGATCCGTTTGGCGATGATGCGGCGCTGGACGAGGCGGCGCTGGACGATCTGGTCGCCACTGCGATCCGGATGATGGACAATACCGTCGACGCGTCACGTTTCCCGCTGGAGGCACAGGCGCAGGAGGCCGCAGCCAAGCGGCGGATCGGGCTGGGTGTTACCGGATTGGCGGATGCCTTGTTGATGGTCGGCCTGCGGTATGGGTCGGACGAGGCGGCCGAGATGACCGAACGTTGGCTGAAGCGAATTGCGCGGGCGTCCTATCTGGCGTCGGTGGAACTTGCCAAAGAAAAGGGGGCGTTTCCGCTGTTCGAGGCGGAGCCATACCTGGCATCTGGGAATATGGCGCAGATGGATGAGGACGTGCGCGATGCGATCCGCACCCACGGTATTCGCAATGCGCTGCTGACATCCATCGCGCCGACCGGGACGATCAGCCTTTATGCGGGCAATGTGTCATCCGGGATCGAACCTGTCTTTGCCTATGCCTACACGCGCAAGGTTCTACAAAAGGACGGGTCGCGGACGGAAGAAGAGGTGGTCGATTACGCGGTCGCCATGTGGCGCGACAAGATGGGCGATGCCGAACTTCCGGACCATTTCGTCAACGCCCAGACGCTTGCGCCGCTGGACCATGTTAAGATGCAGGCGGCGGCGCAGAAATGGGTGGATTCCAGTATTTCAAAAACGATCAACTGCCCGGAAGATATCAGCTTCGAGGATTTCAAGGACGTCTATATGGCGGCCTGGGATTCAGGCTGCAAAGGGTGTACGACCTATCGGCCCAATGACGTTACGGGATCGGTTCTGACCGTCAGCGAAAAGGCCGAGGAAGCGCCTGTGCAGCTGCCAAGTGCGGGGGGCAATGGCGATGTGGTCTATATCTCTGAGCCGTTGGACCGGCCCGCGGCGTTGGAAGGCAATACCTACAAGCTGAAATGGCCAGATAGCGAACACGCGATCTATATCACCATCAATGACATCATCATTGGCGGGCATCGGCGGCCGTTCGAGGTGTTCATCAATTCCAAGAACATGGAGCATTTCGCCTGGACCGTGGCGCTGACCCGGATGATTTCGGCAGTTTTCCGGCGCGGCGGCGATGTGTCTTTCGTGGTCGAGGAACTGAAGGCGGTGTTCGATCCGCGCGGTGGGGCGTGGATGAAGGGCAAATACGTGCCGTCGATCCTGGCAGCCATCGGCGGGGTAATTGAGCAGCACATGATCGCCATCGGTTTCATTGCGGGTGAGGGCATGGGGTTGAAATCCGACCCGCAGGCCGAGGTCGTCAACCTGAATGGCGGGCGCGGAAAGTCCTGTTCATCCTGTGGGTCCTATGACATGCGGATGGTCGAAGGTTGCATGGTCTGCGCCAATTGCGGCTATTCGAAATGCGGGTAGACAAGCCGCAGGCTGGCGGTGATTGGAGCCGAATTTCCGTCGGGAAATTTGGCGGCAAAGCCCGCGGGAATTCCTTGCCGAACTCCGCCAAGGAGGTCGGCTTTTTCGTGTGCGGCTGAACTATTGCCTAATCGGAAGGCACTCTTGTTCGGGTGAACTATACGTCGGTGCAACGGTCTGAAAACAAAGGCAATGTTTGGCTGAATTCATGCGAGGCACCGGCCAAGGTTGCGTCACTTTCGCATGGGACAAGCTTGAACCAGACGGGCGGGTCGGCAAAAGAGCGATCGGCGGTTGGTTTTGAGGATGACCGTTGGCCAACGGGGCCACGGGCCGCAAGCACACGGCACCGCCCGGTTGCACGGATGGGCGACGCGGTGCGGCATACCAATGAACGGGCGACAATCCTGCGCGCTCTAACCTGTTTGTCGCCACAGGCAACATGATTTCCATCTGCCGGTCCGTGTTCGCTGTTCCAGCCGCCCCGGCGCCGCTATCCTGCGGGGTGAGGGGCCGGTTTGGGCCGCAGGTCAACTGGACGTCAATGTGTCGATGAAACAAACAAATTCGATCGCGGCCAGCGGAACGACGCTGCCTCTACATCCGCGTATGGCCTTCACGCTTATGCGCGTGTTGCTTGTCGGTGTGCTTGTCTACTGTCTGGTGACGGTTGCCGGGCTTGCGAGTTTTGTTCAGAACTGGTGGCTGCCCCTTGTCGGGCTGGCCGGTGCGCTGGTTGCGAATACGACCGGGATCGGCGGAGGCGTTGTCTTTGTGCCTGCTTTCGACCGGCTCGGCATGGCGGCAGGTGATATCGTGGGCACGTCGCTGCTTGTTCAGTCCTTCGGAATGACCATGGGGGCCATGACCTATCTTGCTCGACGGTCGAAAAGCCCAGGCCAGGGGCTTAGCACCGGCAAATACCTTGGCATCGTCGCGCTGACCCTGCCCTTCTCCTTGCTTGGCACCATGCTGGTGCTTGACGGAGGGGTGCGTCCGGATGTTCCGCTGACGAGCGTCTTCAAGGCCATTTCGTTGAGCCTGGCGGCATTGATCGTGTTTTCCGAGCTTCTGCGCGACAAGAGTCTGGTTGCGCTGAGCTGGGTCCGTGACGGACCAGCATTTATCGGCATAGGCCTGATCGGCGGTCTGTTCGTGGGTTGGATTTCCATCGGTGTCGGCGAACTGTTGGCCGTCTACCTCTTGGTTCGCGGCTTTCAGGCCCGCGATGCGGTGGGGCTGGCAGTGATCGTCACGGCGCTGACGGTGCTTTCGGTGGAACTGGCCAATTTTGGGCAAATTGCTGCGGATACGACAGTTGCATTCTGGGTCGCGGCAGGAGCGATTTTGGGCGGGTTTCTGTCCCCAGCGATACTCGACCTCGTCGGGCAGAAACGCGCCAAGTATTTCTGTGTAGCCTGGATTGTCATCTCGGCGCTTGCGGTTTGAGTGTTTCTGGTTGCTGGTCTGCAATCTGGACGGGTGTTGCCGCGGGCGCTGAGTCAAATTGGCAACAGGTTTTTGTTCGGCCCACGTCATTTAGGGATTCACACCGACGAATCACCCCCCTATGATTCGGTCCAATAACAAGAACAACTTTGGGCAGGATTCATGCAAGGCACCGGGCAGGGTTGCTTTGTCTTCTCGTGGGACCAGGTCGAACTGGACGGGCTGGCAGGCAACCCGCCGGCACCCTTGATGGTGGGTGCGAATTTCCGCTGGGCGGGTCGTGCTTTGCGCGTTGACGATCCCGGGTCGGTCTTGCGATTGGCCAGCGGCGAAGAACATCGTGCGCTTCACGCGCATGCCGCAGCCCAGGTGCGCCGGATGTTCGGGGCGGAGCTGAATTTTCCCGATTCCGAGGACGAGGCCGATGGGCCGACCCGCGCCTGGTTCGAACTGACCGACGGGCGCGAGTTGCTGCGCGCGGTTTTGGTCGAACGCGGCACGGGGCAAGCGCCGCTTGTGATGTTCCGCGACGGGTTGCCGAACCCCGACCAGGATTACTGGGTCCTGCGAAGCGAGGCCGCTGTCATACCCAACCCCGATCCCGGCGCAATGGTTTGTTTTGTGCCCGGTACGTTTGTGGCCACGCCGACAGGGCGTCGCCCGGTCGAAGAGATTGCGCCCGGTGATCTGGTTTCCACCCGCGATGACGGGCCACAAGAGGTGCTGTGGCGGGCGGGCCGGTCCGTTAGTGGCGGGCGTATGATCGCCATGCCGGGTCTGCGGCCGATCCGCATTCGGGCGGGTCTGTTCGGCGATGGTGAACCGCGCCCCGATCTCTATGTATCGCCAGATCACCGGATGCTTCTGTCCGGGCCGACGGCGCAAGAGCTGTTTGGCGAGGCCGAGGTGCTGGTGGCGGCGCGCGATCTGTTGGGCCATCCTGGCGTGACTGTGGACAACCGGGCGCGGCCGGTCGAATACATCCACCTGATGTTGTCCCGGCACCAGATCCTGACGGCGAACGGGTTGCACTGTGACAGTTTTCACCCCGGTCTGGCCGACCTGTCACAATTGGGTACGGCGGATTGGAACCGGCTGATCCGGTTGCGCCCCGAACTGGATCGCGACCCGATGCGGTTCGGGGCCGTGGCGCGGCGGTTGCTGGGGCGGGCCGAGGCGGCATTGCTGATGCACGGGCGCACGCGGTTGACGGCATCGGGGCATTGACTCCCAATCATCCATCGCTATAAGCGCCACGTTCCGGGCTTCGCGCCCGGATATTCATTTGGTGTTGGTGGCCCTCGCAAGGGGATGCCTGTCGGGTTTCGGCCAAAGGACAACGCCCTTCATAGCCGCGGAATCGCGGGCCACAAAAGAAGGAGATCAGCCGTGACCAAACGCACGACTGCCAAGTACAAAATCGACCGCCGGATGGGCGAAAACATCTGGGGCCGTCCGAAATCCCCCGTTAACCGCCGCGAATACGGCCCCGGCCAGCATGGTCAGCGCCGCAAGGGCAAGATGTCCGACTTTGGTCTGCAGCTGCGCGCCAAGCAGAAGCTGAAAGGCTACTACGGCGATCTGACGGAAAAGCAATTCCGCCGCATCTTTGCCGAAGCTGAACGTGTGCGCGGTGATACCGGTGAAAACCTGATTGGCCTGCTGGAACGCCGCCTGGATGCGGTTGTCTACCGCGCCAAGTTCGTGCCGACCGTGTTCGCTGCGCGTCAGTTCGTGAACCACGGCCATGTTCTGGTGAACGGCCAGCGGGTGAATATCCCCAGCTACCGCGTCAAGGAAGGCGACGTGATCGAGGTCCGCGACAAGTCCAAGCAGCTGGCTTTGGTTCTGGAAGCCGTCGGCCTGGCCGAACGCGATGTGCCGGATTACATCGACGCCGATCATTCCAAGATGACCGCGACCTTCGTGCGCCAGCCGGGCCTGTCCGATGTGCCGTACCCGGTGATGATGGAACCGAATCTGGTCATCGAATATTACGCGCAGAACTGATCCAAGTTCTTCGCGTCGTTTACAAAGCCGCCGGGGCATTCCCGGCGGCTTTTGTTTTGCGGACAAATAGCCCTAGACCGTCCCACGTCAGGCGCTATGACTGCGCGCAAACGAGAATGAGGCTGCCATGGGCATTTTCGAACGGTACCTGACGATCTGGATTGCCCTAGCGATGGCTTTGGGCGTCGTGATCGGCAGCGTCGCACCGACCTTTGTCAACGCCATCGCCGCGGCTGAACTGGCCAATGTCAACTTCGTCGTGGCGGTCCTGATCTGGGCGATGGTCTATCCGATGATGGTCGGGGTCGATCCGGGCAGCCTGCCGTCGGTGTTTCGGCAACCCAAAGGGCTGGCGATCACGCTGGTGGTGAATTGGCTGATCAAGCCGTTTACGATGGCGGCTCTGGGTGTCCTGTTCTTTGAAGGTGTCTTTGCCGACCTGATCCAGCCCGCCGATGCGCAGCAATATATCGCCGGATTGATCCTGCTTGGGGCAGCCCCGTGCACAGCGATGGTGTTCGTCTGGTCGCAACTGACGAAAGGGGACGAAAGCTACACATTGGTGCAGGTCACGGTCAACGATGTGGTCTTGATTTTCGCCTTTGCGCCGATTGTGGCGTTTCTGCTGGGTGTGACCGACATCGTCGTGCCATGGAGCACGCTGCTGATGTCCGTACTGTTATTCGTTGCCCTGCCCCTGCTGGCAGGGTTGTGGACCCGAGGACGGCTGGGTGATCCGGCGCGGATCGCGGCATTTCAGACCCGCGTGAAACCCTATTCGGTGATCGGGTTAATCGCGACGGTAGTGATCCTTTTCGGCTTGCAGGGCCAGGTCATTCTGGATCGGCCGGCCGTGATCGGGCTGATCGCGGTGCCGATCCTGATCCAGAGCTATTCCATATTTGCCATCGCCTACGCCGCGGCCTTTGTGATGAAGGTGCCGCACAAGATTGCCGCACCCTGCGCTCTGATCGGGACATCGAACTTCTTTGAACTGGCTGTGGCCGTGGCCATCAGCCTGTTCGGCCTGAATTCCGGCGCGGCACTAGCCACGGTGGTGGGCGTTCTGGTTGAAGTCCCGGTGATGCTTTCACTGGTGGCCTTCGCAAATCGCACGCGCGGGCGGTTCGGCTGACAGCCACGTTGCGATCATGGGACTGTCAGGATGACGCCGCGCTACGGGCAATTTGGCGGCTACGCGCGGCGATCCTGAACGATCAAAACTCCGCCAGATAGGCCGCGAGGATGTCCCTTGCCGCCTTCAGATCCCGTTTGTCGAGCATCTCGGTCACCGTGTGGACATAGCGCGTGCCAACCACGATGCCCACGGCACGGGCACCCGCTGCGGCCTGCTGTGCGGCCGCGCCATCCTGGCCGCCGGACATGAGCATGGTGCGTTGGAATGGAATTTTCCGTTTCTTGGCCAAAGCTTCGATATCCCGAACCAGCCCCTTGTCAGCGATGAACGATGAATCGCGGACATGCAGGCCGAACCCTTCACCTTGTTTGGTGGTCATGTCCTTTTCGGGAACGCCGGGCGTGTCGCACGCCAGGGTTACGTCGATGCCGATGCCGATATCAGGTTTGATCCCGTAAGCGGCGGTTCGGGCGCCGCGCAGGCCGACTTCTTCCTGGGTGGTGAAAGCGACGTGGATTTCCGCGCCGCGCCCCTTGTCGCCGAGTCTGCGGATCGCTTCGATCCCCAGCCAGCAGGCAACGCGGTTGTCGAGCGCCTTGGAAACGACCTTGTGCTCGCCCAGTTCCATAAACGGTTCATCCCAGACGACATAGTCGCCGATCTTCACCTTGTCTTTCGTTGCCTCGCCCAGCCCGGTGTCGATGGTGAACTCGCCAACCTCGGGGACTTTCTTTCGATCCTCAGGGCTCGAGATATGAACGGGCTTGCCGCCGGGGTTCATCACGCCCGGGATGTCGCCGTCATCGGTGCAAATCTTCACCCGGCGCGAGAACAGGTTGCGCGTGTCGAAGCCGCCGGCTGGGTGCAGCGACACGAAGCCTTCCTTGGAAACGTGACTGACCAGGAAACCGATTTCATCCATGTGGCACAGCAGCATGACGCGCGGGGCGTCTTTCTTTTTCGCTTTGCGGACACACAAGAGCGATCCCATCGGGTCGGTGCGAACGTCGTCGAACAGGCCTCCGACCTCGTTTTCGATTACGCCCCGTACACGTTCTTCGTGGCCGGGCACGCCCGGGGTTTCGCAAAGACGTTTCAAAAGCTCGATGTTCATGGTGGCTCCTGTTGGCTGGATTGGCCCATTGATGCTCCGCATGCCCGGCAATGACAAGGTGGGGCTTGCGCCTGTCCGCCCGCGGGTAGAGGATCGGGCGGAAGGAACTGGAGTTTTCGATGATCACGAGCAAATTGCGGGCCTGTTGGGCCGAAGGCAAACCTGCGCTGGGCGGCTGGCTGGCTGTGCCGAACGGGTTCACGGCCGAAGT
>JBNKYL010000225.1:0-3682 GCA_050300875.1 Paracoccaceae bacterium
ACCATCGGGAAATGCGGCAGCCAGTACCAGCTGAAAAGCCCGTAATCGCCATCTTGTGCGGCGACGATATCGCCGAAATTCATGGATCCCGTGGAAATGATCACGCCGATGATGATCAGGCCGATGGACACTTCATACGAAATCATCTGCGCCGCCGACCGCAGCGCGCCAAGGAATGGGTATTTCGAGTTCGATGCCCAGCCGCCCATGATCACGCCGTAGACTTCCAGCGACGAAATCGCGAAGACGAACAGGATCGCGACGTTGATGTCGCTTAGCACCCAGGTTTCGTTGAACGGGATCACCGCCCAGGCCAGGATCGCAAGCGTGAAGGATATCAGCGGGGCCAGGAAGAACACCGGTTTGTCGGCACCGGCGGGGATCACGACCTCTTTCAGCACCAGTTTCAGCATGTCGGCGCCCGATTGCAGCAGACCCCATGCGCCCACCACGTTGGGCCCGCGCCGCATCTGCACGGCGGCCCAGATCTTGCGGTCGAAATAGATCAGGAAATAGGCGGTCAGAAGCAGGAAGATCGCCAGTAACAGCGATTGCGCCACTATGATGACCAGGGTGCCGAAAGGTGTGGTCAGAAACTCAGCCATGTCTTGTCATGCCCCTTCAGCCCGTCGGTATTCCAAGTTCCGCGCAATTCTGCACGACAACTTCTGCGTCGATTGTCCTGCTGCCCTGCGGCAGCGCCTGCGAGATGGTGTAAACAGCATCCGCCGTCCAAGTTCCACCGGTTTTCTGCGTTGCAGTGCGCACATTTCGCGCAAATCCGTAGCCTTCGGCCACGGCGAACTGCGCGGCCACGCATTCGGCGTATTTCGGTGCGTTCGTTTCGGCATCCGGCCCGGTCACTTCGACCAGGATATTCACCAGGTCGTCGTCAATGCGCAGCACATCGGCCACCCGGTAGCCGGGGTCGGTCTGCGTCGCACAGCCGCCAAGCGCAGCCAGCCCGGTTATGCCCACGAGCCTTGCCATCATTCGGCAGCGATCTTGCCGCTGGTGCGTGCGGCGGCCGTGGCGGACAGTTCCGCCATCGTGGCCGAAGCCCGCGCGATTGGGTTGGTCAGGTAGAAATCAGTGACCGCGTATTTGAACGTGGCCTTGCCGGGTTTCTTGACCGGCAGCGCTTGCCATTCGTTTTCGGGCACTTCGTCGATAGCGCCCAGATGCGGCACAGCCTCGATCAGCGCGTGGCGCAACTCGGCCAGGCTATTCCAGGGCTGGGTTGCGCCCAATTCGGCGGACAGCGCGCGCAGGATGGCCCAGTTTTCCTTGGCCTCGCCCGGCGCGAAACCGGCGCGCACCGCCAGTTGCGGGCGACCTTCGGTGTTTACGAACAGCCCGTTTTCTTCGGTATAGGCCGCAGCAGGCAGAATGATGTCGGCGCGATGCGCGCCCCGGTCGCCATGGCTGCCCTGATAGATCACGGTGGCGCCATCGGCGATGTCGATCTCATCGGCACCAAGGTTGTAGATTACCTCGGCCCCTTCGGTCGCGGCCTTCATGCCGCCATCCGTGACAGCCCCCACATCCATCGCGCCGACGCGGGATGCGGCAGTGTGCAGGACCAGCAGCTTGGAATTGGACCGTTCGCAGGCCTTCTGGACCAGTGCCAGAACCGCTTCGCCGTCGGCTTCACGCAGCGCGCCCTGGCCGACGATCATCACGGATGGAATATCCTTGACCGGACCAAAGGCATAATCGGCCAGTTTTTCCAGCGCGGCGCGGTCATTGCCCATGCTGACCGCGTCATAGGTCAGATCGGCGGCATCGCCGATCATGCCAACATTGGCGCCGGCCAGCCACGCCTTGCGGATGCGCGCGTTCAGCACCGGGGCCTCGTCGCGCGGGTTGGTGCCGATCAGCATGATGTATTTGGCCGCGTCGATATCTTCGATCGTCGCGTTGCCGACATAGGCACCACGATTACCGGCGGGCAGTTTCGCGCCGTCGGTGCGGCATTCGACCGACCCGCCCTGCCCTTCGATCAGCTGTTTCAGCGCGAATGCAGCCTCGACCGGTGCCAGATCGCCCACCAGACCGGCGACTTTCTTGCCCTTCATCGCCTTGGCCGCAGCCGACAGTGCTTCGGGCCAAGTGGCGGGCTTCAGCTTGCCGTTCACGCGGATATAGGGCCGGTCCAGACGCTGACGGCGCAGACCATCCCAGATGAAACGGGTCTTGTCGGAAATCCATTCCTCGTTCACGCCGTCATGGTTGCGCGGGATGATCCGCATGACTTCGCGGCCCTTGGTATCAACGCGGATATTGGACCCCAGTGCATCCATCACGTCGATGGATTCGGTCTTGGTCAGTTCCCACGGGCGGGCGGTGAAGGCGTAGGGTTTCGAGGTCAGCGCGCCCACCGGGCACAGGTCAATGATATTGCCCTGAAGGTTCGAATTGAGCGTCTGGTTCAGGTAGCTGGTGATTTCCGCATCCTCACCGCGCCCGGTCTGGCCCATCTGCATGATGCCCGCCACTTCGGACGTGAACCGCACGCAGCGCGTGCAGGAAATGCAGCGCGTCATGGTGGTGGCGACGAGCGGGCCAAGGTTCAGATCTTCGGACGCGCGCTTGGGTTCGCGGTAGCGGGAAAAATCCACGCCATAGGCCATGGCCTGATCCTGCAGGTCGCATTCGCCGCCCTGATCACAGATCGGGCAATCGAGCGGATGGTTGATCAGCAGGAATTCCATCACTCCTTCGCGGGCCCTCTTGACCATCGGGCTGTTGGTCTTGACCACGGGCGGCTGGCCTTCCGGCCCAGGGCGCAGGTCCTTGACCTGCATGGCGCAGGATGCGGCGGGCTTGGGTGGGCCGCCCACGACCTCGACCAGGCACATGCGGCAGTTGCCCGCGATGGACAGACGTTCATGGTAGCAGAAACGCGGCACTTCGACCCCGGCGGCTTCGCAGGCCTGCAAAATGGTCATCGCGCCATCGACCTCGATGACCTGCCCGTCAATTTCGACCTTCTTTAGATCAGCCATGTCCGTTCCCGTATCCTTTGACCTTGTTTGGTCAGTTTTCCCTGATCAGCCGCCCGGCCAGGGTGCCTTGTTCGATTTCCTTCAGACCCGCAGCGCAAAAGCTGGCGTCGTCACCTTTGACCGCGCCATGCGCGATCAGATAGGCCTCGGCGCCCCTGCGCATCCGGTCCTGTTCGGCCTTGCTGTCCAAGAAGGCCTGAATTTCTTCGTCGCTGTAGCCCTGGTTCAAAGCATACCGCTTCAACTCCCACGCCTTCATCAAGGCAGTGAACTTGCGCGGCTCGATGCTGTCGCATTCATGCGCGATCATCGCACCGATCGCGGCAGACAGAAGCGTGCTGTTGATGTGGCGTTCCTGGTTCAGCGGAACCTGCGCCTCGGCCACCGCCGGGGTGGCCAGACAGATCGCAGCGAGCGTGAGTTTCTTGCTAGGCATGTTCGGCCTTTCTGGCCCGCATTTCGCGATGCCATTTCAGGTCAAAGGCCCGTGACGACGGCCCGTTTTCGCCCAGCTCTTCAAGGCGTTCAACCGCCTCTTTTATTGTAGGAATATGGCCCGCGGGAATGTCCCAGACCACGTGGCGCGGCTTGGTGCTGGTTTCGAACCATTCACCCCGGCGCGCGAAAAACTTGCCATGCAGCGTCTTGTAGACGAAATGATCCAGCGCCTCGAC
>JBNKYL010000226.1:0-7342 GCA_050300875.1 Paracoccaceae bacterium
CTGATGTTGGAACGCGACGGCAACCGCTGGCGCGTCGTGTCCACCGCGTCGGAAACGCGCCCCATCTACAAGCGCAACGAAGACCGGTCCATCACCGCACTGGTCGAAAGCGATCCGACCGTCCTGGCCGCAGCCGCCGCCGACCATCAGGCCACGCTCGATTACATCCGCCGCGCGGTGGGCAAGACCTCCGCCCCGCTGCACAGCTATTTCGCGCTGGTGGCCGACGATCCGTCCGTGCAAATCGTGTCCAACGCACAGAAATGGTACATCTCCGAAATGATGAAAGGCACGGCTTACGAAGGCCTGCCGATCCTGTCGGCTGCGGCACCATTCAAGGCCGGTGGCCGTGGCGGGGCCGAGTATTACACCGACGTGCCCGCCGGTGATGTCGCCATCAAGAACGTGGCAGACCTTTATCTTTACCCCAACACCGTCCGCGCGGTGAAGATCAACGGCGCTCAACTGAGGGGCTGGCTGGAACGGTCCGCTGGCATGTTCAACCAGATCACACCTGGTGAAGCCGACCAGATCCTGCTGAACCCCGACTTCCCGTCCTACAACTTCGACGTGATGGATGGCGTCACCTACCAGATCGACCTGTCCCAACCTATGATGTTCGATCGCGGTGGCGAGGTCATCAACCCCGACACCCAGCGCATCGTGAACCTTCAGTTCAACGGCCAGCCGGTGACCGACGACATGGAATTCGTCATCGCCACCAACAACTACCGCGCTGGCGGCGGCGGGTCATTCCCGGGTGCCAAAGGCGACACGATCATCTTCGAAGGCCCGGACACCAACCGCGACGTCATCGTTCGCTACATCGTCGAACAGGGCACCATCAACCCGACGGCTGACAGCAACTGGACCTTCGCGCCGATGGAAGGCACCTCGGTTCTGTTCGAAACCGGACCCAAGGCAGCAGACTATGTCGACAGTGTGCAAGGCGTATCGATGGAACCGGCAGGGCCCGGTGAAAACGGCTTCATGCTCTACCGTATGGCGCTCTGACAAACGGCAGGGCCGGGCATTCGCCCGGCCCTTTGCATTTGGTGTGGCTCTGACTAGTCGGGGGTGGACGGCAGGTTGAACCCCTTGACGATCAGCCAGACGCTCAGGCTCAGTTCGAATAACCCGCCCGGCAGGGCCAGCATGACCCCTATGGGATAACCGAACATCTCGGCTGTCGTGCCGACCATGAATGCGATGTAACCCGCAAACCCCCAGACCGACAGCAGGCGCGGCACCAACCGTCCTGCGAACAACGTCGCGCACAGGATCAGCCCGCCGATTCCCCACAGCGTCATGCTCATCTGGTAGCCATAGAAGCCGCCCTGTTTCAGCAGCCCCGCGATGGTGTCGAACCAGGGTTCTGCCGGACCTTGCACATAGGCCGCGCTCAGCGGTGAAAGCAGGGCCAGAAAAAGCGCCCCGATCACCGCCGTGGTCGTCGCGGTGATACCCGCCGCAAGGTATCCGCGCGCTGCGTAGCCGCTGACCGTGCCAAGCACTGGAAAGGCCAGCACCGAAAGTCCGATATTCACCACCGTGTGGATGATGGCCATCAATAGAACTCCGATCATCAGCGTCGTGCGCCCCTCGAACACGGCGCTCAGCCCGCCTGAATCTGTGACCGCAGCGACCATGCCACTGCCACCGCCGTAGCTGGCAAAAGCCAGGATGAAAAAGACGCCAAAAGCCCGCGCGGCCTGTCTGTGGGCTGTGAAATCTTGGGCCATGTGCTTTCTCCTACTTGACGCGGTCGACCTACACGGACAAATTTGATACGAATACCTCCAATTGTTAACCGTAGCGGATCAAAAACGTTCCACCCATGCTGGATTGGAAATCTCTACCTGCCTTTCTGGCTGTGGCGCGCCAGGGCTCGCTGCGCGCTGCAGCCGACCAGTTGGGCGGCACGCACGCGACCGCCCGTCGCCAGATCGAAGCGCTCGAATCCCAGCTTGGCGTTCAGCTTTTTCGTCGCGGTCCGGATGGGTTTCACCTGACGGCAGCGGGGCGAACGCTCTTGCCGCAGGCCCTGAACGCAGAGGCGGCGCTCTTGCAGGGCTTTAACGCCGTTCAGGGGCTCGACCGCGAAGCGTCAGGCACCATCCGCCTGTCTGCCGACCCGATTACCGCCCATTTCATGCTGGCCCCGGTGCTCGCCGATTTCGCCGCGCTCTACCCCGAAATCGACATCGAGTTGCGGCTCTCCTATAGCATCGACTCAATCGAAAAGCTTGAAACCGACATCTCCGTGCGTTCCGTGGCCAACGTTGACGAGAACGTTGTGGGGCGCAAGCTCTTCCCCAACGCGCTCGGCATTTTCGCTGCCCGGGACTACCTCGACCGGGCACTGCCCGGTGCCGGACCCAAGGGCCAGGGACTGCATTGGATCAGCTACGGACCAGTTCCCGAACTTCTCGCGTATATCCAGAAATCACCCTTCCCACAGGCCCGCATCCGCCACACGATCCCCGACCCCGAAATGCACCTGCACATGGCCCGCGCCGGGGCTGGCATGACCGTGCTGGCTGCCTGGGTGCAGTCGAAATTCCCCGAATTGCAGCGCGTCCCGGGGACCGACCTGGACGAAGGCCGCTCGATCTGGGTGCTACTTCATTCAGACCTGCGGCGCGTCCGCCGCGTCAGGCTCTTCGTCGACTACCTCTATTCCGCCCTACTGGAACGCCGGGCCGATTTCATCGGCGCGTGACCGGTTTACCCGGCTTGTGCCGACGTGCCGCACACCTGCCGCGCGCTTTTCCTTTGCGCCGGGAAATGTGCACCGTTAACTTCGTTTCATGCAGTTTCACGATCAGGGATTCCGGCCCGGCGATCCGGACATTCACCTGCCCGCCCACCATGACCATGCCCGCGATCAGGTCGATGTCCTGATCGTTGGCTGCGGCCCTGCGGGCTTGACGCTGGCCGCTTACCTGTCTGGGTTTCCAGATATCAATACCCGTATCGTGGAAGCAAAACCGGGCCCGATGGACAAGGGCCAGGCCGATGGCGTTTCCTGCCGTTCGATGGAAATGTTCGCGGCCTTCGGCTTCGTCCACAAGGTCCTGCGCGAAGCCTATTGGGTCAACGAAACCACTTTCTGGAAACCCAACCCGGACAACCCCGCCCAGATCGCCCGATCCGGCCGTATCCAGGACGTCGAAGACGGGCTTTCCGAAATGCCCCACGTCATCCTTAATCAGGCCCGTGTGCATGATATGTATCTGGACGTAATGCGGAATTCGCCTTCGCGGCTTGAACCGGACTATTCGACTGAGTTCATGGGGTTGGAGGTCGACAAAACCGGCACCCACCCAGTCAACGTCACCCTGATGAACACCGAAAACGGCCAAACTGAAAATGTCCGTGCCCGGTATCTCGTCGGCTGCGACGGTGCCCGCAGCGCAGTTCGTCAGGGCATAGGCCGCATCCTGCACGGCGACAGCGCCAACAAGGCCTGGGGCGTGATGGATGTGCTGTGCGTCACCGATTTCCCCGACATTCGTTTCAAATCGCTGATCCAGTCGGACAAGGAAGGTACCTGCCTGATCATCCCGCGCGAAGGCGGCTACCTGGTCCGGCTCTATATCGAGCTTGACGAACTGGCCAAAACTGAACGCGTCCGCAACAAGAACATCACCGTCGATCAACTGATCGCGGCCGCCAACCGCATCTTCGCACCCTATACCATCGACGTGAAAGAAGTCGCTTGGTGGTCCGTCTACGAAATAGGTCAGCGCATCACTGACAAGTTCGACGATGCCGAAACCGATGCTGCGCCGCATGTCTTCATCACCGGTGATGCCTGCCACACCCATAGCCCCAAGGCTGGACAAGGCATGAACGTGTCGATGGGCGACAGCTTCAACTTGGGTTGGAAACTGGTCCAGGTCCTGCGCGGGCAGTCTGATCCTTCACTCTTGCACAGCTATTCCGGCGAACGCCGTCAAGTCGCCCAGGACTTGATAGACTTCGATCGCGAATGGTCGCGCATCATCGCCGAACGGCCCGATGGCGATACCGACAACACCCCTAAATTTCAGAACTACTTCATTGAACATGGGCGTTACACCGCCGGTGTTTCCGTTCGGTACAACCCGTCTGCTCTGACCGGCACCGGCGAACACCAGCATTTGGCCAAGGGCTTCGAAATCGGAACCCGCTTCCATTCCGCCCCTGTGGTGCGCGTGCTGGACGGCAAGCGTGTCGAACTTGGCCACACAGTGACAGCCGACGCGCGCTGGCGGCTTTTCGCATTCGCAGGCACAGGCGATGACCTGCGCCCGCTTTGCGACTTTCTGGCCGGCGATCCGTCATCTCCGGTCGTCAAATACGGGGGCCAAGGACGGGATATTGACGCGGTCTTCGACATACGCGGCATCTTCCAACAGGCCCACGCCGATATGACGCCTGCCGATCTGCATCCGCTGCTCATGCCGGCCAAGGGGCGCCTCGGCCTGCGCGATTACGAAAAGGCGCTGACGCCGGATTACAAGACCGGGCCGAACATATTCGAAGCCCGCCAGATCCATCGGGCCGAAGGCGCACTCGTGATCGTACGGCCCGACCAATATGTCGCCCAAGTTCTTCCGCTGGATGCCTTTGAAAAAATTGCGGAATTTTTCGACGGCATATTCGTCTGACCTGCGGACGCGGCCGGTTTGCACATGGCTGGCCACGTTTGATTGCAGTTTGTTAACCAAGATTCCCCAACCCCGCCGCATTGCCGCCCGTTTTTCGGTCCACCTCGGCGTTAACCAATTCTGATGGTTAACGAGACGCGCCGGTGCAACGCGTTTTTGGGAAGGGTACGAGTATGGGTACGATGTATTCGGGTCTGGGCGGGTCAGCCGGCTACGGTGAAAACACGTTTTCGACTACGGCAAAGGCCGCCGGCACCAATGATGACGGGGCCGTGCTTGTCGATGTGACCTCGGTCTTCGGCAGCGGTATCAATTTCTACGGCACGAGCTACAGCTCGATCTACATCAACTCCAACGGCGTGATTTCTTTCGGCGCGCCGCTGACCGCCTATCAAACTTCGAACTACGGGGCCGTCACAACGCCCAACATGGCCGTCTTCTGGGGCGACGTGAACATCAATTCCGGCGGCGAGATCTATTGGGATATCGACCCGACCACGGGCACCATCACCATCACCTGGGACAGCGTCGCGCCCTATTCGGGCACCGGCACCAATTCATTCCAGGTCCGCCTGACCGATACCGGCGGCGGCAATTTCACTGTCGAATATATCTACGAAGACATCCAGTGGGCTGGCGGCGGCGGTGGTGACCTGGCCGATGTCGGTTTTTCCGATGGCGGCGCGAATGACACGATCCTGGACGGATCGAACAACTCGACCAAACTGCTGGACTATGAAACCAACGATTTCGGCGATGGCGCAAACGGCACCTGGACGCAAGCCTTTGTCGGCGGGGTTCC
This sequence comes from Paracoccaceae bacterium, assembly GCA_050300875.1. GTDB lineage: Bacteria > Pseudomonadota > Alphaproteobacteria > Rhodobacterales > Rhodobacteraceae > CBDCFL01. The sequence goes on from JBNKYL010000226.1 coordinate 5,458, forward strand.
CATCTCGCCCGACGGGATCGTTTCCGGTACAGCCGGCAATGATACCATCGACGCCACCTATTCCGACATCGACGGCGACGTCGTCGATGGCGGCGACGGCACTGGAGTGCTGGGCAACGAAGATGTCATTCATGCCGGAGCAGGTGATGACACCGTCGCAGCCGGTGACGAGGCCGACCTTGTGTATGGCGGCGACGGATCGGATACCATCGACGGTGGTGCGGGTGATGACATTCTCTACGGCGACAACAACGCCACCCTCCCGGCAGCAACCACCGAAAATCTGCACTGGGCCGACGAGGGCCCGGACGGCGCTAGCATCGCCGCCGGGTTTACGCAGACCACCGGAACGATGGACGTTTCGGTCAGCTTTGCCTCTACCGGCAACAACTTGCCGGAATTCACGGTCGAAACCACGGACACCGTCTATGTCGAAGGCGGCGAAAGCTACGATCCCAATTCGAACCTGCTCTTGTTCGGCAATGGCGATGGCCCGACCTCGTCCACCACTATCGACTTCGCCGCATCAACCGGTAGCGGCATGTCCGACGCGGTTGAAAACGTGTCCTTCCGCATCAACGATATCGACTGGGGTGATCTCAACCACACCGATATCGTCACGATCAACGCCTATGATGCCGACGGCAATCCCGTCACCGTGTCGATCTCGCTGGGCGGCGGCGATACGCTGTCGGGCAATACCATCACCGCCGAAGCTGTCGCCGAAAACTTCGACCAGGTCGGTGGCTCGGCGCTGATATCCATCGCGGGCCCGGTGTCGCAGATCGAAATAGTCTATGCGAACGGGCAGGGCGGCACACAGGGTATCTGGGTCACTGACCTGTATTTCGATACCATCCCCGCACCCCTGACCGGCGGCGACGACACGCTGACCGGCGGGCTTGGCGCCGACATGATGTATGGCGAAGCCGGAAATGACATATTCTATGTCGCCGAAGGTGACACCGCCGAAGGCGGCGATGGCGACGACACGTTCAACCTCGTCGATCTGGGCGAACCCGGCAGTTCCACCATTACCATCACCGGTGGCGAGGGGTCGGAAACGACTGGCGACACGCTGAATTTTGGCGGGCTCATCGGCAACCTTGGGCAAGTCACGATCACGAATGCGGACGACGCCAATGGCGGCCTGACCGGTTTCGCCACGCTGGCCGACGGCACCGTGGTTAATTTCTCCGAAATCGAAACCCTTATCGTCTGCTATGCCAAGGGAACGCAGATCCTTACCGACCGTGGCGAACGCCCTATTGAGACCCTGCGCCCCGGCGATCTGGTGTTAACCGCCGATGACGGGCTGCAAACTGTTGAATGGATCGGCAAACGTACCGTCCTCGGGATCGGAAACAACGCTCCCATCCGGTTTGCCCCTGGCGTCCTCGGTGCCAGCCGTGCCCTTACCGTATCGCCGCAACACCGGATGCTGATGCAGGGTGCCGATATCGAGATGCTGTTCGGGATGTCCGAGGTTTTCGCCCCGGCCAAGGCACTGGTCGACGGGCAGGGTGTCACGCACCATCCGGTCGCCGAAGTGACTTGGTACCACCTGCTCTTGCCGCGTCACGCAGTGATCTTTGCCAACGGCGTTGCCAGCGAAAGCTTCTTTCCTGCCGAACAGGCACTTTGCGCCTTGGATCAGGCCGCGCGCGCCGACCTCTTGGTGCAGCGTCCCGATCTGCGGGCCAGGCTCGCAAATTACGGGGCTACCGCGCGGCCCTGCCTGTCCACGAAAGAGGCCTCACTTATTCGCGCGCACTACAGGACCGCATTGGCCGCTGCCGCCTGAGAATCTATTGAATTCCGTTCGATCCGCGACTAGATTGCGCACCGAGAGGTTGGCGCGGGCAAGCGCCTCGCCAACCCGGTC
>JBNKYL010000227.1:0-18186 GCA_050300875.1 Paracoccaceae bacterium
ACGGCCAGCACGTTCTTCAGCCCCAGTCCAACCAGGTGAATGCTGCTGTCTTCGGACCGCAACAGCGTGTCCCGACAATCCAGGGCCGTCACCGAGCCGTCGGCGACAACGTGGTTTTCATCCGCCTCCAACGCCTCGAAAATGGCCGTCCAGCTGCCAAGGTCGGACCATCCGGCGTCTATGGGGACGGCTGCAATATTTGCGGCCTTTTCCATCACAGCATAATCGAAGCTTTGCGCACGCACGGTGTCATAGGCAGCGCCCAGGCGCACAAATCCGAGGTCATGTGATGCGGTTGAAATCGCATCACGGCAGGGGGCAATCATGTCATCTGCACTGGCCTGATAGGCGGCCAGGATGTCGGCAACGCGGAACAGGAATATACCGCCGTTCCATAGGAACCTGCCCGAAGCCACCATCTGCGCCGCCGCATCGGCGTCCGGCTTTTCCACAAAGCGCACCAGATCGATCGGCGTTCTGCCTGACACTGGCGCGGCGAGTTCCAGATACCCAAACCCGGTTTCGGGTCGGTCGGGCGTGATCCCGAAGGTCACCAGTTTGCCCTGCCCCGCCGCCGCAGCCCCGGCGCGGACCGCATCAAGGAAGGCATCGGGCCGTTCGATCAGATGATCGGACGGCGCCACCAGCATCAGCGCATCCGGCGTGTCAGCCAGCATCAATGCGGCAGTCAGGATCGCGGGTGCCGTATCTCGCAGCGACGGTTCAAGAACGATCCGCGCATCTTCCAAACCAATGGCGCTGGCCTGTTCACGCACGTGAAACCGGAAATCCTCGTTGGTCAGCACCAGCGGTTCGGCAAAGTCCGGGCCAGTCAGCCGTCTAAGCGTTTGCTGAAACAGGCTTTCCTTGCCAATGAGCGGCGAAAACTGCTTGGGGAAGGCCTTGCGCGAAGACGGCCAAAGCCGTGTGCCCGAACCACCGCACAAAATTACCGGATAGATCATCGAAGCCTCAAGATCGCGGGCCGAACGCCCATTTGTCACACGGGTTAAACCAAAGCCCACAGCAGGGCCAGAGCACCGTCGCTAACGCTAGACCACCCGCCAAGTGTAGATCGCAGTGACAGCGTAGTTCCATGCTGCGCCGACAATCACCCCGGCGATCCCTGACAGGAACCATATCGTATGCGTGTTCTCGAACAGGAATACCGCAACTCCGATATTGCCGACCGCACCGACTGCCGAGGCCGCCGCAAAACTTATCCAGCCGGGTATCAAGGCCCAGCCATGCAATTGACGGTCAAAATAGGTGAAGAAGTTGTTAATGAAGAAGTTCGTTGTCAATGCGACAAGCGTGGCGATGCCTTGCGCCCATGCGAAGTTTGCCGGACCCATTCCATTTTGGAACAGCATGGCCAGCACGACCATGTGAACCACAACACCCAAAGCACCGACCATGGCGAACATGACGAATTTCGTGGGAACGAATTTGCCGACCGTGCGGGCGATCAGAAGTTCGACAAATTCCATAAGCACTTTGTTGTCGAGCTTGCTTTCACCCTGTTCACGAGTGCGGAATTCATAGGGCACTTCGGACACGGCCAGCTTGCGCCCCGGCGCAGACAGCAGGTCCAGCAGAATCTTGTACCCCACGCCTGTCAGATCGTTTACGCGCTCGCGCAGGACGGACCCGCGCACCATGAAGAAACCGCTCATCGGGTCAGACAGGGTTACGCCGGTCAGCCGTTTGGCGAGCCCGGTGGCAAATTCTGACATGCGCCGGCGGCCCGCGGACCAATCTCCGAACCCACCGCCTTCGGCATAGCGCGTGCCGACAACAACATCGGCATTGTCGCGATGCAGGGCGGCAAGCATATCGGTCAATTTGGTTTCGTCATGCTGCATATCGCCATCGACCACGGCCACCACTGGCGCGGCGGTGGCCAACATGCCCTCGATCACCGCACTCGACAAACCGCGCCGGCCCACGCGCTGAACGCAACGCACGCGCGGGTCGTTTATTGCCAGGTCACGCACCAAGTCGGCCGTGCCATCGGGGCTGTTGTCATCCACAAAGATGATTTCTGCCCTGATGCCGTCCAGCGCCGCGAACAGAGCCTTGGTCAATCGTTCGACATTGGCACTTTCGTTGTAGGTCGGCACGACAACGGCAAGCTCGAGCGCCTGGTTCGCGTCGGTTTTGCTATCCATGATTGCGACCTGTAAATCCTTGCAGCACGCACGACGCGCCAATTCGGCGGCTAGATAGCCGACCGGGCGCGCCGGAACCAGACCAAATCAGGAATCGGCAGATTGCCGCAAGGCGTCCGTACCCGCCGGGGCATAGGTGAAATACGAAAACCGTGCTTCCTTGCCCTGCCCGGTCATGTCCATGGCAAACATGCCAATGAAGGCGCCCGTGAACGAACCATGCCCGCCGCGCCCGCCCTCGTCGGACACGATCGATGCATCCAGAACCGGACCAATGGGCTGCCAGTCACCGCCTTCCGCCCGCCAATAGAACTGCAACGCCGCGTGATCGACCTCAGCCCGCAGGGCTACTGGCCCGTCGGGGCACGGCAGGGGTTTGTCCAACGCGAATGTCATGTTGCCATCGGGGAAGTCGCCCAGACAGGAAATCACCGTAAGCGATCGCCCCTGCCCCGGTTCATCCGTGACCAACAATTTGTGGAACTTGAACCGGTTGTAATAGAGCGTCAGGCCGGCAGTCTGTTGGTATGTCGTCGGCTCGAATTCCACTTCGGTTTCCGCCGCATAGACAAAATCCTCGACCCTGCGCGCGATCAGCGCCTGTTCGAACCAAGACCCCATGCTTTCACGACCATAAAGGCTGATCGACCCGTTATTCACGCGGAACAGCCGGTCGGGTTCCGGCGTGCGCAGCCAGCAGAAATCCAAAGGCAATTCACCACCAGTGAAGTCATAATGATGCGCCACACGCGGCGCCGGTTCGACATCGGCCAATCCCGGCAGAGTTTCACGTACCAGCATTCCGCCCTGTTCCAGATAGAGCCAACCATCATCGCCCCAAACGACGCGTTCGATCCCGGTTTCCCGGCCCAGCGGGCAATAACGCCCCTCGCCGTTCAGATCCGGTATCGGGCGGCCCATCAGGAAGGTGTGATAAAACTGCCCGTCGTGGGTTTCGACATATTGGCCGTGGCCGGTTTTCTGGATCGGATGATCGGGCGCGTCGATGGCCGTCATCAAGTATTTGTTCGGGTGGTCTTCATACGGCCCCCAAATAGATTTGGACCGTGCCATCGTGACGGCATGATCGTACACCGTGCCGCCTTCGGCGGTGGTCAGGTAGTAATACTCGCCCCGCTTGAAGATATGCGGTGCCTCGGTCAACCCGCGTTCGGTGCCGTGATAGATGTTCCTCACCGGCCCGAACAAGCCATGCTCCGGCGACCATTCCTGCAGCAGGATACCGTCGAAGCTGGCATGTTTCGGGTTCCCGCCCGTCCCCTTGCCGCGATAGTTCCATTGCATGTTCATGAAGTACTTGCGGCCATCCTCGTCATGGAAAAGCGACGGGTCAAAGCCAGAGTTGTTCACATACCACGGGTCCGACCATTCGCCATCGATCGTGTCGCAAGTGGTGATGTAATTTGGCGCGTCCTTGAAGTTGCCGTCGTAGCGTTTCACGTCGGTGTAGACGAGCCAGAACTTGCTATCTGCATATGACAGACACGGCGCCCAGATCCCGCAACTGTCCGGGTTCCCGCGCATATCCAGCAGCGAAGCGCGGTTGAGCGGGCGCGACACCAGCGTCCAGTTCACCAGATCGCGCGAATGGTGGATCTGAACGCCCGGGTACCATTCGAAAGTCGAGGTCGCGATGTAATAGTCCTCGCCCACACGGCAAAAGGACGGGTCGGGATTAAAACCCGGCAAGATGGGATTGCGGATCATCTCTTACTCCATTTTCGACACGTCTCGGCGCAGAACCCAGGCATGTTTGCCAATCTGGCGGTCGTAGGCGAATCCAAGGCTTTCATACAATTCGGCCGTGCCGCCCCAAAGGAAGGAACTGCTGGCTTTTCGATTGGCCGTTTTTTCGGGGTAGACCTCAACGATGCCGCCTCCGGCCTTTGCGATCAATTCCACAGCCCCCTCGGCGGCGCGGCGCATGACGCCGCGTTTGCGATGGCTCTTGGCCACAAAATGGCAGGTGATGCGCCAATCGGGAAGTCTGTGATCACCTTCCTGATAGCGTTTTTTGTTTTTGATTTCAGGCAATTCAGCCGGGCTGCCATATTGCGCAAATCCGACGCATGTCGCACCGTCAAAGACCAGCGCGGAATGCGTCCGGCCTTCGGCAACCATCTGCTTCTTTAGGGCGCAGCGTTCGGTTTGAACTTCGACTTTCTTGGTTCCGGCGTGAAAGGCAAGACACCAGCACCCGCCCCAGACCCCGTCATGGTCCCGCATCATCTGTTCGAATGCTGGCCATGTATCCGGGCCCAGAAGCCTGACATCGAACCCCTCATGCATCATGCCGTGGCCCAGGCCTTGAATTTTTCCTCATCGGCCAACCGGTCAATCTCGGCCAGCTCATCGGCGGTGAAGTCCAGGTTGGCGACCGCACCCGCGCATTCCTCGATCTGGCTGACGCGGCTGGCGCCGATCAGCGCGCTGGTGATCTGGCCTTCGCGCAAGACCCAGGCCAGCGCCATCTGCGCCAGGGTCTGTCCACGCGTGGACGCCATCTCACCCAGCGCTTTCAGCGCGGCCTGCGAATTTGCGTTGATCATGCCGGACGACAGAAACCCATTGCCCGCCGCACGGCTGTCATCGGGGATGCCATCCAAATAACGACCAGTCAGCAGCCCTTGTGCCAGCGGCGAAAAGACGATGGACCCGATGCCCAGTTCGATCAGCGCCGATTTTAACCCGTCGGTTTCAATCCAGCGGTTGATCATCGAATAGCTCGGCTGATGGATCAAGCAGGGCGTTCCCAGGTCTTTCAGGATTGCTGCCGCCTTGCGGGTTTCCGCGGCCTTGTAGGACGAAATGCCGACATAGAGCGCCCGGCCCGACCGCACGATGTGATCCAGCGCCGACATGGTTTCTTCCAGCGGCGTGTCGGGGTCGGGACGGTGATGATAGAATATGTCGACATAGTCGACACCCATGCGTTTGAGCGACTGGTCGCAGGACGCGATCAGGTATTTGCGGCTGCCGAAATCGCCATAAGGTCCCGGCCACATGCCCCAACCGGCCTTGGAAGACAGTATCAGCTCATCACGGAACGGCTTGAAGTCCTGTGCGTAGATGCGGCCAAAGGCTTCTTCCGCCGATCCCGGCGGGGGGCCATAGTTATTTGCCAGATCGAAATGCGTAACGCCCAAATCAAAGGCCCGGCGCAACATGGCGCGCTTGTTTTCGTCCCGATCCACGCCGCCGAAATTGTGCCACAGCCCCAGCGATATCGCAGGCAGTTTCAACCCCGACCGCCCGACGCGGCGATAGGGCATGGTGTCATATCGGGTTTCAGCAGGTTGATAGAGCATCTCGTTTCCTTTCCGGGCGGCGCGGGAGTTCAACATGAACTCCCACCCGAATTTCACCGTGAAATTTGGCGCCTAGCCCAGCAGTTTGTCGGCCTCCTCCGGCGTCACCGCGGCCGGTCGGTCGCAGGTGGTGGTCAGCGTCACGAACTCGCCGGTTTCCCCTGATTTCAGCACCGACGTCATAACGTCCACCGCATGCAACGCCATTTCCAGCGAACAGCGATGCGGACGGCCTTCTACGATGGCCTGCGCCATGTCGGCCAGCCCGGCCGTTCGATAGTTCGCCCGTTCATTGCCGCGCCCATCCTTGGCGTTGGGGATACCAAATGCATGATGTGGCTGTTCCATTTCTGAAATCACGCCATCCTTGCCCGCGATTTCAACCTTGCCGCCGAAGAAGTTCGGGTCGGGCACAAAGATCGACCCTTCCGTGCCGTAAAGCTCCATGTTCGCATGGCGATGCGCGAACACGTCCCAGCTGGTCGACAAGGTGATCGTGGCGCCTGAATGGAAATCCAGAAGCGCGTGGATATTGGTGGGCGTCTTCACCGGAATTTCTTCGCCCGCGCGCGGCCCCGGCGTCGTAATCGTCCGGGTCTGGCTTGCCGAGGTGCAAAGCGCGGCCACACGTTTGATCGGCCCCAGCAACTGGATCAGGTTTGTTACGTAATAGGGTCCCAGATCCAACATCGGCCCGCCACCTGGCAGGAAGAAGAAATCCGGGTTCGGGTGCCACATCTCCATCCCCGGGCTCAGCACATGCGCCGTGCCTGCGGTGATCCGCCCGACCTTGCCGCTGTCAATCGCCGCACGCGCCGCCTGATGCGCGCCACCCATCCAGGTGTCGGGCGCAGAACCCACGCGCAGCCCCTTTTCGGCGCAGATCGCACGCAATTCCTCGCCTTCTTCAAGGCTCAGGACAAATGGCTTTTCCGAATAGGCGTGTTTGCCCGCCTCAAGGATGCGCTTGGTCACCGCGAAATGGGCATCGGGGATCGTCAGGTTGACGATCATGTCGATGTCATCGGCGGCCAGAAGCTCGTCAACCGTGACAGCTTCGACGCCGAATTCTTCCGCCCGCGTCTTTGCTGCATCCATGTTCATATCCGCAACCTTGCGCACCTCCAGCGCGCCGAAATTCGGCGCGAGTTTCAGGTACGCGGTTGAAATATTGCCGCATCCGATGATGCCAACACCAACTTTTGTCATTCTTTTGGTCCCTTACATAGATTTCGCGGCTGCGATCGACGCGGTGGCGAAACGTCGGTCATCCGACGGGTTGTCATGTTCCATCACGAAATATTTGGCATTGGTCCCGCGCAGCGCCCCCATGATGGCATCCCAATCCATGATGCCGGTGCCCACGTCGGCCCAGCCGTCTTCATCCGCCTTTTCACCTTCGGGCGCGATATCCTTGATATGCGCGGCAACCAGCCGGTCCGCATATTTGGCAATCCACTTCAGCGGATCATGGCCGCCGCGATGCACCCAGGCCACGTCCATTTCCAACACCGCGCCGGGGGCCGCATCCATGATGATCTCGATCGGCAGCCGGTCGCCGCCCTTGTCGAAAAATTCAAAATGGTGGTTGTGATAGCCAAAACCGAACCCGGCATCGAGATAGGGCTTGGACGCCTCGTTGAACTCGGCGGCAAAGGCTTCCCAACCGGCCAGGTCCATGTCGCGGCCCGGCGCGATCGGGGCGAGCAGCACTTTCATGTCAAGCGCGCGCGCAAAATCCAGAACCGTCGCAGGATCGTCGCGCAGTTGTTCAAACCCGATATGGCCCGTGGGCATCGTCAGGTTGTTTTGGGCAAGGTTAGCCTTTAGCGTTTCGACAGCCTCGGGATTGGCATAAAGCCCGCCATAGCCTTCGGCCTGGGCATAGCCCAGTTCTCCGATCATTTTCAGCGTGTCTTCCAGCGGACCGAAGTTGCGGGAAGAGTAGAGTTGGTAGGAAAAGTCGGTCATCGGTGTCTCCTGTAGCAGGTTGTCAGGCGGCATATGTCGCCGAATGAAGGTCACGAAGGGTATAGTTCGGGTTTGCGCCCGGCTCCGCAGGGGTGAAGGTCACTTTCGCCGGAAAACCGGGGAAAACGGTGAATGCGTTGTTCGAGAACCGGCCCGGAACATCGGCCTCGATGGCAACGAACAACGCAAGGCGTTTTGCGCTTATCGTCAGTTCATCGCCTTGGACGGACAGGTCCAGTTCAGGCGCTTGCAAATCATAGGTCTTGTAGGGGCGGAGCGCGACGACGTCGCCACCGCGCTGCCCGTCCGGTGTTTCCCAGTTAAAGGCCAGCAATTCGCCCGAACCCAACACCTCGTTCGGCAGTGTTAGCAATGCCACCGAACTTGACCCGACAGTTGCTGTGCCCTGATGCAGTTCGCGAGTTTCACCGTTCATGCCGACCGCGCGGGCCGTCACCGTCAGCGCAATCGGATCGGCGTGGTCATTGATCCCGGTCAGAACGATGCCTTCACGCGTGGGCACCGCAACCACCGCGACGGGCGCAAAAAACCGTCTGGCCATGTGATGCAACAACTTCCAGCCGCCGCCATAGTCCAGCGATGACCATGAACAGACCGGCCAGGTGTCGTTGAGCTGCCAGAACAGCGCCCCCATGCAGTGCGGTTTCAGCGACCGCCAGTAATCGACCGCCGTCTTGATCGCCATGCCCTGCTGGACCTGGCTGACATAGACGAAATTTTCGAAATCCACCGGAAAGCGAAATTCACGGAACATGGTCGCAGCGATACGTTCATTGCCGCCCTTGTTCTTTTGATGGCTTTCAAACACCGGGGCCGCGATATTGCGATCTGCCGGGGCCGTGAAGGTTTCGATCACGTTGTTTGACGGATAGGATTGAAACCCGAATTCCGAACAAAACCGCGGCTTTACATCGCGGTAATGTGCAAATTCACGGTTTTCATGCCAAACCGACCAGAAATGCATGTCGCCCTTGCTGTCGTCATGCCACGCATCACCGAAATCCAACAGGCCGGGGCTTGGGCTGGACGGCCACCAGACCGCGCCGGGCGCGACGTCTTTCAGCGCTGTTTCAATCACCCTGTTCAGCCGATCATAGGCCACAAGATACCTGTCGCGGTTTGCCAGCGATTCCGGATACCAGGTCAGCGCACCGATCAGTTCATTATCCCCGCACCAGACCGCAATGCAGGCATGGTGATGCAAGCGCTCGACATTCTCTCGCACCTCTGCCGCGACATCGTCCAGAAATGCGGTGTCGGCTGGATAAAGGTTGCAGGAAAACATGAAGTCCTGCCAGACCATCAGCCCCAGTTCATCGCACAGATCATAGAACCAGCCTGGTTCGTATCGCCCGCCCCCCCAGATGCGGATCATGTTCATGTTCGCGTCGACCGCCGATTGCAGCAGATCGCGCACGACATCCGGCGTGATCCGTGACGGCAACGCATCGGCGGGTATCCAGTTCGCGCCCTTGGCGAACACGTCGCGCCCATTGACCCTAAACTTGAACCCGGTTCCCGCGTCATCCTTTTCGGTGATCAGCTCGACGGTGCGTAGCCCGATTTGCCGTTCCTCGACCTGATCACCGAAGCGAACTGTCAGGTCGTATAGCGGCTGCATGCCTTGCCCGGCAGGCCACCACATTTCCGGGTCCTTGACCACAAACACGGCGCGCGCCACCCGACCGGCAACATTGGCTTCGTTTTCACGGCCGCCAAACCGAAACAGCACCGGCTGTCCTTCGCCGTCGCCTTCGATCTTGGCGGTCACGGTCACAGTCGCCGCGCCATCGGCATGGGTCTGGTCAATCGTAACATGCGACAGCCGCGCCTTGCGTTTGGGTTCGATCCAGACCCCGCCCAGCACGCCAAACGGGGCCAGCGCGATGTTCCAGTCCCACCCAAAGTCGCATTGGACCTTGCGAAGCATGTTCCCATGCGGGATCTCGTAGTTTTTGGTGTAGGGCACAAAATATGGCTGGTTTTCCTGCCGACGTGCCGCCTCTTTCACGTTTGACCGAAACCGGATTTCAATCTCGTTTGCCCCGCGCCGCGCAACGCCTCGCAAATCGACGCGCCAAACACGAAACGCATTGTCGGCGGCCAAGACCTGCGTGCCGTTGACAGAAACCTCGACCACGCAATCCAGCCCATCAAGGACCAAATCATGCGTGTCGCTATCCAGGTCGAATGATCGCCGCGCAACCCAATCGCGTTCTGATATCCACCTCAGATCATATTCGTTCCTGCCCCAATACGGGTCGGGAATCAGGCCAGCATGATGCAACGCGCTGATGCCATCACCCGGGAAGGTGATGGCACAGCTATAGTCCCCGCTGTCATCGCGGAAATCCCAGTTGCCGTTCAGATCGATCACGTTGGATCCTGTTGGTTACATCCGGGCTTCGGATGCCTTGTCAAATAACGAACACCGCGCCGGGTCGAAGCCGATTGTCAGCTTGTCGCCTTTGCGGATGACCTCCTGACCGTCGACGCGGAAATGGAAATCCTGGTCCGCAAGCGTGGTGTAGATCAGCGTGTCGGACCCCATCGGTTCGAAGATTTCCACCTCGACTTCCGCTGTGACAGGTTGCGCCTTGGCCTGATCGCCGATGAACACGTGCTCGGGCCGCACACCCAACCAAGACGCACCGCCGGCCGCACCGGTTTCAGAAAACTCATAGGACTTCAGCGACACTTTCAGGCCGCCCGACGTGAACGTGTCGCCCAGCACTTCCCCATCAAGGAAATTCATGGTCGGTGACCCGATAAAGCCCGCCACGTATTTGTTGACCGGCTTGTTATAAATCGTATGCGGATCGGCCAACTGCTGGATCAACCCGTCCTTCATGATCGCGATGCGGTCGGCCAGCGTCATGGCTTCGACCTGGTCATGGGTCACGTAGATCATCGTATTCTGCAACTGGTTGTGCAGCCGCTTGATTTCCACCCGAAGGTCGGCGCGTAGCTTGGCGTCAAGGTTCGACAAGGGTTCATCGAACAGGAACACGTCCACATCACGCACCAGCGCCCGACCAATGGCAACCCGCTGGCGCTGCCCGCCGGACAACGCCGCCGGGCGACGGTCCAGCAGCGGCTCGATCTGCAAGACCTTGGCCGCGCGCTCCACGCGCTCCTCGATTTCTGCCTTCGGCACCCCGCCGTTTTTCAACCCGAAGCTCAGGTTTCCCTTCACCGTCATCTGCGGATAAAGCGCGTAGGACTGGAACACCATGCCGATGCCACGCTTGGACGGCTCTTCCCAGGTGACGTTCTTGTCCTTGATGAATATCTGCCCGGCAGACACTTCCAACAGCCCAGCAATGCAGTTCAAAAGCGTGGACTTACCGCAACCCGACGACCCCAAGAGCACCAGAAACTCGCCTTCGCCAATCTCCAGATTCAGGTTTTTCAGGACCTTCACGGACCCGAAGTTCAGGTCAAGGTTTCGGATGGATACAGAAGAAATTTCCATTGTTCGTTAGCCTTTCACCGCACCGGCGGCGATGCCGCGCACGAATAGTTTTCCGGAGATGAAGTAGATGGTCAGCGGAACCAGCCCCGTCAGCAGCGTCGCCGCCATGTTGACGTTGTATTCCTTGACCCCCTGAACCGAGTTCACGATGTTATTGAGCTGCACCGTCATCGGGTAAAGGTCGGGTTTGGTATAGACGACGCCAAACAGGAAGTCGTTCCAGATGCCCGTGACCTGCAGGATCATCGCCACAACGAAGATCGGCAAGGACATGGGCAACATGATCTGAAAGTAGATCGCCCAGAACCCGGCCCCATCGACCCGCGCCGCCTTGAACAGCTCTTCGGGTATGGACGTGAAGTAGTTGCGGAACAGCAGCGTCAGGATCGGCATACCAAAGATCGAATGCACGATCACCAGCCCGGTCAGCGAACCGTAAAGGCCCATTTCACGCAGCACGATCACGATCGGGTACAACATCACCTGGTAGGGGATGAAGGCGCCGAAGATGAGGATCGTGAAGAAGGCGTTGGCCCCCTTGAACCGCCAGTTGGCCAGCGCATATCCGTTGACCGAGGCAATCGCGATCGACACGATCACCGACGGAATGGTAATTCGAACCGAATTCCAGAAACCGCGGCTCAGCCCGTCACAATTCAACCCCGTGCAGGCCTCGGCCCAGGCCTTCACCCATGGCTCGAAGGTGATTTCCACAGGCGGCGAAAACACATTGCCCAAACGGATTTCCGGCATCCCCTTCAGCGAGGTCACGATCATCACGTAGAGCGGCAAAAGGTAGTAGACCGCGACCACGAACAACGTGCCGTAGAGGAAGATGTTGCGGCGCGAAAGGGCGCGGCGGGGTTTCGGCCCGCTGGGGCCATCTGCAAGCATCGCGGCGTCAGTCATTTTGTTTTCTGCCTCCGAATTCGAGATAGGCCCACGGGATGATCACGACGAGCACGGCAAGCAACATCATCGTAGATGCGGCAAAACCCTGTCCGAGGTTCTGACCCAGGAACATTTTGTCATAAACATATTTGGCCGGAACTTCGGACGCGATGCCCGGGCCACCCGAAGTCTGTGCAACGACCAGGTCATAGACCCGCACGATGCCCGATGCGATCAACACCAACGTGGTGATGAACACCGGTCGCATCATCGGGATGATTATGAAGATATAGGTTTTCCACGCCGGGATGCCGTCCACGCGGCTGGCTTTCCAGATGTCTTCATCGATGCCACGCAGACCGGCCAGCATCAGGCACATGATCAGCCCGGTGCCCTGCCACAGCCCGGCAATCAAAATGCCGTAAATCACGATATCGGCGTTGTAGAGCGGGTCGAAGTCGAAATTCGTGAAGCCAAGCTTGCGGATCACGCTTTGCACCCCGAAATCAGGGTTCAGCACCCATTGCCAAACCAGCCCGGTCACGATGAAGGACAGCGCGAAAGGATACAGGAAAATCGTGCGGAACGTGTTTTCGAACCTGATCTTCTGATCCAGCAACACCGCCAGGAAAAACCCGATCACCAGCGAAAAGATCAACGAAAAGAACCCGTAGATCATCAGGTTCTCGATCGACGTGATCCAGCGGCTTTCACCCCACAGCCGTTCGTATTGGTCCAGCCCGACCCATTTGGCCTTGGGCAGCAGCTTGGACCCGGTGAACGAATAGATCACCGTCCAGACCGTGCCACCAAAGAAAATGCCCATCGCCACCAGCGCCATGGGGATGGCTGCGATCTTGGCCGTCAAGTTGCCCACCCAGACGCGTTCGATCTTGCCCGGCTGGTGGTGCGATGTCCGGTCCGATCCGACGATCGACAAGGCTCCGGAAATCATCAGCATTATCAGCGCCAGGAATATCCCGTGATTGCCGCCGAAATTGGCGATCACCTTGCCGGACTTGCCCAACACATCCAGCACGGGCCGCAAAGCGTCGCCGAAAAAGGCAAGGATCAACAGGATAACTGCACCAATCAGCCAACCTATGATGTGGCGGCGATAACGGTTGACCCCGAAGGTCACGCCGTGGGGCGACGCCATCACCATGCGAATGACAACAAAGGCAGCCAGGGCCAGCGACAGCCAGGGCAACACCGTGGCCACTGTTTCGCCCGCGTCGGTGACGTATTCGAACAGGCTGCCAAGCCCAAGAACCCCGCCCAGCTTGAACAGCAGCGCCGCCAAGATGGATCGGTTGAACAGCTTTTCTGTGGATGGACCGATACCGCTCCCTGCCACATCGGCAGATGCGTCGGCCATTGCCGCCTGGGACATGCCCCAACCTCCCTAAATCGTCCGGCCCTGCAGCAGGGCCGTGATGACATCCGGCAGGCTATCCTGCCCGCATTCGAATGTCAGCGAAATCGCGGCCGGCCCGTGATGGACCGGCCGCGACTTGTCACGCCTTAGTCAGCGTTCGCGATGATCTCGGCATAGCGGGCTTGCGCCTCGGCTGCCGAAATGGTCGAACCGTCAGCCCAGAATTCGGTCATCAGGTCTTCGATCTGACCCGAGGTGTCCGGGGACAGCGTCTGGTTGCCGTCGGGCAGGATGTTGCCACCAGCCAGGATTTCCAGACCTTTCTTCATGCAGTCGTTGGCTGCAGCCAGGTCGACATCACCACGGATCGGCAGCGAGCCTTTCTTGAGGTTGAACGCAACCTGCACTTCCGGGGTAACCAGCAGGGCGGCCAGACGCTTCTGCGCGGCTTCCTGTTCCGGATCGTCCAGTTTCGGGAAGTAGAAGGCGTCACCACCGGTCGAGATGACCTCGGTCACACCCAGACCCGGCAGACAGGTATAGTCTTCGCCAGCGACCTGACCGGCCACCTGGAATTCACCCTGCGCCCAGTCACCCATGATCTGGCCACCGGCCTGACCGGTGATCACCAGGTTGGTCGCCTGGTTCCAGTCCTGCACGTTCGAACCTTCGCGGAATGCACGCGCGTCAGCAGCAGCCTGGAAGACCTTTGCGTATTCAGGTCCGGCAGCCACTTCGGCATTGTGGTCGATGTTCACGGCCGACCAGGCATCCTGACCGGCAATGGCGATGGCCAGAACGCCGAAGGCGCCCGACGACTGCCAAGCCTGGTTGCCCATGGCCAGCGGGATCTTGCCAGCAGCGCGCAGCGCCGGGGCGGCAGCCACGAATTCATCCCAGTTGGTCGGGACTTCGACACCAGCATCGGCAAATGCCTTGTGGCTCAGCCAGATCCACTGCCACGAGTGGATGTTGACCGGCGCACAGTAGACGCGACCGTCGACGGTGCAGGCATCCAGCAGCGAAATCGGGTGGATGGTTTCACGCCAGTTATTGGCTTCGGCAACATCGGTCAGGTCCAGCATAAGGCCGGCTTCGACCAGTTCTTCAGCCTGGCGACCATGGTTGAACTGGGTCGCACCCATCGGGTCACCACCGGTGATCCGCGAAATCATGATCGGACGTGCAGTGCCGCCCGAACCGGCGATTGCGCCGTCAATCCAGCGGTCGCCCGAGGCGTCAAATGCTTTGGCCAGTTCGGCCACAGCGGCAGCTTCACCGCCTGAGGTCCACCAGTGCGTGACCTCAAGATCGGTCGCGCCCACGGCACCAGCCGCACACAGCGCAGTCGCGCCCAAAAGGGCCTTCGTAACTTTCATCTGGTAACTCCTCCCTGAGTTTTCTGAAACGTTATAGAAAACAGCCTATAACGTTTTAGGATTTTCGATCAAGCTGGATAATTAACTGATTTCACCTTATGAATTAGGCACGATTGCACCTGCAGAAATCTGGCCGTTAGCGTAAACATCCATGGATATTTCGGGCAATAAAAAAAGGCAGATTGTCGCACTCCGGCGCAGACGCGTTGGGGCAGTTGCGGTCGCTTGGTCGATAGAATCACCGTCAATTTTCTGCAGGCTTTCTGCAACTGCGAAGGGTTCGGCGCATGTCTGACACGACTGGCAAGCACCCAACCGATTCGCCCACGGCCATCGGCGAACGCCCGACGCTGAAGACGCTTGCCCAGGCGACCGGGTTGGCCGTCGCAACGGTCAGCCGCGCCCTGCACGACGCTCCCGATATCGGCGAAGAGACCAAGCGCCGCGTCAACGAAAAGGCGCGCGAAATCGGCTACCGTCCCAACCGCGCGGGCGTGCGTCTGCGCACCGGCAAGACCAACGTCATCAGCTTGGTGCTGTCGACCGAACATGAAATGGTCAACCACCATACTGGGCGTCTGATCTCGTCGATCGCGGGCGCGCTTCGTGGCACCGCCTATCACATGATTGTCACGCCTTATTTTCCGTCCGAAGATATCATGGCGCCCATCGACTACATCCTGGAAACCGGGTCAGCCGATGCCATCATCATGAACCAGATCGAACCAGAAGACCGCCGCGTGAAACGCCTGATGGACCTCGGCTTCCCCTTTGCCGCCCATGGCCGCACGATCTGGGCCGACCGGCACGCGTATTATGACTTCGACAATGGCAGATTTGGCGAAATCGCGGTCGAAACATTTAATGCCCGCGGGCGCAAGACGGTTGCCATCATGTCGCCGCCCACAGAACAGACCTATGCGCGCGACTACGTTGCGGCTGCCAAGGCGGCCGGGCAACGACTTGGCCTTGCGGTGCGGCTCGTTCAGGGCGCAACGACGGACGAACCGCAAACCGATGTCGCGCGGGCAATGACGGAACATCTTCGCGCGTTTCCGGAAACCGACGCGATGATGACCACTTCAACGTTGTCCGCCATGACCTTGACCGCCACGGCCGAGGCATTGGGACGCGAGATCGGGCGCGACATTGACCTGTTTTCAAAACAGAATGACCGTTTCCTGCACCTTTTTCGTCCGGGCATCCTGGCCCTGACGGAAGACATTTCCGCCACAGGAAGATTCCTTGCCCTGGCCGCCATCGACCGGATCGACAACCCGACGGGCGCGCCGATGCAATCGTTGGAAATCCCGAAATGGGATACCGAACAGACCAAATAACACGAACAGGGAGCCACCAATGGCCAAGACAATGAAAGGCCCCGCGATATTCCTCGCGCAATTCGCAGGCGACACCGCGCCTTTTGACAGCCTTGAAAACATCACCAAATGGGCCGCAGGGCTTGGGTACAAGGGCGTGCAGATCCCGACCTTTGTCGGTTCGCTCTTTGACCTCGACAAGGCCGCGACCAGCCAAACCTATTGCGACGAAATCAAGGGGGTTTGCGCCGATGCGGGCGTGGAAATCACCGAATTGTCCACCCACCTTCAAGGCCAGCTCGTCGCCGTGAACCCCGCCTATGACAAGGCGTTCGACGCCTTCGCCCCTGCCTCTGTTCACGGCAATTCCGCCGCCCGCACCGAATGGGCCGTGGATCAAATGAAAAAGGCTGCCAAGGCCAGCCGCATGCTGGGCCTCGACAATTCGGTCAGCTTCACGGGCTCACTGGCGTTCCCCTTCCTCTACCCCTGGCCGCAACGACCCGCCGGCCTGATCGAAGAAGCCTTTGCCGAACTGGGCCGCCGATGGAAACCGATCCTCGATGTCTATGAAGATCACGGCGTCAATGTGGGCTACGAAATCCACCCAGGCGAAGACGTGTTCGACGGCGCAACCTTCGAGATGTTTGTTGATGCGGTGGGCGGCCACGAACGCGCGAAGATCAACTACGACCCGTCACATTTCCTGCTGCAGCAGCTGGATTACCTGGCCTTCATCGACCTCTACCATGACCGCATCTGCGCCTACCACGTGAAGGATGCCGAATTTAACCCCGATGGCCGCCAGGGCGTTTATTCCGGCTACCAAAGCTGGACCAACCGCGCGGGCCGCTTCCGGTCCTTGGGCGACGGGCAGGTCGATTTCGCCAGCATCTTCAGCAAGCTCGCGCAATACGACTATGACAGCTGGGCAGTGCTGGAATGGGAATGCTGCCTGAAATCGCCTGAACAGGGTGCCGCCGAAGGCGCGCCCTTCATCGCCGCCCATATCATCGAAGTGACGGACAAAGCCTTTGACGATTTCGCAGGCGGCGAAACCGACATGGACGCCATCAAACAAATGCTGGGGATCTAAGACATGGCACGATTGAAACTTGGCATGGTCGGCGGTGGCCAAGGCGCCTTCATCGGCGCGGTCCACCGCATCGCTGCCCGCATCGACGACGAATGGGAACTGGTCGCGGGCGCGCTGTCCTCGACCCCGGAAAAATCCAAGGCATCGGGGGCCGAACTGGGGCTCGACCCCGACCGTTGCTATGACTCGTACGAAGAAATGGCGCAGGCCGAAGCTGCCCGGACCGACGGGATTGACGCGGTCGCGATCGTCACCCCCAACCATATGCATGCCGGACCTGCCATCGCGTTTCTGAACGCGGGCATCAACGTCATCTGCGACAAACCCCTATCCAATGACATGGTAGGTGCGCAGTCCATCGCCGAGGCGGTGAGAGCATCGGGCAAGCATTTCATCCTGACCCACAACTACACCGGCTACCCGCTGATCCGTCAGGCGCGCGACATGATCGCCAGCGGCCAGCTTGGTACCATCCGCATGGTCGCCGCCGAATACATCCAGGACTGGCTGACAGAAGAGGTCCACAACAAGCAGGCCGACTGGCGTACTGACCCGAAACGATCCGGCGCGGGCGGCTGCAGCGGCGATATCGGCACGCACGCCTTCAACCTGGCCCAGTTCGTGACCGGGCTAGAGGTCGAAACGATCAGCGCCGAACTGACCAGCTTCGTCGCCGGGCGGCAGGTCGATGACAACGTCACCGCCCGGTTCCGTTTCAAGGGCGGGGCCAAGGGCACGCTTTGGGCGTCACAGGTCGCAGTTGGCCACGAAAATGGGCTGTCATTGCGCGTCTATGGCGACAAGGGCGGGATCACCTGGCACCAGGAAAACCCCAATGTGATGACCTACACCCCCTTTGGTCAGCCCAAACAATTGCTGACCCGTGGCGGGGCCGCCCCCATCGGCGCCGAACAATCCCTGCGCGTGCCGCCGGGCCACCCCGAAGGCTACCTTGAAGGTTTCGCCACCATCTACAAGGAAGCCGCCGACATCATCCGCGGCAAGGCCGGTGCCATGGCGCCGGGCATCGAAGACGGGTTGACGGGGATGCGTTTCATCCAGGCCGCCATCGAAAGTTCCACCGAGAACGGCGACTGGATCAAATTCTGACCGAGGTCTGAACGGCGGGCCTTTTGCCATCAGCGCAAACAGGCCC
>JBNKYL010000228.1:0-3944 GCA_050300875.1 Paracoccaceae bacterium
CGCGCGATTGCAGGCGAGGCGGGTGTGCCGTTCTTCACCATTTCGGGTTCAGACTTCGTGGAAATGTTCGTGGGTGTCGGCGCGTCGCGCGTGCGCGACATGTTCGAACAGGCCAAGAAAAACGCGCCTTGCATCGTCTTCATCGACGAAATCGACGCTGTGGGCCGGTCGCGTGGCGTGGGCTATGGCGGCGGGAATGACGAACGCGAACAGACCTTGAACCAGTTGCTGGTTGAAATGGACGGGTTCGAAGCCAACGAAGGCATCATCATCGTGGCGGCGACCAACCGTCCCGATGTTCTGGACCCCGCGCTGCTGCGCCCTGGCCGTTTCGACCGTCAGGTGCAGGTGCCGAACCCGGATATTCGTGGTCGCGAAAAGATCCTGGGCGTCCATGCCCGCAAGATCCCGCTGGGCCCCGATGTGGACCTGCGCATCATCGCGCGTGGCACGCCGGGCTTTTCGGGTGCCGATCTGGCCAACCTTGTGAACGAAAGCGCCCTGATGGCGGCACGCATAGGTCGGCGTTTCGTCACGAT
Organism: Paracoccaceae bacterium; assembly: GCA_050300875.1. Taxonomy (GTDB): domain Bacteria; phylum Pseudomonadota; class Alphaproteobacteria; order Rhodobacterales; family Rhodobacteraceae; genus CBDCFL01. The sequence goes on from JBNKYL010000228.1 coordinate 540, forward strand.
GGAAGATTTCGAGAAGGCCAAGGACAAGGTGATGATGGGCCCGGAACGCAGGTCCATGGTCATGTCCGAGGATGAAAAGAAGCTGACCGCCTATCATGAGGCTGGTCATGCGGTTGTGGGCCTGCACGTGCCGCAGCACGATCCGATCCACAAGGCGACGATCATCCCGCGTGGCCGGGCGTTGGGCCTGGTTCTGGCGCTGCCGGAACGTGACCAGTTGAGCGTGACCAAGACCAAGTACAAGTCCAAGATCGCCATGGCGATGGGGGGCAAGGTCGCCGAAGAACTGATCTTTGGCCCCGAAAATGTAACCTCGGGCGCGGCCAGCGATATTCAGCAGGTCAGCCGCATCGCACGGGCCATGGTCACGCAGTTCGGCATGTCGGAAAAACTGGGCAATATCGACTATGCCAATGAGCAGCAAAGCTATCTGGGCAACTACAACGGCGGCGCCAACCATGGCGACGACACCCAGAAGCTGATCGATGACGAAGTGCAGAAGCTGGTCGACGAAGGCTATGATACCGCCAAGCGCATCCTGACCGAACATGCGGACGAGTTGGAAAACCTGGCGCAGGGTCTGTTGGAATACGAAACCCTGACCGGCATCGAAATTACGCGGGTCATGGCGGGCGAACCGCCGCGGTCAAGCGATGACGATGATGGCACCGGGATTGAACCCGCCGAAACCTCGGTTACGGCGATCCCGAAAACTCGGCCCAAGCCCAAAACAGGTGGCGGCGGAATGGAACCAGAACCAAGCGCCTGATCCTGTCCGTTCAGGAAATACAGTAATTCCGAAAGCCCCAGATGTGTCATCTGGGGCTTTTTGATACGTTTTCGCCGGGTTGACACTTTTCGCCGCTTTTTTTCGCTCCGGACGGGAATAGCCCCGAAATGGTCGGAAAAGGTTTTGTTCCCGCTGGGCCCAGGCATTAAGCCCCAATTGAATGCATTGGCATGCCGAATCGAGGGAACGAAATGGCCTATAAATCCGATATCGAAATTGCCCGCGCGGCGAACAAGCGCCCGATCATGGACATCGGCGACGCGCTTGGGATCCCGGCCGAGCACCTTTTGCCCTATGGACATGACAAGGCGAAGGTCAGTCAGGACTTCATCAACTCGATCCAGGACAAGAAGGATGGCAAGCTGATCCTTGTCACCGCGATCAACCCGACGCCTGCTGGTGAGGGCAAGACGACCACCACGGTGGGGCTGGTCGACGGGCTGAACAAGATTGGCAAGAACGCAATGGTCTGCATCCGCGAAGCGTCGCTTGGCCCGAACTTCGGGATGAAGGGCGGCGCCGCGGGCGGCGGGTATGCGCAGGTCGTGCCGATGGAAGAAATGAACCTGCATTTCACCGGCGACTTCCACGCGATCACGGCGGCCCATAACCTGTTGTCGGCAATGATCGACAACCACATCTATTGGGGCAACGAGTTGCAGATCGACGAACGCCGCGTCAGCTGGAAGCGCGTCGTCGACATGAACGACCGTGCGCTGCGCGACATCGTGACCTCGCTGGGCGGCGTCAGCAACGGCTTCCCGCGCCAAACCGGGTTTGACATCACGGTGGCGTCCGAAGTCATGGCGATCCTTTGCCTGTCCAAGGACCTGAAGGACCTGGAAAAGCGGCTGGGCGACATGATCGTGGCCTATCGCCGTGACCGTACGCCGATCTATGCACGCGACATCAAGGCCGATGGCGCGATGACGGTGCTGTTGAAAGATGCGATGCAGCCGAACCTGGTGCAGACGCTGGAAAACAACCCGGCCTTCGTGCATGGCGGTCCGTTTGCCAATATCGCGCATGGCTGCAACTCGGTCATTGCCACGACGACGGCGCTGAAGCTGGCCGATTACGTCGTGACCGAAGCCGGGTTTGGCGCCGATCTGGGTGCCGAGAAGTTCATGAACATCAAATGCCGCAAGGCGGGGCTGGCCCCTTCGGTGGTTGTCTGCGTGGCGACCGTGCGGGCGATGAAGATGAATGGCGGCGTGGCCAAGGCCGATCTGGGCCCTGAAAACGTGGATGCGGTCATGAAGGGCTGCCCGAACCTCGGCCGCCATATCGAGAACCTGAAAAGTTTCGGCGTTCCGGTCGTGGTGGCCATCAACCATTTCGTCACCGATACAGATGCCGAAGTGCAGGCCATACGCGACTATGTGAAAAGTCATGGGTCCGAGGCGATCGTCAGCCGTCACTGGGAACTGGGCGGCGAAGGTTCAGCCGATCTGGCCCGTCGCGTGGCCGAAATCGCCGATAGCGGCGTTTCGCATTTCGGCCCGCTCTATCCCGACGACATGAGCCTGTTCGACAAGATCCAGACCATCGCCAAGCGTATCTATCGCGCCGACGAGGTGCTGGCCGACAAGTCGATCCGGGCACAGTTGAAGGCCTGGGAAGATCAGGGATATGGGCATCTGCCGGTCTGCATGGCCAAGACCCAGTATTCATTTTCGACCGATCCGAACCTGCGCGGCGCGCCGACCGGGCATTCGGTGCCGGTCCGGGAAGTGCGGCTAAGCGCCGGGGCCGGGTTCGTCGTGGTGGTCTGTGGAGAGATCATGACCATGCCGGGCTTGCCGCGCACACCGGCGGCTGAAAACATCCGGCTGAACGCCGAGGGTGAAATCGAAGGGCTGTTCTGACCGCGGGTCGGGCGCGCCGGGCATCGGACCCGGCGCTGCCCGATGCATTCGGCGAGAGTTTTTGAACAGAAAGAAGCAAGGGGACCGGCATGGGCGCGACGATCATTGATGGCAAGGCATTTGCCGCCGAGGTGCGGGGCAAGGTGGCCGAAGGGGTCGCGGCATTGAAGGCCGATCACGGCATCACGCCGGGGCTGGCGGTGGTGCTGGTGGGCGAAGACCCTGCCAGCCAGGTCTATGTGCGGTCCAAGGGCAAGCAGACGGTCGAGGCCGGCATGGCGAGTTTCGAGCACAAGCTCGATGTGTCCACGCCCGAGGCCGATCTGCTGGCCCTGGTCGACAAGCTGAACAATGACCCTGCCGTGCATGGTATACTGGTGCAGCTGCCGTTGCCGGATCACATGGATGAGGCCAAGGTGATCAACTCGATCAACCCCGCCAAGGATGTGGACGGGTTTCATATTTCCAATGTCGGATTGCTGGGGACTGGCCAGAAATCGATGGTGCCTTGCACGCCGCTGGGCTGTCTGATGATGCTGCGCAATCATCACGGGTCGCTGTCGGGCCTGAACGCAGTGGTGATCGGGCGGTCGAATATTGTCGGCAAACCGATGTTCAACCTGCTTTTGGGTGATAGCTGCACGGTGACCGTTGCGCATTCACGCACCAAAGATTTGCCAGAGGTCGTGGGCCGAGCCGATATCGTAGTGGCCGCCGTGGGTCGGCCTGAAATGGTGCGTGGCGATT
>JBNKYL010000229.1:0-6363 GCA_050300875.1 Paracoccaceae bacterium
GTGGCGGCGACGGCTGAGCAAACCTGTCGCAACAGTGCTCCTTTGGCTTCCAGCCCATCCAGTTCGAAATCGCGTATGATGAACTTGATGCGCATATCGGACGACCCGCCGGTCATCGTGGTCGCATGGATGAAGCCCTCGGTGCCGGACGTGTTTTCGGGCACCATTGTGGCCTGCGGCAGGGTCTGCATGATCTTGGCGGCCAGGTGGATGGCGTTGACCATCTTGCCGGTGGCGTAACCGGGATGGATCGACACGCCCTTGATCAGTACCTCCGCCGCATCCGCCGAAAAGGTTTCGTACTCAATTTCGCCGACCTTGCCGCCGTCGAAGGTAAACGCGAAATCGGCTGCCAGATCGGCGGGGAGGCGGGCGTCGACGCCGCGACCGATTTCCTCGTCCGGGGTAAAGGCCAGCCGCAAGGGCGGATGGGCGATAGACGGATCGGACAGCATGTGGCGCGCAGCGGTCATCAGAATGGCCACGCCTGCCTTGTCATCGGCGCCCAGCAGCGTGGTGCCAGATGCGGTGATGATGTCATGGCCGATCTTTTCGGCCAGATATGGAGATTCTTCGGGCGTCAACGTCAGGTCAGGCGCGTCTGGGTAGGTGATCGCGCCACCATTATAGCCGCGGATCACCCGCGGCTTCACGCCGGATGCGTTGAACTGCGGCGCGGTATCGACATGGGCCAACAACCCGATGGTCGGTCCGGGGGCGGTGCCGGGGATGGTGGCCAGAACCGCGCCGTATTCGGTCAGCGTCACTTCGCTGGCCCCGATATCCTGCAATTCCTGCACCAAGAGGCGCTGCATATTCAGCTGGATCTCGGTCGAAGGTGAAGACAACGAATCTTCGTCCGACTGGCTGTCGATGGCGGCATAACGGACCAGACGGTCCTGCAATTCCTGGTCATGTGGTCCCGGCATGTCTGACCCCTTGCTGGCCCAAATAAAAACGCGCGCCAAAGCGGCGCGCGTCAAGGTCTTTCAACGCATCAGGCGATCAGTTTAGCCCTTCGTCGATCCCTTTACAGGCGGCAACCAGCCCTTTCACAGCATCGACCGACTTGTCGAACATGGCCTGTTCGTCCTTGTTCAGTTCGATCGCCACGACCCGCTCAACGCCACCAGCACCGATCACGGTCGGCACGCCGACATAGAGCCCCTTCAGCCCATAGGCGCCCGACACATGCGCGGCGCAGGGCAGGACGCGTTTCTGGTCCTTCAGATAGCTTTCGGCCATTTCGATGGCTGACGCGGCAGGCGCATAAAACGCCGAGCCATTGCCCAGCAGCCCAACGATTTCAGCACCGCCGTCGCGGGTGCGCTGCACGATGGCGTCCAGCTTGTCCTGCGTGGTCCAGCCCATTTTCACCAAGTCGGGCAGCGGGATGCCGGCAACCGTCGAATAGCGGGCCAGCGGCACCATCGTGTCGCCATGGCCGCCCAGAACGAAAGCGGTCACATCCTTGACCGACACTTCGAATTCCTCGGACAGGAAATAACGGAAACGCGCCGAATCGAGCACGCCCGCCATGCCGCAGACCTTGTGCGCGGGCAGGCCGGAATACTGCTGCAGCGCCCAGACCATCGCGTCCAGCGGGTTGGTGATGCAGATGACGAACGCGTCGGGTGCGTTGTTCTTGATGCCTTCGCCGACGGCTTTCATGACCTTCAGGTTGATGCCCAGCAGATCGTCGCGGCTCATGCCCGGTTTGCGGGGGACACCGGCAGTGACGATGCAGACATCAGCGCCCGCGATATCGGCGTAATCATTGGTGCCTTTCAGACCTGCGTCGATCTTGGACACCGGTGTGCTTTCGGCCAGGTCCAACGCCTTGCCCTGCGGCGTGCCTTCCATGATGTCGAACAGGACGATATCGCCCAATTCCTTCAATGCGGCCAGATGGGCGAGCGTGCCGCCGATCTGACCTGCCCCGATAAGCGCGATCTTGGGTCTGGACATGTTTGATGTCTCCGGTCGGTGAAAATTCTCGGCGATGCCTAGCCCTAACCAGACCGCGACGCAAGCCCGCTGCGCTGCGGCATGGGGCGGGCCTTGTGCCGGGGGGGATATCGGCTAAACCCTGCGACACGGTTAATGCCCGTTGGGGCAGGCAGGGTTCAGCACATGATAGAATCGGAACCGGCATTCTGGGCCGCGGCCGTCGTGGCTGCTTTCTTGGTCGGTATTTCAAAAGGCGGTTGGCCTGCGGTCGGGATGCTGGCAGTGCCGATCATGTCACTGGTAATGAACCCGCTGATCGCGGCGGGGCTACTGTTGCCGGTCTACATCGTATCAGATGTGTTCGGGGTCTGGGCCTACCGGCGGGAATTCGACCGTAAGCTTTTGGCGATCCTGATCCCTGCGGGGTTGGTCGGCACGGTCGTAGGCTGGACGACGGCCACGATCGTTTCGGATCGTGTGGTGACAGGTCTGGTTGGTGCAATCGGTTTGGCGTTCGCGTTGAACAATCTATTACGCGATTCCAGCAAAATGGCCCCACGGCAGATGCGCGTGGGGCCTGGTCTTTTCTGGGGTATGCTGGCCGGTTTCACCAGCTTTATCAGCCACGCGGGGGCGCCGCCGTTCCAAGTCTATGTGATGCCGCTTAAACTCACCAAACAGGTCTTCGCGGGAACGACAACGATCTTCTTTGCCATCGTGAACGCGTCGAAGCTGTTGCCATATTGGCAATTGGGGCAGTTGAACATGGGATCGATCAAGACCGCATTGTTCCTGCTCGTGCCCGCGATCCTGGCCGTATTCGTGGGGCGCAGACTGGTCGAGGTCGTTTCGACCAAGGTCTTTTACGCCATCGTCACATGGGCGCTTTTGGTGGTGTCGCTGCGATTGCTGTGGGTCGCAGGCTTCGGTTGATCAGGCGTCGTTGCCCGGCGCCGGCACTGCTTCGGCCAGGGTTTCGAACGCCTGACCGGCGGCTACGATGCACATGGTGCCGGTTGCGGTGGTGACAGTGATCGTCCAGGTCCCGGTTTCAAGCGAGGCAAACACCTCGACCACTGAATTGTTGGACCCCAGCCCGATCGACTGTCGGCTTTCGCCATAGCGTTCGGCCAGACGCGCGACGACCATGTCGCGGTCGGCGCAATTGCGTTGCTGGGCCTGTGCCAGTTGGGCGGATGCCGTTGTCGCGACCGCACCCAGTGCCAATGCCAGAAACTGCTTCTTCATAGGTCGTGCCTTTCCTTGCAGGCCCTGCGTGCGGGCCGAAATGAGGGTGTCGGCAGTGCTGTCATCCGGACCCGGTTCGATCCGCCCTCGTCCATTATTCCGACATGCGAGCAGCCTGCGCCAAATCCGTCCAAATTATGGTTAACTGGCCGTGCGCAAATAGTTACAAATGTGAATGTCCAACAAGCGTTGGAAAAATAACGGTTTCTGCGGTGCGGCAATTCTTGCCTTGCGTATTCTTTCGTTTCGGTAAACTTTTCCGCAACAAATTTGCGGGGACAGAATCATGGGTCAGACACCCCGACCGCTACGGTCGGTCCTGTACATTCCGGGCAGCAAGGATCGCGCTCTGGATAAGGCGCGCGGGTTGGCGGCCGACGCGATCATCTTCGATCTGGAAGACGCTGTTGCCCCGGATGAAAAACCCCAGGCCCGCGAAACTTTGCGCACGGCACTCGCCACCGGCGGCTACGCACCCCGGCTGTGTCTGGTCAGGATCAATGCGCTGGACACCGAATGGGGTTCGGCAGATCTGTCGGCCTTTCAGGGGGGCGCCATGGACGGGGTCTTGGTGCCCAAGGTCAATTCCGCTGCCGACGTCGAAGCAATCGCACAAAGGGCACCGGGCGTACCGGTCTGGGCGATGATGGAAACCGCCCGTGGCATCCTGAACGCGGCCGAGATCGCAGACCATCCGTCGATGGCCGGTTTCGTCATGGGCACGAATGATCTGGCCAAGGAATTGGGAAGCCGCAGCCGCAGCGCCATGACCGCCAGCCTGCAAACCTGCCTGTTGGCCGCTCGTGCGGCGGGCATTCCCTGCATCGACGGGGTCTATAACGCGTTCAAGGACGAAGACGGCCTGCGCGCGGAATGCCAGGAAGGGCGTGATTTCGGCTTTGACGGCAAGACGCTGATCCACCCCGCGCAGTTGGCGATTGCCAACGCCGTCTTTGCACCGTCCGAGGCCGAGGTCGACCTGGCCCGCCGCCAGATCGCGGCCTTTGACGAGGCCGAAGCCGAGGGCAAGGGCGTGGCCGTCGTCGATGGCCGCATCGTTGAAAACTTGCATGTCGAAACCGCACGCGCCACGCTGGCCAAGGCAGAGGCTATCGCGGCAATGGAGGCTTAACATGATCTGGCTGATACTGGGGCTTGCCCTTTGGACGTATTTTCACCTGATGAAGCGGATCACACCGGGCCTTCGGGCGCGGCTGGGTGATCCCGGCAAGGGGTTGGTGGCACTCGGCTCGATCGCCGGCATCGTGCTGATGGTGATCGGTTACCGCGCTGCTGATCCCACGCCTTTGTGGTATTTCGGCTGGGCCATCCACCTCAATAACCTGCTGATGGTGTTCTCGGTGGTGCTGCTGGGTGTCGGCAGTTCAAAAAGCCGCCTGCGCGGCAAGATGCGCCACCCGATGCTGACCGGCGCTCTGATCTGGGCGGTCGCGCACCTGCTGGTCAACGGCGACGTTCCGTCGTTGGTGCTGTTCGGCGGGCTGGGGCTGTGGTCCATTGCGTCGATGCTGCTGATCAACCGGGACGAACCCGCGCCCGCGCCCTATACCGAAGGCACGGTTCAGGGCGACATCCGGCTGGGGGTTATATCACTGGTGGTGTTCGCCGTGATCGTGGCACTTCACATTTGGCTCGGACCAACGCCGTTTCCGGTATAGATCATGAAAACCAACGCAGGCCGTTTCTTTGAAGATTACCGGCTGGGCGAGGTTATCGCCCACGCCGTGCCACGCACCATCTCGGGGGGCGAACGGGCGCTGTATCACGCGCTTTATCCCGCCCGGCACGCGATCTATTCGGCTGATACTTTCGCCGAAACCTGCGGGTTGGATCGATCACCCATCGACGATCTGGCTGCCTTCCACGTGGTCTTCGGCAAGACCGTGCCGGATATTTCCCTGAATGCGGTGGCCAACCTTGGCTATGCCGAAGGCCGCTGGCTTAAACCGGTCTGGCCGGGCGATACGCTCAGGTCGGAAAGCGAAGTGATCGGGCTGAAGCAGAATTCCAACGGCAAATCCGGCGTGGTCTGGGTGCGCACGACCGGGTTCAACCAGTGGGACGACCCCGTGCTGTCCTACGTGCGTTGGGTCATGGTGCGCAACCGCGCCCCAGAAGCCCCGGCGCCCGATACGGTGATCCCCGAACTTGCGGGCGCAGTTGCGGCCAGCGACCTGGTGATCCCCGAAGGCCTGGATTTCCTGCAATATGACTTCACCGCTGCGGGCGAACCGCATCGCTGGGGCGACTACGCGGTGGGCGAACAGATCGACCATGTCGATCGCGTCACCATCGAGGAAGCCGAACACATGATCGCCACCCGCCTGTGGCAGAACACCGCCAAGGTGCATTTCGACGCGACGAACCGCGCGGATGGCAAACGGCTGATCTATGGAGGGCACGTCATTTCACTGGCCCGCGCACTGTCCTTCAACGGGCTCGCCAATGCGCAGATGATCGTGGGCCTGAACGCGGGCGCGCATGCCAACCCGTGCTTCGCCGGCGACACCGTCCACGCGTGGACAGAAGTGCTGGACAAGGCCGAAACCCATGCGCCGGGCGTCAGCGCGATCCGCCTACGTCTGGTCGCCACCAAGGGCGAGCCGTTCGCGCTTCGTGGCGAGGATGGGAAATACCTGCCAGATGTGCTGCTGGACCTGGATTACTGGGCGCTGATGCCGGTCTAGCTCGTGACTTCAGCAGGTACTGCCTGGCACGCCGCGCAATGCTGGAAGAAACAGATCACCTTTTTCGTAGCCGATCAGCTGTTCGGTTGCCCAATCTATATGGGTATTCATGACGGCCATTTCGCAATCCTGAAACGGTTCGGGCTGGCAGTATTTGGCAAGATAGGATGTGTCCGGCACGTGGTCAGGAATTGCACCCTGATTAAACAAGTGTCCAAAGTCATTGGCGAGCTGGGCGATGAATTCAGCGGGCGAAACCAGCAGTCGTTCGTAGTTGACCTGAACAACATGGTCGACCTGTTCGGACAAGCTGGTCCATGCCTGCACTTTGTATTTGCGAAGTTGGAACAGGTCTATGTGTGCGCCGGTTTCGGGGTGGACGTCCGGGATGGGCCGGCCGTGCACATCCACACCCCTCAACAGTGTTCCGGGCAAGTCTGAAATGGACTTGCCCACC
>JBNKYL010000230.1:0-14056 GCA_050300875.1 Paracoccaceae bacterium
CCCGCGTTCCATCGTGGCAACGGCCGTTTTCATGGTGTCCACATTCGTGACCGTCTACGTCACCCGCCACCTGTTGCCGGAGGGTTTGCTGTGAATCTTGCCATCACCTATCTGATCGGCCTGACTTTTGGTGTCGGCATCTCGATTTCCGGCATGGCCAACCCGGCCAAGGTGCTGAATTTCTTCGATGTTGCAGGCACCTGGGATCCCAGCCTTGTCGTGGTCATGCTTGGCGCGGTGCTCGTTACGGCGATCGGCTATCGCATAATCTTCCGCAGCCGCACCACGCCGGTTCTGACGGCAAACTTCAACGTCCCGACCAGCCGGGTCATCGACGCAAGGCTTGTCGGCGGCTCCGCTCTTTTCGGACTTGGCTGGGGGATTGCCGGCTTTTGCCCGGGAGGCGCCATTCCGGCCATCGGCACTGCACAGCCCAGTGTCCTGATCTTTTTCGTTGCCTTCGTGGCAGGGGTTATCGTGGCGAAAACCATGATCCAAACACTTAATCGACGTGCCGCCGCGGTTGCGGCAGAATAAACCCAAGGAGGACCAGAGATGTCTGAACCTGTAATCAAAACCAATATCAAACCCGAAGTCGAAGCGTTCTTCGATGAGGCGACCAATACGATCAGCTATATCGTCAAGGATCCGACCTCGAATTCCTGTGCGATCGTCGACAGCGTCATGGATATCGACTATGCCGCCGGACGGATAACCTACGATCATGCCGATGCCATGATCGCTCGGGTCAAGGAACGCGAGCTTGACCTGGAATGGATCATCGAAACCCATGTCCACGCCGACCACCTGTCGGCTGCGCCCTATATCCAGCAGAAACTGGGCGGCAAGATCGGCATCGGCGCCAATATCAAGGTCGTGCAGGACACGTTCGGCAAAGTCTTCAACGAAGGCACCGAATTCCAGCGTGACGGGTCGCAATTCGACGCGCTGTTCGAAGACGGCGACACCTATGAAATCGGGAACATGAAGGCCGTTGCGCTATACACGCCAGGCCACACGCCGGCCTGTATGACCCATGTCGTGGGTGATGCGGCCTTTGTGGGCGATACCTTGTTCATGCCTGATGGTGGTTCTGCACGTGCTGATTTCCCGGGCGGTGACGCGGGCACGCTCTATGATTCCATCCAGAAGGTGCTGGCCTTGCCCGACGACACCCGCCTGTTCATGTGCCACGACTACGGCCCCGGTGGACGCGAGATCCAGTGGGAAACCAGCGTCGCCGAAGAAAAGGCCAACAACATCCATGTCGGCGGTGGCAAGACGCGGGAAGAATTCATCAAGTTCCGCACTGAACGCGACGCGCAGCTTGACATGCCCAAGCTTATCATCCCTTCACTACAGGTGAACATGCGCGCGGGCGAAATTCCTCGGGACCAGGATGGCAATGCCATGTTGAAGGTTCCTGTGAATGCGCTTTGACGGGCGGGCCGCGAAATGAAGGACACGTGGGACATGGACATCAAGAAGCTCAATGATGACTTTTCCGTCATGGGCCAGTTGCAGGTCGATCAGGTGCAGGCATTGGCAGCACTTGGATACAAATCCCTGATCTGCAACCGCCCCGACGGCGAAGCCTGGGACCAACCCGCTTGGGCCGAGGTCGAGGCCGCAGCAAAGGCGGCGGGGATGGAAACGCGCTATATCCCGATCATCCACCGTGTGTCCGGCATGGATGAGGTGCGCCAGACGGCGCAGGCCATCGCAGAAATGCCCGGACCCATCCTGGCCTATTGCCGGTCCGGAGCGCGGTCGGAAATGTTCTACAACGCCGCCATGCAAATGGCAGGCTAGCCAAAGACCCGGCCGCAGGGCCGGGTCTTCATAAAGGTAACCACAATGACCAGTATCACCGCCCCGGCCGGGGCGCTCGTCCGCTATTTGCCTATCCTCGTTTGGGGAAGGGCCTATTCGCGGGACGCCCTGTCCAATGACGTGTTGGCCGCCGTGATCGTCACGATCATGCTGATCCCGCAATCGCTGGCCTATGCTCTACTGGCAGGCTTGCCTGCGGAAATGGGGCTGTATGCTTCAATCCTGCCGTTGGTGGCATACGCGATCTTTGGCACCTCGAACGCGCTGGCCGTGGGCCCTGTTGCCGTTGTGTCGCTGATGACAGCAGCGGCGGTGGGAAAACTGGCTTTGCCCGGCACGGCAGACTACATCGCGGCCGCCATCGCGCTGGCTTTCCTGTCGGGTCTGGTGCTCTTGGTCATGGGCTTCCTTCGGCTCGGCTTCCTAGCCAGTTTCCTCAGCCATCCGGTCATTGCCGGTTTCATCACCGCGTCGGGCATCCTGATCGCCGCCAGCCAGTTGCGCCATATCTTCGGCGTTCAGGCCGAAGGCCACAACCTGCTGGAAATTCTTCTGTCGCTCGTTGAACACCTGGGCCAGACCAACCCTTGGACGCTGACCATCGGCATTGCGGCCCTGGCATTTCTGTTCTGGACCCGAAAGGGCCTGCAACCCCTGCTCATGCGGCTGGGCCTGTCCAAAGGGGCCGCATCGATGCTGGCCAAGGCAGGGCCGGTGGTCGCCGTGGTTGCCACGGTCGCCGTGACCTGGGGGCTGGGGTTGGATGCCAAAGGCGTCGCCATCGTGGGATCGGTCCCGCAGGGCCTGCCTGCGCTGACCGTGCCGCAATTCGACGCCGAGGTCTGGATGCAACTGGCAGGCTCTGCCGTGCTGATTTCCATCATCGGCTTTGTCGAATCCGTGTCCGTCGCGCAGACACTCGCCGCCAAGAAACGCCAGCGCATCGTGCCGGATCAGGAACTGATCGGGCTGGGTGCTGCCAATATCGCGGCATCTGTATCAGGCGGATACCCCGTGACCGGTGGCTTCGCGCGGTCGGTGGTAAACTTCGACGCAGGCGCGGAAACACCCGCTGCCGGCGCATTCGCCGCCATTGGCATCGCATTGGCGGCCCTGTTCCTGACGCCGCTCTTGTTCTTCCTGCCCAAGGCGACGCTGGCCGCCACCATCATCGTGGCCGTCCTGTCGCTCGTCGACCTGTCGATCCTGAAACACAGCTGGTCCTATTCCCGCGCCGATTTTTCGGCTGTTGCCGCAACCATCCTGCTGACCCTGCTCAGTGGCGTCGAACTTGGGGTGATGGCCGGGGTCGGGCTGTCGATTTTGCTTTACCTCTATCGCGCCTCGCGCCCGCATATCGCCGAAATCGGCCAGGTCCCCGGCACCGAGCATTTCCGAAATATCAAACGCCATCAGGTCATCACCGACCCTGCCATCGTATCGCTGCGCATCGACGAAAACCTGTTCTTCGCCAATGCCCGGTTCCTGGAGGACTATGTGCTGAACCGCGTCGCAGCTGACACGCAAATCAATCATCTGGTACTGGATTGCGCCTCGATCAGCTCCATCGACCTGTCGGCCCTGGAAAGCCTTGAGGCAATCGACCACAGGCTCAAGGATATGGGCGTCACGCTGAACCTGTCCGAGGTGAAAGGCCCGGTGATGGATCGCCTGAAAGATACGCATTTCCTGCAGGACCTTTCCGGCAAGGTCTATCTTTCCCAGCACGAGGCTTTCGAGGATTTGCGCAAAACAGCCCCTTGACCTTCCAGTCACTGGAAGCCCTATATGTCGGGTCCAACATGAATTTGTCAGGGCCCCGACATGCCAAAAGACCTTTCCGCCGCCGAAACGCTCTCCTTTGAAGTCACTGGACTGAACTGCGCCGGCTGTGTGCGCCGCGCCGAAACGGCGTTGCAGGGGGTCGAAGGCGTCGATCAGGCTGCCGTCAACCTGGCGACACGCCGGGCCGAGGTGAGTTTTCACACGCCTGCCAATCCCAACGCGTTGATGGCGGCGCTGGCCAAGGCAGGCTATCCGGCTAAGACCGAAACCATCACACTGGACGTGTCCGGGGCCACCTGTGCATCCTGCGTCGGTCGTATCGAGACGGCTCTAAAATCGGTTCCGGGTGTTGAAAACGCCACGATGAACCTTGCCACCGGGCAGGCGAATATCTTGGCGCTCGCAGGCACGGCAGAACCGGACCTCGCCCGTGCCGTGAAATCGGCAGGATACGAGGTCATTGATGCTTCGACCGACAACGGCACCGAAGAACCCGAAGAAACCCGCCTGCGCCGCAATTTCTGGCTGGCGCTCGCACTGACCCTGCCGGTCTTCGTCACCGAAATGGGCGGCCATATCTTCCCGGCGCTGCATCACTGGATCGCAGGCACAATCGGAATGCAGAATGCCCATATCGGCCAGTTTATCCTGACCACGATCCTGCTGGTCTGGCCAGGTCGCGTGTTCTTTGCCAAGGGCATCCCGGCCCTGATACGGCGCGCGCCAGACATGAACAGCCTTGTCGCGCTGGGCTCTGGCGCAGCATGGGCCTATTCTACCGTGGCCACCTTCGCCCCGGCGCTGCTGCCCGAAACCGCCACCGCCGTCTATTTCGAAAGCGCCGCCGTCATCGTCACCCTGATCCTGCTGGGCCGCCTCTTGGAAGCCCGCGCGCGGGGCAGGGCAGGCGACGCCATTCGCGGGTTGCTGGCACTGGCCCCTGACACCGCGCGGGTCGAGCGTGATGGGACCGTGTCCGAAATCTCTCTGTCTGATATCCACGCCGGCGACATCCTGCACCTGCGCCCGGGCGAACGCATCGCCGTAGACGGGCAGGTGCTGACCGGCGCATCCGACATTGACGAAAGCATGTTGACCGGCGAACCGATGCCCGTGTCCAAGTCAGTAGGCGACGCGGTCACAGCCGGCACCGTCAACGGAACCGGCGCGCTGACCTACCGCGCCACTGCCGTCGGCAAGGATACCGTGCTGGCCCGGATCGTCGCGATGGTCGAAACCGCGCAGGGCGCGAAGCTGCCGATCCAGGCGCTGGTTGACCGCGTCACCATGTGGTTTGTCCCGGTCGTCATGGGCATCGCGGCCCTGACCGTCATCGCATGGCTGATTTTCGGCCCCGACCCGGTGCTGCAATACGCGCTGGTCGCGGGCGTGTCCGTGCTTATCATCGCCTGCCCCTGCGCCATGGGGCTGGCGACGCCCACATCGATCATGGTGGGATCAGGGCGCGCCGCCGAACTGGGCGTGCTTTTCCGCCGCGGCGACGCGCTGCAAGCGCTCCAAGGGGCCAAGGTCATCGCCTTTGACAAAACCGGCACCCTGACCGAAGGCACCCCGGAACTGACCGACACGGTGCTGGCCAAAGGTTTCGAACGCGCGCCCCTTCTGGCCCTTCTAGCCGCGGTCGAAGACCATTCAGAACACCCCGTCGCCCGCGCTATTGCCCGCGCCGCATCGGAAGACCAACCGCGACCGGTCGTGGCTGACTTCAAGGCAACCGCAGGAAAGGGCGTGACCGCAATGGCAGGTGGCAAACCGGTGGCCATCGGCACGCCGGGCCTGATGGACGATCAGGGCATTGACACCGCGCCGCTGGCGACGGCCTTCACGAATCTCGCCAAGGACGGCAAAACCACGCTTTTTGCCGCCATCGACGGCAAGATCGCGGCGGTCATCGCCGTGTCCGACCCGATCAAGGCGACCACGCCAGCCGCCATCGCCGCCATCCGCGAAAGTGGCGCGCGGCTGGTCATGCTGACCGGCGACAACCCCGACACCGGCCAACAGGTCGGCCGTGAACTGGGGCTGGACGAGGTGCGTGCGGGTCTGCTGCCCAAGCAAAAGCTGGAAGCCATCCGCGCCCTGCGCGACGAATACGGCCCCGTGGCCTTCATCGGTGACGGCATCAACGACGCGCCCGCCCTCGCCGAGGCCGATATCGGCATCGCCGTCGGCACCGGCACCGATATCGCCATCGACGCGGCAGAAGTCGTGCTGATTTCCGGCGACCTGGCCGGCGTCGCGCGCGCCATCAGGCTGTCGAAAGCGACGCTGAATAACATCCGGCAAAACCTTGGCTGGGCCTTCGGCTACAACATCTTGCTGATCCCCGTGGCCGCGGGCCTGTTCTATCCGCTGACCGGATGGCTTCTCAGCCCCGCGCTGGCGGCAGGCGCCATGGCCATGTCTTCGGTTCTGGTCATCACCAACGCCTTGCGACTGAAAAGACTGTCATGAATATCTCCGACGTATCCGAAGCCTCGGGCTTGCCCGCAAAGACCATCCGGTACTACGAAGATATCGGCCTGATCCGCCCTGCGCGCGGGGCCAATGGCTATCGGGATTTTTCCGACAATGACATGCACCGGCTGGGCTTTCTGGGCCGCGCCCGGTCGCTGGGGTTCTCCATCGAAGACTGTCGCAAGCTGCTTGCGCTTTACGATGACCGCGCCCGGTCCAGCGCCGATGTCCGCGCCCTGGCGCGCCGGCATTTGGACGAAGTTGAACGCAAGCTTGTTGAACTGGAAGCCATGCGTGACACGCTGACCCACCTCGTCAGTTGCTGTGCCGGGGATGAACGGCCTGATTGCCCGATCCTTAGCGATCTGGCCGGGGCTGCCAGCGACTGACGCACGGGCTGGACATTCGCGGATGGCCGTGGACAGGGTGCGCCCGTCATAACCCGGAACGGAACTGCCCATGCACCCGAACCCGACCTTCCGCAACACGCCGGAAGCCCAGGCACTGCAATTTGCTGCAGAACGGGGCTTCGGCATCCTGTCGATCAACGGCCCGGATGCCCCGTTGACCGCCCATGTGCCCTTCGTGATTGCGGGCAATAGGTTGCGCGCCCACCTCGTCGCTTCCAATTCGCTCTTGCGCGCCCTGACGGATGGCGCGCGGCCTGCACTGATGTCTGTCAGCGGCCCCGACAGCTACATTTCGCCGGACTGGTACGAACTGGAAGATCAGGTCCCCACCTGGAATTACATTGCGGTCAATTTGCGTGGTTCATTGGCGGCGATGCCGCAAGGGCAACTGCGCGCCGTTCTGGATGAAACCTCCGACGCGTTCGAAACACGCCTTCTGCCCAAACCCGTGTGGAAAACGACCAAGATGCCCGACGAGGCGCTGGACCGCATGATGCGCCAGATCCGGCCCGTCGAAATGGTGATCGAGTCCGTCGAAAGCACGTTCAAATTGGGTCAGAACAAACCCGACACCGCCCGATTGGCCGCAGCGGACAAGGTCGACAGCGATGGCATTGGGCATGAGCTTGGCGCATTGGCGGAACGAATGCGCAACGCGAGTTAACCATTTGTTAACCATACCTAACCAAAGATGAACGCCGGGAAGTAACGCGAAAGATACGTCCGGATCTTGGTTTTCGTTCTACGACGGGTCAAAGAGACAGAAGATTTCCGCGACTTCGCTCGTTCAGGGAGGCCGCGCCATTGACCGTCGCGGAACATTCGAGTGCCGCGCTCGAACGAACGCTATCGGGATTGAACGATCCGACATTCGTTCGGCAGGTTCAGGATTCCGTGCGCCGCATATGTCGGGCAAGCGCCGTCGTTCTGGAAATCATTAAGCATTCCAGCGCATTACAGCCGCCTCCTGATGCCGAAAGCGACGATGCGATTGTCCTTGCCCATGACCTGGTCACCTTTGCCGCCGAACAGGGCCGTATCAACAGGATGCACATTGCACAGCGACATGACCGGCAAGGCGTGCCATTTCGCTTTGTGCTGGTCCCATTGTCGCTACATGACGAAGTCTTTGGCGCCTGCACCCTGGCCATTGCCGAATCTCAATGGGATGATCTGACAGGCCGCGAGATTTGCGAAAGCGTTGGGGCGCTCGTTTCATTGCTGGTGGCGGATTTCTGTTCGAAAACCGATCTTGAAATTGATCTGATCGACATGCAGCGCCGCATCGACCGCATGACGCGTCGTGCTGAAACAGATCCGCTTACGCTTGTCGAAAACAAGGCATCCTTTGAAAAAAAGGCTCAGGCCCGGCTAAGTGTCTCGTCGGGTGCGGTCGCGTTGTTGGTCCTGGATGTCGACAATTTCAAAAAGGTCAACGACATATTTGGCCATCAATTCGGTGACAACTACCTTCGCAACGTCGCGGTCGCGTTACAGCGCACATGCCCTTCTGGAACATTGATCGGTCGGATCGGCGGCGACGAGTTTTGCGTCCTGCTTGAACTCCCTTCGTCCACGCAAAGCTTTCTGGACAGCATCGACAAGCAACTGCGGGCCTTCCTGCAGCGCGGCGCTGCGCTCATGGGGAAGCCAGAACTGGCACGTGTGAGCATTGGCGTGGCGATCTTCCCGATGCAGGCGCTCGACTATCACAGCCTGTTCAGCGCGGCAGATGCCGCGCTCTACGCGTCCAAGCGGTCAGGACGCAACACGACCACGACGTACAACGCAGCGATGAAGGCGCTGCTGCGGCACCGTGATTTCGCTGAGTATTTTTTCCGTTCGCTCGAAGAAGAACGGATCGTCGCGCATTTTCAACCTATTATCGACCTGACTTCGCGCCGCTGCGTCGGATACGAGGCCTTGGCCAGGTGGCATGATGCAGCCAACGGCATCATGACGCCAAAATCGTTCGAGGCGGTCTTTCAGGATTACCGCATGGCCAGCGCATTGTCCGTGCGCATCATAGGCA
Organism: Paracoccaceae bacterium; assembly: GCA_050300875.1. Classification (GTDB taxonomy): domain Bacteria; phylum Pseudomonadota; class Alphaproteobacteria; order Rhodobacterales; family Rhodobacteraceae; genus CBDCFL01. Next base: position 8,539 of record JBNKYL010000230.1, read on the forward strand.
ATGCGCTGGACAATGTGCGAAAGCTTCCGGGGTTTTACGATAATGAAGCAGCCACGCTCTGGTTCAATCTCACCCGCTTTGACCTCGTGAACCCGGAATTCGTGTTTGAAATGCAATCCGCCCTGTCGCGCAACCGTTTGAATTGGGATCGCGTCGTGATCGAGCTGACCGAACGCGTCATGTTGGGCGAACGCAGCGGGCAAGTTTACCGGTCACTTGAAGAAATTCGTCGAAGGGGCGGGCGCGTTGCTTTCGACGATTTCGGCACCGGCCATGCCGGGCTGCTGCATGTCAAGGACTGGCCCGTGGATATCATCAAGATCGACCGTTCGTTCACCAGCGAGATAGGCATATCCGAACGCGACCGGATTGTGGTGCAGGCGCTTTTGCAGATTGCATCGTCCATGGGTCAGGACGTGGTGGCGGAAGGTATAGAAACGGCAGAGCAGCTTGAAACCCTGGTCGAAATGGGGTGCCGCTATGGCCAAGGTTTCCTGTTCGCGGAACCTCGATCTGCCCTCGAATTCGCCGAAGCACCCGCCCGCTATGATGTGGCCTGATGGCCCGAGCCCAGTTCCTGGGGCCCCGGCTTGCCGTTTTCCGACAACACCAGTGGCATCCGCATGACGGCGCGGGTTCCATGCGGTTCATGGGCGAGCAGTTCAAACGTGCCACCGACACGGCGCACGAATGTGTCGACAAGTGTCAAACCAATCCCGCGTCCGCCAAGTTCGGATCGGGTCGTGAAATAGGGGTCGCGCACCCGCCCGATCAAGTCCTCGGTGATTCCCGGCCCATCATCCGAGACTGTGACTTCGATCATGCCGTCCTGTTCGGATACGGTCAGATGGATTTCTCCCCGTTCGTGCCCCGCTTCGATGATCGCGTTTCGTGCATTTGCCAACAGATTCAACGCGGCACTTTCCAGATCAGTCCTGACACAGCTCAGCAGCAACGGGCGATCGGGAAAACTGACGTCGAATTTGATGATAGCCGGCATCACGCGACTTGCCAGGCGTGCCATTGGACGAAGCACTTCAACCATATCCAAAAGGGCCGGTTCCCTTTCTTTATTGCGGCTCATTTCCAGCAATTCACGTGTAAGATCCGTACCGCGCCGACATGCCTGCAGGATCGCGTCCAGATTTTTGGCCTCTTGAGCCGTTGCACCGTCCAGCCGGGCGCTTTCGGCCGATATCTGGACGATGCCCAGCACACTTGCCAGTTCGTGCGCGATGCCCCAGGTCAGTTGTCCAATGCCTTCTGATCGCTGGTCTTCAGAAAGCCCCTCACGCAGCAACCAGCTTTCGGTCTGATCTTCGATCGAAAGGAAGAACAGCGGCAAGTCGTCCCGTTCACCGGGCAGCCGGATCGCGGAAAGGCGCAGAAATCGTTCGCGCCCGTATTGGTCGGTCCAGCCCGCGTGAACATACTGGTCAGCCTGGTTCTGGATCAGGCGGCGAACGGGGTGATCCGGCCCAACCAGATCGCGCCGGTCCGACATCGAAATGAATCGCTCCGACAGCAGCCAATCGCCGCTATCACCCAAATGCCCAAAGATTTCCCTGGCAACTTCATTGCGCATGCGCAGGGATCCCGTCACGTCCAAAACGAAAACCGCGACGGCGTCGATACCATCGATGACGGCCCGCAAGCGCGCGTTTTCGCGTTCAGCCTGCGCTTGACGTTGGTTCTCTTGATTGGCGGTCCCAAGAATGATCGCGAAGGCACCACAAACCGTCAAAACGGTAATAATCCCGACATGGAAGCCATTGTTGCGCCACGCATCGCTGACCAGGTGCAGACCAGCATAGCCAAAGAAGATCGGGCCGATGATCGCAAGGGGCAAAAATCGCCGTGCAGTTTGCCCGCCTGGACCGTCCGACAACAGCGTAGCCACCCAGCCGGTTTCATAGAATGAAAGCAACAAGGCAGAAAACAGCAGGAAGGCGATTGTTGCCGTCTGCGGTGACATTGCGGCCAGGAAACCCACCTGCCACAGTGATTCTGGGTCCAAAAGGTAAGCTGCCAGCGGCAAAAGTGCGAATGCGGCACCTAACGACGCTATCACTAGCGCCGTTAGGCGACTGGCTGGCGCTTGCGCAAGGGCGACCACGATAGCGATGGCGAACAGCACGAATTCAATTGCTGTTCCCCTCGACATCCTGTCGGCGCCCGCGCCCGACGGGTTTCCGATGAGCTCTGTATAACCAGTGATCATCGCGATCAGTACTGCTGCCCCGAAGATCACAAGTTTGTAATGCGTCAGGCGGTAGTTCAGGGCAATAAGGGCGATGGCGCTCAGACCGGCGCAAATCAATGTCGACCTGACGATTGCTGGAAATCCGGGCAGCACTCGAGTCAGCGGTTCGTACCCCATTGTCCAGCCGCCGACATAAATGACGGTGACGATGGCCAAGGTCATCCAGGCCACCCCGCGCTGGAAAGCCCACGCACGCGCTGCGCTGATCTTTCCGTTCAGTACTGTCGGCCATGTCTGACCCATATGTGCTCCTCGAGATCAGGGCTTTGGTCAAGTCGCTTCGATCGGGCCAGCCTTCTTGGTCATCCCTTCAGGCAATTGCGTATCAGTGTATCGATTTCCGACAAACTGGTAGTCTTTTGAATCCGCGCCGCCGCTTCGCGCAATCCTTTGCGAAAAACGGGTGAATCGGCGATCTGCGGGCGCCCGGTGGCAACGATAATGGGGAATATATGACCTCGGGCACGCAGGTCATGGACCAGCGAAATCGCCCCTCCGCCCTCCATGATCATGTCGACAATGGCAATATCCACCTGCAATTGCTCAAGCAGGGTCAGCGCTTCGGCGGCAGATGCCGCGGTGGTCACCTCGTACCCCAGGACGGTCAGGCCTTCTGCTAGTGCATCAAGATAAGCCAGATCATCATCGACGATAATAACGTGAGCCAAAGCGCGCTCTCCTTTGGATTGAATTGCATGCAGCCTATGCTAGTATACGTTTAGTTAACTTTTTTCAGGAGCGCCAGAATGCCAGACAATGGCGCAGAAAATGTTCAACGCGACGACATACCGCTTGTGGCCATCGGTGCGTCAGCCGGCGGGCTCGAACCCCTTGAAAACTTTTTCAACGCTCTGACCGAACATACTGACGCGACCTTCGTTATCGTTCAGCACCTGTCGCCCGACTACCGGTCGATGATGAACGAAATTCTTTCGCGCCGTTCCAGCTTGCCGATCCGGCATATCGACGATGGCATGACGCTTGCGCCAAGCACGATCTACCTGAACCGGCCGAACATGTTTGTTGAACTTGAAAACAACACGTTTCGCACCTTCCGCTACCGCGATGGCGACGGCCTGCCGCATTTGCCCATCGACCGGTTGTTTCAATCTCTGACCGGACGCGATCCCAATCGAACCATCGGCGTGATCATGTCGGGGTCTGGCACTGACGGCACACGCGGCGCCAAGGCGCTTCACGATGTCGGCGCGGCCATTCTTGTTCAATCCACCAATGAAGCAGCTTTTGCGTCCATGCCGCGCTCGGTGCTGCTGTCGGGGGCGGTGGACCGCATTCTGAACTCGGGCGAAATGCCGCCCATCATCCGTGACATCTTTACCTACGGAAAAACAGGATCAGTGAAATCAGGCGAGCCCGTGGAAAAAGGTCTGCAATTGATCCTGCGCGACCTCGAACTGCACCATAATATCGACTTCAACCACTACAAACCCGCCAGCGTCCACCGTCGGATCGAACGCCGGCAATTCCTGCGCGGCCATGTGGATCTTGACGAATACGGCGAGTTTCTGAACGAAAACCCCGAAGCGCTCGACGAACTGTTCCATGACCTTCTGATCGGCGTCACCGAATTTTACCGCGATCCTGATGCGATCAAGGCGCTGCGAACGAAGGTTCTGGACAAACTGGCCGCACGCGCGGACACGTCGCCGCTCAAGGTCTGGATACCCGGCTGTGCCAGCGGCGAAGAGGCTTACACGATCGCGATTGAACTGAGCGAGGCGCTGACCGAGGCCGGCAAGGAAAGGCGGTTTCGCATCATTGCCACGGATGTCCACAACCGTTCCATCGAAACGGCATCGCGCGGCCTCTACAGCGAAGAAAAGATCGAAAACGTCCCCGAACACTTGCGCGAAAAATACTTCGTCAAAGCCAATGACAAATACCTGATCGACCCGGCCCTGCGCCAAAAGATCATCTTTTCGGTTCATAATGTCCTGAGCGATCCGCCCTTCATGAACCTCGATCTGATTTCATGCCGTAACATGTTGATTTATCTAAACGAAAATCCGCAAGCCAGCGTGATTTCGATGTTCCTGTTTGGCCTGCGCAAAAACGGCTACCTGTTGCTGGGCGCATCCGAAAGCGTCGGCAGCAATTCCAATGCCTTCGAAACCATCGATGCCCGCTGGCGCATCTTCCGAAAGGTATTGGGCGTGCGCGCCAGCGAAAGCTCGGGCTTGATACCGCGCAGGGGCATGGGCACGTCCTTTGCTGCCGCAAATACGGATCGGCACGTCGTACCAGGTCAGCGCAAGCCTTTCGTTCGCGAAGTGGGGGAACTTCGGTCGCGCGAAACCCTGATGCGCAGCTACAACGCCTTGCTGAAACGCTACGCGCCTTCGTCGATCCTTTTGACGGTGGACAGCAAGGTGCTGAATTGGTTCGGCGCGGCTGGCACGTTCATCGACACTATGAACAACCTCGCAGAATGGACCGTGCAGGAAATCGTGCATCCGGACCTGCATTTCGCCATAAATGTCGGCGTCGAAAAATTGCGCCAGGGCCAATTCGAAACCCATGTCCGGCGTATCGAGGTCAATCTGGGCGATGGCAATGTGAAATCCTGCATGGTCGAGGTCGAACCTCTCGACGATGGTAGTGACGAACGCCTGATCCTGGCAAAGATCGAAATCTTGCCCGACGCTTCCGAACAGGCACGGGACCAGGAAACAGCGGACAAGGCCCAAAAGCCAAACGGTTCAACGCAGGACGGCACGGTTCTGACCAGCCGCATCCACGAACTTGAACGCGACCTGCGCCTGACCGAAGAAACGCTGCAACACGTCACCGAACGTCTGGAAGCCAGCGGTGAAGAACTGCAGGCGTCAAACGAGGAACTTCAGGCTTCGAACGAAGAATTGCAGGCCTCCAACGAAGAACTGCAAAGCTCGAACGAAGAATTGCATGCGGTGAACGAAGAACTGGTTTCCCTGAGTGCCGAACACGAACGCAAGATCGAACTTCTGTCAGAGCTCAACCAGAACACTGAAATCGTCCTGCGTGTGCTCAATACCGGCATCATCCTGTTGGACAACCAAAAGCGTATCCTGCGCTTCAGCACGTTGATCGAACGCGATTTTCTGCTGCAGGCCCATGACGTCGAACGCTCGATTGCAACGGTCGGTCCGCGGCTGGGCTTTGTCGATCTTGAAAAGATGTTGGACGAGCTTGCCGAAAAGGGCACGCCGCTTTCTGCCAAGGGGCCGCATGACGGCCGCGACTTGTCCGTCGATG
>JBNKYL010000231.1:0-7954 GCA_050300875.1 Paracoccaceae bacterium
CATTCGCAGAATGCGTTCGATGAGATCAACCATGCGTCAGCCCTGCCGATCGGCGGCCACGGGCTGCCCGTCGACCACGTATTCTTGTCCGATCACGATAACCTCGGCCTGCGCTGGCAGCCCCGAAACCCATATCCCATCCAGCGCGTCATTCAGGATCGTGACCGCATGAAATTCGGCATGGCCGTCGATGACCAACTGAACGCCCAAAGCACCGTCTTCGCCCAAGGTCAGGGCCGATTGTGGCAACAGATGTGCCGGCACTTGGCCCAGAGTGATATGTGCCTCGGCGCTCATCCGGTCCAGGATCGTGCCGCCGGGATTGGCAAACTCGATCTCGACATCATAGCTGCGCGTCGCCTCGTCGGCGGTCACGGCGATATAGGTGATCTCGCCTTCGGCGGTCTGGCCGGTGATGGTTCGGATGTTGGCTTTCAGCCCGGTGCGCGCGTGCTGGATGAAGGCTTGCGGCACTGCGCCGACAAACCGCATGGGGTCCAGTTGAACGATCCGGGCGCAGCTTCCGCCAACGCCGATCAGATCACCGACATTGGCAACCGGGCGTTGGACGACACCTGCAGCGGCGGCCGTCAGACGGGTATGTTCCAGGTCGTCGCGGCGCTGGTCCAGTTGAACTTGCGCTGCGGACAAATTGGCTTCGGCGGATTTCAGCGCCGCCGCGAAAGCTTCCGCCGAATTGGGCGAGGCAATGCCGCGCTCGCGCAAGGACGCGTTCGTGTTGAAATCGTTTTGCGCCTTCAGCAACGCGGATTCTGCTTGCGCCAAGGCGGCTTGCGCCTGTTCAAGCGCAGCGTTCCGTGTGCCGGCGGACAGGTTGCAGATCGGGTCGCCCGCTTTCACGCGCTGCCCTTCGACGACGAATATTTCCGCAACCGTATCGGCCGTCTGCGCGACGGCATCACGCGAGGTCGGGGATTTTGTCTGCCCGCGCAAGGTGACTTCCAGCGGCATGGGTTGGATATCGAAAAGCCGGGTGCGCACGGAACGCGCGGCATCTTCGCCTCCGGCCAGCAGGCGGTTGCGTTCGGCGATTGACAGGGCCGGGTCTTCTTCGCCTTCTTCGTGTTCGGGATGAACCTGAAGGCCGGACGCGTCCGCAAGTTGCGTCAGCAACCCGCCGTCTTCGCCGTCGATCCACTCGGCAACAGTTTTTTCACTGTCATGCGGGCCAAGCCCACCCTGAACGTAAACCCCGGTTCCCAGCCAGACCGCCGCCGCAGCAACCAGCAGCATGGCGAGGCCAAAAGAAGAAAACGCGCGCATTGAACCGTCCCAGATAGTCGGGGACACATCCCCTTTGCATTCCGTGCAAAATGTGCACATTATGCACGGTGCGCAGGTATGCCCGAGGGAATGTTTTGTCAAGTTTGCGCGAACAAAACCGGCAACGAACTTATCGGGCGATCCAGCGCGCGGCCGTTGATCTTGTGGCGCAACATGGTCTGGACGCAGTGACCACCGAAATGATTTCTGCCGAGGCAGGAATTAGCCCGCGCACCTTTTTCAATTATTTCCTGTACAAGGACGCGGCGCTTGTCCCGCAACTGCCGATCATCGCCGGCGCTGCGGGTGGCCAGTTCGTAAATGGCAAGGGCGCGTTGATCGACGATATGGCGACCTATCTGGAAAAGGTGCTGCAGGACGTTCCCTATGACCGTGATACGCTGGTTCAGATGTACCAGATCGCCACCAGCAATCCCCGTCTGCTGGCCGAATTTCACACCGTCTTCCACGGGTTCGAAAACGAGATGGCCAAATTGATCGAAGCACGGCTAGGTGCTGGGCGGCGCGAGAAAGCCGAGTTTCTGGCCCTGATGATATCCGCCGCGATCCGCCTTGGGTTCAAGTCATGGGTCTGCGAAGGCAATGGCGGGCTTGGTGCGCTGGTTGGACGCAGGATCCGGCAGATGCAGCCTCTCGTCGCCGAATACGGCGGCGTGTCGCCGTCGGTCGAATTGTCGCGAACCTGAACATTTGGCTAGTCCAGTGTCTGGCGATATCGCCGCACAGCAACAAAAACGATGACGACCATGATGATTGCGATTGCCGCCATGTCACTTGCCGTGTCCGCAATGGTTGCACCCTTCAGCATGACTTTGCGGGTCAGGCGCAGGAAATGCGTGGCCGGCAGCGCGGTGCCAAGCGCCTGCGCCCAACCTGGCATACCGGCAAAGGGAAACATGAAACCTGACAAGAGGATTGTCGGCAGGATCGTAAAGAAACTGACCTGCATCGCCTGCATCTGCGACCGCGCCACGGTGGAAATCAGGAAGCCCAACGCGAGGTTGGCCACGACGTAAAGGTTGAAACCCAGAAAAAAAGCCCAGGCGCTTCCGATGAATGGCACATCGAACAGGACGCGCGCGGCGAACAGGAAAATGATCGTCTGGACATATCCAACAAAGATATAGGGAAAAATCTTGCCGACCAGCACCTCGAACGGGCGCACCGGGGTCGAGATCAGGGTTTCCATCGTGCCGCGTTCGCTTTCGCGCACAATGGCGACGGCGGTGATCATGACCATTGTCATCGCCAGGATGACCGCCAACAGCCCGGGCACGATGTTGGTCGATGTCTTGCCTTCAGCGTTGAACTGCCTGTGAATGATCGCATCAAAGGGGGCAGCATCCGGTTCGACATACTTCAGTGGCCCGTTCAGGGTCTGTGCAATGGCTGTGTCCACGATGCCGCCCATCGCCGCCATGGCACTGCTGGCCGCCAGCGGGTCTGAAGCATCGACGGACAGCAGGATCGACGGCCTGGCGCCGCGAATGACATCACGTTCGAAATCGGTCGGGATCACGACCACGAAATTGGCCCGCCCGTCCCGCAAAGCCCGATCACCTTCCTCCTGGCTGGTGACAATGCCGTCGAATGCAAAATAATCTGACGTCTTCATCCCCATCAGAACCGCCCGCGCGATCGGCCCGTCATCGGCCATTTCCACAAGGGTCGGCAGATTGCGCGGATCGGTGTTGATGGCATAACCGAACAGCAACAACTGCATGACCGGCACACCAATCATCATCGCAAACGTGATGCGGTCGCGTCGCATCTGGATGAATTCCTTTGCCAGAACGGCCATCAAACGATATGTCGAAAAAAGGCGCATGATCAGGCCGAACCGTTGAAATTGTCGGCGGCACCGGACATCAGGTGAATAAAGGCGTCCTCCAAATCGGGCGTGCTTCGGGTCCAGGTCTGCCCCTTGTCATGTCCGAACTTCTTTTCCACCTTGTCCAACGCCGCCGCATCCGTCCCTGCGACATGCAGCACCGATCCAAACCGCGCCACCTGTTCAACGCTCGGCTCATCACGCAAGGTCTGTTCAAGGCTGGCCACGTCCCCCGTGGTTTCGACATGCCAGACCGAAAGCCCACTCATCTGTGGTATCTTTCGTGCCTCGCCCGATGTCAGCTTCTGGCCATAGGCGATATAGGCGATGAAATCGCATTGGATGGCTTCGTCCATGTAGTGGGTCGACACTAGGACCGTCACGCCGCGATCAGACAAACGCCTGATTTCATCCCAGAAATCGCGTCTTGCCTTGGGGTCGACGCCGGCTGTCGGTTCGTCCAACAGTAATAATTCGGGGTCGTGGATCATGCAGGCGGCCAGGGCCAGGCGTTGTTTCCAGCCACCTGACAGCGTGCCGGCCAGTTGATTTCCGCGACCCGCCAGGCCGAGTTCATCCAGCGCCTCGGTTACGCGTGCCCGACGTTTCGGAACCCGGTACATGCGGGCGATGAAATCCAGGTTTTCGCGGATCGTCAGGTCTTCGTACAACGAAAACCGCTGCGTCATGTAACCGACACGTTCCTTGATCTCTCGTGAATGGATCAGGATGTCATAACCCAGGCAGGTGCCTTCGCCGCCATCAGGGGTCAACAAACCGCACATCATGCGAATGGTTGTGGTCTTGCCGCTGCCATTAGGGCCGAGGAACCCGTAAATCGCTCCCTTTGGTACGTCCATGTCGAAACTGTCGACCACGGTCTTGGAACCGAAAGTCTTGGTTAGGCCGCGGACAGAAATGGCGTTTATGTCGCCGCCTCCGGTCATTCCGTCATTTCCAAAGTTACCGGTTGGCCCGGTACCAACCCTGGCGCATCGGCGATGTGGGCCTCGGCCCGAAAGACTAGGCGGCTGCGTTCTTCCTGGCTGTAGATGATGGGTGGCGTGTATTGCGGCGATGAAGCGATGCGTGTCACTGTGGCCGTGATCGGCCCGCCGCAGCCATCGCATGTCAGTTGCAACGCGTCACCGATACCCAACCCTGACCGGGATGCCTCAGGTACGAAGAAAACAGCGTATAGGCTGTCATCGGGCAGCATCGATACGATCGGCGTTCCAGCGCCTGCCACTTCGCCCGGTTCAAAGAACAGCTTGTCTACAAGGCCGGTCACCGTCGTCAGCACGGTCCTGTCATTCAGCGCCTCACGGGCCGTGGCGGCATCTGCTTCGGCCGCCTGCAGCGTCGCTTCTGCGGCGATGCGTTGGGCATCGCGTGCGGGCAACTCTGCAACTTCAAGTCGCGCGGTAAGCTCGGCAACCTGGGCCTCGTTGCTGGCGAGCGCCGTGGTATCCGTATCCACCTTGGCTGACGATACGGCACCCGTCGAAAACAGCTGCTGGGACCGCGCCAAGGTAGCCTCTGCCAGATCGCGCTGCGCCTGCGCCCGCGCCAGTTCGGCCCGGATCACGTCGACCTCCTGGCTTCGGCTGCCGGTCTGCAAGTTGTCCAGGTTCGCCGCCGCGACCCGCACCCGGGCCTCAGCCGCAGCAAGGGTTGATATCTGCCGCGAAGCATCCAGCGCGAAAACCTGCTGACCTTCAAATACGCGTTCGCCTTCTTCGACCGAGATTGACGCGATGCGCCCGGGATCGGCCGGAGCCAGGTAAACGTAATCGGCTTCGAGATACCCGTTGAAGACGTTCGGGCCCGGGTCTTGGATGCCGGGATAGACGATCGCAATCACTGCGATCAGCCATTCGGGAAGGTTGCTTGTCATTGTCCGGCTCCTGCGGGGGTCAACCCGTCGAACAGAATTGTGATGTGATTTTCCAAGAACGCGTCCACCTGCGGTCCACCTTTCGGGATCACGCCGAAAACCTTGGCCAACAGGAAATGCGCGATGATCGGGCCTATGATCGACCGAACGGCCATGTCTGGATCCACGTTGCGCAAGGCGCCCACGCTGCGCGCCCGGCGCAGGTATCCGCCAAGCGCGGGAAGCACATGGTCCAGGATTTCCTGTCGATAAATGCTGGCTATTTCGGGCGAACCCGGTGCCTCGCGAATGACCAGCATGGGCACGGAATACAGGTTTTCGTCGCGCGCGGCTCGTCTGAAACTGTGCATGACATCGGTAATCACCTGCCTGGGATGGCTTTCATCCGCAGCCTCCAACCGCTGTACGATGCCTTCGGCAAAAGGGGACACAGCCCGTTTGACGAGCCCTTCCAGGATCGCATCCTTGGATGGAAAGTAAAGATACACGGCGCCTTTCGAAATGCGCGCAGCGCGGGCGATCTCGTCGACGGGCGTGGCAGCGAAGCCCTTTTCAATGAACAACCGCAAGGCCGCGTCCAGGATTTCGTTGGCCCTTTCATCGGGACGCCGGGCATTTTGCTTTTTTTGCGAATCCGTCATGCTTTTCTTATAGCGCGAACTGACTGACCAGTCAGTCACTAAATGTTCATTTCATATGACGGGTTCACATCCTACCCATGATCTGCGTCAATGCGGGCAGTCGACGCGACTATAACCTCTGGCGGAAGCAACAGGCGGATCGCGATGGAAACCGACACTCACGGCGGGCCAGCAATGGCATGGGGCGTCGACGCCCAACGGGCGATATGTGACCGTTACGAAAATGACCCGCACCGGATGCTGGATATGTTGCGCGACACGCAGGACCGGTTTCGGCAGGTTTCGCGCGAAGCGATGGGCGTGATCGCGGAACGAACCGGGCGCACCGTCATTGCGGTCGAAGGTGTCGCCAGTTTCTATGCATTCCTCTCCCTGACGCCCAAGGGGCGGACGACGATCCGGCTTTGCGACGATATCATCGACCGTTTCGCCGGGTTTGAAGCCATTGCGAAGGCGTTCGAGGCTGCGTTGGGCATCAAGCTCGGCGAAACGTCCGCCGATGGCGCATTCTCACTGGAAACTACGCCCTGTATCGGCATGTGCGATCAGGCTCCGGCGGCAATGATCAACGATGTCGTCGTGACCAACCTGACACCCGAAATGGTTCGAACCATCGCGTCGGCCCTTTTGGCTGGTGATAGCCCGGAAACCCTGGTGGCCGGGGTGGGGGATCTGGCCGGGTCAAGTGTCAGCAATAACATCCGGCGCACGGGCGAGGTTCTGTTGGGACCGGTCCCCCTTGATGCAGGCCTGCGCGCGGCGGTTCAAATCAAGGCCTCGGACATCATCGACAGGATCGAAGCCAGCGGCCTGCGCGGTTGCGGCGGTGCCGGGTTTCCGACGTGGCGCAAATGGAAAGCTGCGGGTTCCGCGCCGGATCCGCGAAAATTCGTGATCTGCAACGCGGACGAAGGCGAACCCGGCACGTTCAAAGACCGTGTCCTGCTGACCGAACGTGCGGACCTGCTGATCGAAGGCATGACCATCGCAGCCCGCGCCATCGGGGCGTCGGAAGGTATACTCTATCTGCGTGGCGAATATGCGTATCTCAGGCCGCATATCGAAAGCGTTCTGGAAACGCGGCGTGCGCGTGGCGTGCTTGGCCGAGCGGTCCTGGGCACCGACGGGTTCGACTTCGACATGCGCGTGCAGATGGGGGCCGGTGCCTATATCTGCGGCGAGGAAGGTGCACTGATCTCATCTTGCGAAGGTTTGCCGGGTGAACCCAAGACCCGCCCGCCATATCCCGTAACCCGCGGCTATCTGGGCCATCCCACCGTGGTCAACAATGTCGAAACCTTCTGCCATGTCGCGCGGATCATGGATCGCGGTGCTCAGTGGTTTTTCGATATGGGCGGTGCGGGCAGCCACGGCACCAAGCTATTCAGCATTTCCGGCGATTGCACATCGCCGGGCGTATACGAACTGCCCTATGGCCACTCTGTGCAGGAACTTCTGGATATGGCCGGGGCGCGGGACGCAGCGGCGGTGCTGGTCGGCGGGCCAAGCGGCACGATGATCGCACGCGACAGTTTCCACCGCAAACTGTCCTACGACGATCTGGCCACCGGCGGCGCGGTGGTGGTGTTCGACGGCACGCGTAACATCCTGGAAATTGTCGAATATTACATGTCCTTCTTTGTGCATGAAAGTTGCGGCTATTGCACACCGTGCCGGGTGGGCAACGTGTTCCTGCAAAAGGCAATCGCAAAGTTCCGCAAGGGCTTGGCCAACCCGTCCGACATCGACTATTTGCGCGACCTGTCCGCGACCATCATCGAAACCAGCCGCTGCGGCCTGGGCATGACCTCGCCAAACCCGATACTCTCGACGCTCGACAATTTCCCACTGGTCTATTCGGCCATGGTCAAACCGTCAGATGGAGGTATCAAGGCGACCTTCGACGTCCAATCTGCCATAGCCGATGCACGTAGCATGGCACATCGGCGATCCTATGTATTCGACAAGGATTTCAGCAGATGAATGATTTCAGCATCCTCATCGACGGGGTCGAGGTGCCCGCGCAAGAAGGTCAGACCATCATGGAAGCCGCCGATGCGGCGGGCATATACATTCCGCGGCTGTGCGACCATGAAGGCTTGCGCCACCAAGGCGGGTGCCGGGTCTGCACGGTGAAAGCCGACGGGCGCAGCGTCGCCGCCTGCACCCAGCCGGCCGTGCCGGGGCAGAGCGTTGACAACGAAACCGACCACGTCACCAAGCTGCGCCGCGACCTCGTTGAAATGCTGTTTCACGAAGGCAATCACCTTTGCCCGATCT
>JBNKYL010000232.1:0-8911 GCA_050300875.1 Paracoccaceae bacterium
AAGTCAATCGGGATCGGGCTTGAACCTATGACGCACGCATATGCTGTTGTGCCCTTTGTGTTCGGCACAGCATCCCGACGCTACGGTGTCGTATTGTCCACGAGCACCGAACCCCATTAGGCAGGGTAAACCACAGCCGGCAACCAGCTCACAGCTTGCCGCGTTCCATCCAAGACAATCAATTTCCTGAAAGTGGTCGGGGCGGAGAGATTCGAACTCCCGACCCTCTGTTCCCAAAACAGATGCGCTACCAGGCTGCGCTACGCCCCGACGGCGCATGACTAAACAGAACTGGCGCCGTTGAAAAGCACGAATTTCGATCGGTTAGTTGTCGGTCGCGTCGCAGGCCCAGGCCGCATCCGCGCCTATGGCCGGGTGTCGCAACTGGCTGTCCGGGCCGATCCCGAACATCCCCGCGATGCCTTCATTGACCTCCAGCACATATTGCACACCCTCGCCGCCATCGATCGGCGTCAGATCACCGGGCACCGCGCCCTGATGCACGCGCGTGACCGTGCCGGTTTCATCGGCGAAAATCATGTCCAGCGGGATCAGCGTGTTCTTCATCCAGAACGCCACCGGGCCGGGCTTGTCATACACAAACAACATGCCGGCATTACGCGGCATGGATTGTACGAACATCAAGCCACGCCCGCGCTCTTCGCCGCTATCGGCAATCTGCACTTTGAACCGGGCCTGACCCCAATCGCCACGCAGATCCAGAACATCGTCGGCACAGCTTTCGGCTGCCGCGGACCCAGCCCCGGCGCCCAGCAGGTACAATGTGATTATGAAACTGCGGAATCCCATGCTGCGACAAGACTTGCCATACGACCGCGCTTGCCATCAACCACCTTTAACGCGACCGCCTCGCCGGGTTGCAGATCGGCAAACCCAGACCGCCGCAACACCTCGACATGGATGAATATATCTTCGTCACTGCCAAAGGCATTGGCAAAGCCGAACCCCTTGGCCTTGTCGAACCACTTCACCCGCGCGGGCAAAAGTTCCAGATCATCCAGATGTATGTCATGGTCGTCGATGTCTTCCAGGTGCGTCATGGCCGCCGCCGTCGGCGGCTCCAGCCCCAGGATTTCGACCGCCTGCACGCCACGCGCCGTTTCCTGAATCACGATCTCGATCCGGGCGCCATCGGCGACCGAACTCTGACCGAAGTTCCGCAGCACATTTGCATGCAGCAAGATATCCGGACCGCCCTCATCGGACAATACGAAGCCAAACCCTTTTCCAGGGTCAAACCATTTTACGCTTCCACGGACCGTACGTCCGTCCGTACGCTGTTCCATTAGCAGCCGCCGTCTGCACTCCATTCCCCGCCTTAGCTTTGGGGCAATCCATCCCGCGACTCAACCCATTTTTTGCTTTTGTCTCAATATTTTGGTGCAACCATAGATTGACCTCACGGAAACAGGCGTTGCACGTCCCATCCCGCGCCATCCATCTTGGGTGTCCACCTGAACCTGTCATGCAGGCGAAATTCGGCTGCGGCCCAGAACTCGAATTCAATCGGGATCAGTCGAAAGCCACCCCAGTGCGGCGGCCTGTCAGGGTGGGTCCCATGCTTTACCCCAGCCGCCGCCACCTGCGCCATGAAAGACGCCTTTGACGCCAGGGGTTGCGACTGTTTCGACACCCATGCCCCGATCCTGCTGCCCAGCGGGCGCGATGCGTAATAAGTGTCTGACTGATCGGCAGAAACTCGTTCGATACGTCCCCGTACGCGGATCTGCCTTTGAAGGCTTTTCCAGTGAAAATTCACCGCCGCCATCGGATGCGCCGCCAACTGTCCGCCCTTTCGGCTTTCGTAATTCGTGTAGAACACCAACGCATCCGGCTCGACTTCTTTCAAAAGTACGACGCGCGAATCCGGCATCCCGTCGGCATCCACGGTCGACAGGACCATCGCATTGGCATCCGACATCTCGCCGGCTTCAGCCTCGGTCAGCCACGCCTGCACCAGCTTCAACGGATCATCGCCCGCAAAAATACCGCTCCGGTCCGACATGGGTCCCCCTGCAATTCTGTCGTGTTACGCGCAGACTGGACCGCGCCCGCAGTCTTGTCCACGCCGTTTCGCTTGAAGCACTGCCGCGATTGACCTAAACCGCCTGCACGGGGACAGCAGGGAGATGTTTGTTCATGACATCCAATATTATGCAGGGAAAACGCGGCCTGATCATGGGGCTCGCCAATGACAAATCCATCGCCTGGGGGATCGCCAAAGCCTTGGGTGACGCCGGCGCAGAAATGGCGTTCTCCTACCAGGGCGAACAACTGAAAAAGCGCGTCGACCCATTGGCGGCCGAAGTCGGCTCCGATTTCGTGGTCGAATGCGACGTGACCGACGAAGCATCGACCGACGCCCTGTTCGCCGCCATGGCGGACCGCTGGGGCAAGATTGACTTCCTCGTACATGCCATTGGCTTTTCAGACAAAAACCAGCTTCGCGGTCGCTATGTTGACACCACCCGCGACAATTTCGCCATGTCGATGGACATCTCCGTCTATTCCTTCACCGCCGTCGCGCAACGCGCTGCCGCGATGATGAACCCGGGCGGTTCGCTGCTGACGCTCACCTATTACGGCGCCGAAAAGGTCATGCCGCATTACAACGTCATGGGCGTGGCCAAGGCGGCCCTCGAAGCCTCGGTGCGCTACATCGCCGAAGACCTGGGCAAGGACGGGATCCGCTGCAACGCAATCAGCGCGGGCCCGATAAAGACACTTGCGGCCAGCGGCATCGGCGATTTCCGCTACATCATGAAGTGGAACGAATATAACTCGCCACTTCGGCGCAACGTGACCATCGACGATGTCGGCAGGTCGGCCCTTTACCTGCTGTCCGATCTCGGCTCCGGCGTCACGGGCGAGGTTCTGCATGTCGACGCGGGCTATCACGCCATCGGCATGAAGGCCGTGGACGCACCAGATATCACCAAGGCGTAAGGGGAACGGCAATGGTTGACAGGCTGCCACACGAAAAGGGGTTTCACGTCAGTTGGGACCAGTTGCACCGCGACGCCCGCGCGCTGGCCTGGCGGCTGGACGGGCGCGGGCCGGACAATGGCGCGTGGAAGGCCGTGGTTGCCATCACGCGCGGCGGTATGGCCCCCGCGATGATCGTGGCGCGCGAATTGGACATCCGCACCGTCGATACGATCAGCGTCAAAAGCTACCATTCCGGCGGCGGCAAGGCCGACCTGCGGCGTGAAGCCGAGGTGTTGAAATCCCCAGACCCGGCGCTGGTCGGCGATGGCGAAGGCATCCTGATCGTCGATGACCTCGTCGACAGCGGCAAGACACTGGAACTGGTGCGGTCGATGTTCCCCAAGGCCCATGTAGCCACCGTCTACGCCAAACCCAAGGGCGAACCGATGGTCGACACCTTCATCACCGGGGTCAGTCAGGACACGTGGATTTTCTTCCCCTGGGACATGGCCCTGCAATATGTCGAACCTTATCGGGGCAACGACTGAACCTTAACGGCACCGGGCGACCGGTTGAAATAAAACACTATTTCTCCCGCGCGGCCAGCATCAGCTGCAACCGCTTCAGTTCCCGGATCACTCGGTCGGCCTGCAATTGCGGCATCAGCGACAGCTTCAGGCTGGTCGCGGTGATCCACAACACCGCCCCGGACAGCCCCCATTTCAGCGCTGGCAACACCTCGGTCGCCTGAAAGAACCGCACCGCACACCAGACACCGATGATGAACAGTGTTGACTGTACGATCATCAGCACCCACGTCACCCAGCCCAGTTTGCCTCGAAACTGCGCCAGTCCCAGTTCGAACCAACCCAGTTCCCGCGTTTCATCCAGTATGACCTGATCTTCGCCTTCCAGCGCATCACGGATCAAATCATCCAACCGTGTCATTTTCGCCTCCTTCCAGATGCGCCCGCAATTTTGCGCGCGCATGCATCAATCGTGTCTTCACCGTGCCCACAGGCACATCCAGCGCTTCGGCCACTTCCGCAACGCTCAGTTCTTCTAGGTAGAACAATGCCACCATCGCGGATTGTTCGGGCGACAGGCGTTTCAACGCCTCCACCACCTTGCCCGCGTCAAGGGAAAGTGCCGATTCATCACCAATCGGTTCATCGGGCAATGCCGCCAATTCGTCTGCGATCCGGCGATGTTTCTGCCGCCGCGCAATCTCGCGCGCCACCCGACGGCTGACGATCCGCAATGCCCAAGGCAGGAACGCCGCGCCGTCGCGCAGCCCCCCCAGGCCCCGCAGGATTTCCAACCAGGCCTCCTGCACCATGTCCTGCGCCGCATCGGCATCGCCCAGCAACCGTCGCGCATGGGCGATCAGCCGGGGCGACCGGTGCCGCACCAGCATCCCCGCCGCCCGGGCGTCGCCCGTGCGGATTGCCGCCACAAGATAGGCGTCCAATGCTTTGTCTGCTGATGCCATGCCCAGCCTTGTCCCAATCCATTGGTGACAAGGTGGAAGGCCCGGCGCAATCGGTTCATTGCGCCGGGCGACATTTCGGGCCCGGTGGACTAGCGATAAAGCCGCGGTTCGCCCAACTGGTCGTGAATGCTGTTGACCTTCGACTGGCCCAGCCCCATGCCGCGCGCCAGCTTGTCGAGGTATTGCGCCTCGTTGCGATTATCCAGATCAATCGCCATGACCGACACCGCATAAACCTGCTGTTCCAATCCGCGCGGCACATCGCGTGCCAGCCCTTCGGCATCGACCGGTGCCCGTAGCAGATGATCGACATAGTCACGCTCCGCCCGCGACATGTCGCCCAGCTGGTCGGTCAGCGACTTGCGTTCGTCGCCATCCAGCGACCCGTCCGACCGCGCCGCCTGGATCATCGCCCGGATCATCAGCGCCGCTGCGGCATCCTGCTGCGCGGTCGGCTGCGCCTTGGGCTCGCGCTGCGCCAGCGCATCGTTCAGCATGTCGCCAAACCCGCCAGACCGCCCGCCCGCGGCCGCACCGGCCAGACCACCCAGAAGGTCGCCCAAACCGCCCATGCCACCCGACGATCCGCTGCCGCCGGCCAACTGGCCCAGAATATCGGCCAACCCGCCACCGCTGGACGTGCCACCGGCCCGACCCAACGGCTCACCTTCGCCAACCATCTTGTCGAACAGGTCATCTAACCCGCCATCGACCGTATCGGGGTTGTTCTGCTGCAAGCCTTCCAGCATGCCGCCCAGCCCACCGGTCTGGCCCAGGCTGCCACCGGTCTTGCCGCCAAGCACACCGCCCAGCAGGTCATCCAGACCCGTGCCGCCCGGCGCCGCGCGATCGCGCGAGTATTCGCCGCCATAGCGTCCGCCGTCGCCGGCACTTCCCGGCTGCGCCGCCTTGGCGTTCTTCATCATCGACGTGGCCCCTTTGGCAATCGCCACGCCGATGGCCACCTTGGCCAATGTCTTTACCAAACTCATGATTTCAAGCTCCCTGAATCCTGTTGCGGGACCATGCCACGGCTGCATGGGCGCCACAGGGGGAATATCGCGCGAAATTCCCACTCACCGGATTTCTGCCGATCAGATGACCCCGACGGCCCCAGGTGCAGCATTCAGCGCAACGATATGGTCATCCCCCGCTGCGACGATCCCGGCGATCTCCCGACGCTGGTCCTCGTCCAGCACGCCCTCCTCCGGGGCCTTCTTGATCGCTTCCAACGCAAATTCCCGCGCCACATCGAATGCCGTCCGCCGCCCGGATTTCTCGTAATCATCCCGCCCCTGCCGCAGAAAAACCTCCGGCTGGTATTGCGACCGGCACATCTCCAGCGTTTGCGCGCTGTCCAGGAAATGTCCGCCCACGCGGATGCCGTTCACCTCGTCCCAATTCATCGCCGCGTCGCTCAGGTCCACGGGCGCGATCATGCCGCGCAACATCGTACCGACCTCGTTGTCCAGAACCGCCTGAACCGGGCTGAACACCGTCGCGCATTCCAACTGCCCGACCCCGCCCAGAATATCCGCGCCCGCATGCAACACCTGTGCCCCGATCAGCGACCGTTCAGCCATCGACTGGTGATCCACATCCGGCGTATCCGACCCCGCGCCATAGGTGTGGGCAGGCAGGCCGAACGCCTCCTTCATCACCTGAATGGCCATCGCCGCCGCCCGGATCGATTCCGGCGCGGATTGCAGCGCCGATCCCGTCCGCATATCCAGCGTGAACATCAGCGGCGTCGCGATCACCGGCGTGCCGGGCGCCAGCAAATGCGCCAGCACCCCCATGCCCAGAATTTCTGCCACCGCCATCAGAACCGACCCGGCCTGTGTCAACGGCGCCGACCCGCCCGCCGAAGGCAGTGAACAGGCATGCAAAGGCATGTTTACCCTGCCCGCCTGAATGATCGCCTCGGTATCCATGTATTTGAATTCCAACGGCGAAAAGGAACAGGTGATCATGCTGGCAATGGGCCGCTTCTTCAGCGCATCCTCGCCCCCCGCCGCCACGGCGGCAATCCGCATCAGGTAATCGACATTTTCCTTGGCATAAGGCTGTATCCAGCAATGCTTGTCCGTGTGGCTGACCATCGTGGCGAATGAATGCAGATCCGCCGTCACCTCGGGCACGCCATGCACGAACGGATGGGCGACAAACCCTAACTGATCCAGTGCCGATCCCACGGCAGCCATCTCTCGCACCGCTTTCAGGTCGGTCTTGCGATAGGATGCATCCCGCGGATCCACATAGCCGTGCGCTCCCGTTCCGGTGCGCATCACGAACCCGCCATCGGCGCGTGGCAAGGTCATGTCCAAGCGTGGACGCTTGCCGCAGAGCGTAACGGATTTCGGCAAAGCGGCCACCGCTTCCTCGACCAATTCGCGCGGCAACCTGTACCGGTCTGCCCCCGCGCCCGGCTGCGCCCCGGCCTTGCGCATCGCCTCCTGCGCCACGGGATGGATCACCACAACTCCATAGTCGGCCAGCAGATCCAGCGCCCTACGCCGAACCACCTGCACTTCGCCCGCAGTCAGCAACGGCACACCGCGCCGAGCCACACCATTAGCCGGGTTGAACGCCCCCGGCTTCACGTCGCCTGAACTGTCCTGATCACGCTTGCGCCTTCCGCGCCGCATCGGTTCTTCGCCCACGGGCCACCTCCCTCAATCCGGGTCAACCGTGGCACACACCGATTAGACTCACTGCCTGCCGACTTGAGTTCACGCGCAGGATACCCCGCACCCTGCCCCCGTCAATCGCGGGTCAGCATCTCGCGCAATTCGGTCTTCAGCACCTTGCCGTAATTGTTCTTGGGCAGCGCCTCGATCCAGATGTACCGCTTGGGCCGCTTAAACCGCGCGATCTGGCTCAGGCAATGCGCATCCAGCGCCGCCTCGTCCACTTGCCCCCCGCGAACGACGAAAGCCACGACATTCTCGCCCCAATCAGGGTCCGGTTCGCCCACCACCGAGACCTCGGCCACGGCTTCGTGCGTCAGCAAGGCCTCTTCGACCTCGCGCGGATAGATATTCGTGCCGCCCGAAATGATCAGGTCCTTGGACCGGTCAACCATGGTGACATAGCCGTCTTCGTCCATGCGCCCCATATCACCGGTCATCAGCCAGCCGTTCAGAATGGTCTTGGCCGTGGCCTCAGGGTTCTGCCAGTATCCTGGCATCACGCACGCCCCGCGCACCATGATCTCGCCGGTTTCGCCCAATGGCAATTCGTGACCCGCCTCATTGCCGATCTTCACCTCGACCACCGATTGCGCGCGGCCCACGGACGCAAGCCTTTCGCGCCACCGCGGATGGGTCCGATCCGCCACATCGCCGCGCGGCAACGCCGTAATCGCCATCGGGCATTCCCCCTGCCCGTAAACCTGCACGAATATCGGCCCGAACTGGTCCACCGCCTCGACGATATCGGCCAGATACATTGGCCCGCCCGCATAGGCGACAGTGCGCAGCCCTTTGCCGGTTTCACCCCGCGCCTTTGCCTCGGCGGTCAGCCTGTGCACCATGGTTGGCGCGGCAAACAGGTGGCACTGACCGAAATGGCGCGCCAGATCGAAGATTTCCGCCGGTTCGAACCCGCCCGATGCCGCCACCACGTGGCCCGCACCTTTCAGCACATGCTGGAAATTGTAGATCCCCGCCGCATGGGACATCGGCGCGGCATAGACGATGAAATCATCCTCGAATACCTCGTCCACATCGGCAAAATAACTCAGCGTCATCGCCCGCAGAATCCCGTGGGTGATCATCACTCCCTTGGGCCGCCCTGTGGTGCCAGAAGTATAGAACAACCACGCCAGATCATCCGGCCTGCGTTCGGCGGGGTTGTCCATCGGTTCACCCGCGAACAGGGCGTCATGGTCCGCGGTATCGGTCACCAGCATTGGCGCAGCCGGTTCCATGTCACCAGCCAACTCAGCCGAGGCCAGCACCAAAGCCGCTCCGGCATTTTCGCTAATCCATTCCGCCTCGCGCGCATGCAGCTTGGCGTTGATCGGGATCACCGCCGCGCCCGACCAAAGGATGCCATAGAAGACCGGCAGATAATCCGCCCTGTTCTTCATGAACATCGCCACCCGGTCGCCCGGCCCGATCCCGCGCGCCGCCAGCGACCCCGCCACCCGCGACGCCTGTTCGGCAAACGCGCCATAGGTGGCGACGGGCTCTTTGCCCAGATAGATCGCGACCTTGTCGCCCCGCACCGCCGCCGTGCGTTGAAGCCAAAGCGCGAGGTTCATCAGCCCTTCACGCCTTCCAGCACGGAGGCGTAATTGGCCACCCCCGACCCGCCCATGTTAAAGACCAGCCCCATATTGGCGCCTTGCTTCTGCATGTCGCCCGCCTGCCCGGTCACCTGACGGCTGACCATCACATGCATCGACACACCCGTGGCACCGACCGGATGGCCCTTGGCCTTCAGTCCGCCCGACAGGTTCACCGG
>JBNKYL010000233.1:0-3130 GCA_050300875.1 Paracoccaceae bacterium
GCCCGCACGTAGCGTGGCGACAGGAACATGGAAATCAGGCTGCCCAACGCCGACAGCATCATCGCCATGCCGAACTGCCCGTCGCTGACACCGGCGATCGCCTTGATATCCGGCATCAACCCGGCGAATCCCCCCCAGAACACGCCCACAGCGGCCAACGCCGCCATTGGCGCGCGCGCCAGTTTCGTGTCCCTGATCAGGCTCATCTGCCCCGCCCCACTTGTCTTTCAGCGCAGTTTCCACAGTTTCGGGCTGCGCGCACGTCAAAAGCTCTTTCCAACTGAAACATTCTCGCCTATACGCCGGGCCTTCATAGGCGGGAACTACACCCTTGGAGGAGCCCGTCGTCTAATAGGAGAAAGACCATGGCTGGTGAGATCCCAGATCTTCACGCCACGGTACGGACGGGGACAGGAAAGGGGTCCGCTCGTCAAGCCCGCCGCGAGGGCAACGTACCTGGCATCGTATTCGGTGGCGACACCGATCCGCTACCGATCAACATCCCCTTCAACGACCTGCTCAAGCGCCTGAAAGCCGGGCGGTTCAAGTCGACGCTGTTCAACCTGAAGGTTGAAGGCCACGACGATGTGCGCGTGATCTGCCGCGATGTGCAGCGCGATGTCGTCAAGGACCTGCCGCGCCATTTCGACCTGATGCGCCTGCGCCGGACCACCAAGATCGCGCTGTTCATTCCCGTCGAATTCATAGGCGAGGAAAACTGCCCGGGTCTGCGCAAAGGTGGTGCCCTGGCGGTTGTCCGCCCCGAGGTCGAACTGGTCGTGACCGCCGGTGAGATTCCGGAAAAGGTCGTGGCCGATCTGTCGGGCCTGAATATCGGCGACGCCATCCATATCCAGGATGTCGCCCTGCCCGCCGGTGCCAAGCCGACCATCGACCGGAACTTCATCATCGCATCCATCGGCGCGCCGACCGGTCTGAAGGCGGATGACGAAGAAGAAGGTGGCGAAGAAGGCAGCGTCGAAGTGCCGACTGTCGCCGACGAGGAAACATCCGAATAACAATCCCATTCGGGATGAACGTTTCACGGGGCCCCATCGCGGGCCCCGTTTTCTTTTCACGGCAAATCAAAAGGCGGGACCCGCGAAGGAACCCGCCACTTGTTGACCGACACCAAGGCTGGCGCAGGCGGGAGGATCAGAAGAAACCCAGCTTGTTCGGGTTGTAGCTGACCAGCATGTTCTTGGTTTGCTGGTAATGGTCCAGCATCATCTTGTGGGTTTCGCGGCCGATGCCCGATTGCTTGTACCCGCCAAAAGCCGCATGGGCCGGATAGGCGTGGTAGTTGTTCACCCAGACACGGCCCGCCTCAATAGCGCGGCCAAAGCGATAACAGGTATTGGCGTCACGCGACCAAACGCCCGCGCCCAGCCCGTACATGGTGTCATTGGCGATCGCCAAAGCTTCGGCTTCGTCCTTGAAGGTAGTGACAGACACGACCGGGCCAAAAATTTCTTCCTGGAAGACGCGCATCTTGTTGTGACCCTTCAGGATCGTCGGCTGGATATAGAAGCCACCCGCGATATCCCCGTTGAACCGTGCCGCATCGCCGCCGACTAGAACTTCGGCCCCTTCTTCTACGCCGATCTGCAAGTAGGACATGATCTTGTCCTGCTGTTCCTGGCTGGCCTGGGCACCCACCATCGTGTCGCCCAGACGAGGATCGCCCTGCTTGATCGCCTTCACACGTTCGATGGCACGTTCGATGAAGGCTTCGTAAATGTCTTCCTGGATCAGCGCGCGGCTGGGGCAGGTGCAGACCTCGCCCTGGTTAAAGGCAAACAGCACGAAACCTTCGATGGCCTTGTCCAGAAACTCGTCATCTTTGGCCATGACATCGGAAAAGAAGATGTTGGGCGATTTGCCCCCCAGTTCCAGCGTCACAGGGATCAGATTTTCGGTGGCGGCCTTCATGATGATCCGCCCCGTTTCTGTCGAGCCGGTGAAGGCGATCTTGGCGATACGCGGGCTTGTGGCCAGCGGGCCGCCCACATCGGGACCCATGCCGTTGACGATGTTCAGGACACCGGGTGGCAACAGGTCGGCGATCAGTTCGGCCAGCACCATGATCGCCGCCGGGGTCTGTTCGGCAGGTTTCAATACGATGCAATTGCCTGCAGCCAGCGCCGGCGCCAATTTCCACGCTGCCATCAGCACCGAGAAGTTCCACGGGATGATCTGCCCCACTACGCCCAATGGCTCGTGGAAGTGATAAGCCACCGTGTCATTATCGATCTGGCTCATTGTGCCTTCCTGGCCACGCAGCACACCGGCGAAATAGCGGAAATGATCGGCCGACAGCGGAATGTCTGCCGCCATCGTTTCGCGGATCGGCTTACCGTTATCCCACGTTTCTGCCCGTGCAATCAGGCCCAGGTTATGGTCGATCACATCGGCGATCTTCAAAAGGATGTTGGACCGTTCAGCGGCAGAGGTCTGGCCCCAGGCCTCCTTGGCCGCATGGGCCGCATCCAACGCCAGCTCGACATCGGCCGCATCAGACCGGGCAACCTCGCACACGACCTCGCCGGTGATGGGAGTAATGTTGTCGAAATATTTGCCGCCGACGGGCGGGACGAATTTGCCGCCTATGAAATTGTCATAACGCGACTTGAACGGCGAAATCATATCGCCGGAAACCTCGGACATTGCATTCATGGTGATCTCCTCCAATCACGCGCCGCACCATGCGGCGGGTGGTTGCAGGATGATCGGTTCGGGATGCCCGGTCAGTCCCCCCGGCAGGGCGGGCGAGGTCCGGTTGTCTCAGTCCTGAGACAGTTTTGAACGCTCTTCGGCGATGCCCAGCCGTTTCATGCGCCGATACAGCGTCGCTCGGCCAATGCCCAGCTTGGCCGCTGCCGCCGTGACATTGCCATCGGCCCGTGCCAAGGCGCGCTTGACGGCCGCGCGTTCGGCTTGTTGCAGCCCCGCCGGGCCATCGGCACCGCCCAATACGTCACGCACTGGTCGCGGTTTGATCGGACCTTCACGTTCCAGATCCAGCGCGCGGCGCGCTTCGCGGGTGGCCCCCACGATGATGTCATCGGCATCGACCGCAACCAGTGATGCGGCGCGCGCATCCCGGTCACCGGCCAGAACGATACGTGCC
>JBNKYL010000234.1:0-14393 GCA_050300875.1 Paracoccaceae bacterium
CAAGAACGGTGGCCGGAACAACACCGGACGGATCACGATGCGTCGCAAGGGCGGCGGAGCGAAACGGCTCTATCGCATCGTGGACTTCAAGCGTTCGAAGTTCGACATCCCGGCATCCGTGGAACGGATCGAATATGACCCCAACCGCACCGCGTTCATCGCGCTGGTGAAATATGACGATGGCGAGCAGGCCTATATCCTGGCCCCGCAGCGTCTGGCGGTTGGTGACAGCGTGATCGCAAGCGCGAAAGCCGACATCAAGCCGGGCAACGCAATGCCGTTTTCGGGCATGCCGATCGGTACCATCGTCCACAATATCGAACTGAAGCCCGGCAAGGGTGGCCAGATCGCACGCGCCGCAGGCACCTATGCCCAGTTTGTCGGCCGTGACGGTGGCTATGCGCAGATCCGCCTGAGCTCGGGCGAATTGCGGCTGGTGCGTCAGGAATGCATGGCCACCATCGGTGCCGTGTCGAACCCGGACAATTCCAACCAGAATATCGGTAAAGCGGGCCGCAACCGCCACAAGGGCATTCGCCCGTCTGTGCGCGGTGTCGTAATGAACCCGATCGACCACCCCCATGGTGGTGGTGAAGGCCGGACCTCTGGTGGTCGTCACCCGGTGACCCCGTGGGGCAAGCCGACCAAGGGTGCCAAGACCCGGAACAAGAAAAAAGCGTCGTCCAAGCTGATCATCCGCAGCCGGCACGCCAAGAAGAAGGGGCGCTGATAGATGTCTCGTTCTGTATGGAAAGGGCCTTTTGTCGACTCTTACGTCCTCAAGAAGGCTGACAAGGCCCGCGAAAGCGGCCGCAATGAAGTGATCAAGATCTGGTCGCGCCGTTCGACGATCCTGCCGCAATTCGTGGGTCTGACATTCGGCGTCTACAACGGGAAGAAGCATATCCCGGTGAACGTGACCGAAGACATGATCGGCCAGAAGTTCGGGGAATACAGCCCGACGCGGACCTATTACGGCCATGCCGCCGACAAGAAAGCGAAGAGGAAGTAAGCCATGGGCAAGGATAAGAATCCCCGCCGCGTGGCGGATAACGAAGCGATGGCGAAGACGCGCATGCTGCGCACGTCCCCGCAGAAGCTGAACCTGGTGGCCGCGATGATCCGTGGCAAGAAGGTCGACAAGGCCCTGACGGACCTGACCTTCAGCAAGAAGCGGATCGCGCAGGACGTGAAGAAATGCCTTCAGTCCGCAATCGCCAATGCCGAAAACAACCACAACCTGGATGTCGATGAGCTGATCGTCGCGGAAGCCTGGGTCGGCAAGAACCTGGTGATGAAGCGTGGCCGTCCGCGGGCACGTGGCCGGTTTGGCCGCATCATGAAGCCGTTCAGCGAGCTGACCATCAAGGTCCGCCAGGTAGAGGAGCAAGCCTAATGGGACAGAAGGTTAATCCGATTGGCATGCGCCTTCAGGTGAACCGCACCTGGGACAGCCGCTGGTATGCCGACACCAAGGACTATGGTGATCTGCTGCTGGAAGACCTGAAAATGCGCGATTTCATCAAGGAAGAGTGCAAGCAGGCCGGCGTGTCCAAGGTCATCATCGAACGGCCGCACCGCAAGTGCCGTGTGACCATCCACACAGCGCGCCCGGGTGTCATCATCGGCAAGAAAGGCGCCGATATCGAAACCCTGCGCAAGAAGCTGGCGAACATGACCGCGAGCGAGCTGCACCTGAACATCGTCGAGGTCCGCAAACCGGAACTGGACGCGCAGCTGGTTGCCGAAAGCATTGCTCAGCAGCTGGAACGCCGGGTGTCTTTCCGTCGTGCCATGAAGCGCGCGGTGCAGAACGCCATGCGCATGGGCGCCCTGGGCATTCGTGTGAATGTTGCCGGGCGTCTGGGTGGCGCGGAAATCGCACGGACCGAATGGTACCGCGAAGGTCGTGTGCCGCTGCATACGCTGCGTGCCGATATCGACTATGCACTGGCCGAAGCCACGACGGCCTATGGCATCATCGGCATCAAGGTCTGGGTCTTCAAAGGCGAGATCATGGAACATGATCCGTCGGCCCGTGATCGCCGCCAGCAAGAGCTGCAGGACGGCCCGGCCCCACGTGGTGCCGGCGGCGGCCGCCGCTAAGGAGGATATGAGATGCTGCAACCAAAGCGCACGAAATTCCGCAAGATGCACAAGGGCCGCATTCGCGGCGAAGCCAAGGGCGGGTCTGACCTGAACTTTGGCACCTATGGGCTGAAAGCGGTCGAACCGGAACGCGTCACCGCGCGCCAGATCGAAGCCGCCCGCCGGGCCATGACGCGTCACATGAAGCGTCAGGGTCGCGTCTGGATCCGTATCTTCCCCGATACGCCTGTTACCTCGAAGCCCGTCGAAGTTCGTATGGGTAAAGGTAAGGGTTCGGTCGATTACTGGGCCTGCAAGGTCAAGCCCGGCCGCGTGATGTTCGAGATCGACGGCGTCGCCGAAGACATCGCCCGCGAGGCCCTGCGCCTGGCCGCGATGAAGCTGCCGATCAAGACCCGCACCGTGGTCCGCGAAGACTGGTAAGGACGGTGCGTGCCAAGCACGCGCCCCACGACATCGAAACCCCCGTGCGATTGCTCGCGCGGGGGTTTTGCATGGGCAGGTTGCGTTGCGCGTCGGGTTTGCGTGGTCGCGCGGTGTGAAATGCGCCTGGGTACGGCTTTCCGGGGTCTGCGGCTGTCTTGCCCGCTCGGCACAGCCTGGAAGGCCGGGGCCGGGCTGAACGATCGGACCGCGGTTGGCCTACCAACCCAGACTGGCAAAGGCTTCCGCGACGAAGACCGGAAGCGGGCAGGATTTACGGAGCGCGCGGTCCAGGTGCGTGGCGACCAGTTCAGTGGTCGCGACGAGCGTTTCGGTCTCGGCATTGAACATGTGATGTTCAAAGCGGATGGTCCTGTTGGTCAGCGCCAGACCGCGCGACCGACAGACCACCAGATTGCCGGCCATCAGCTCGGCCTTGTAGGCCGTGTGCTGTTCCAGCGCGGCCATGCCCCGGTTTTCGCTGCTGATATAGGCATTGGTCAGGCCAAGGCGCGAAAACAGGTGCCAGGTCGCTTCGTCGAACATGGCGGTGTACCATTGCACGTTCATATGGCCCATATGGTCCAACTGGTGCGGCCGGACCAGGCCGCGATAGGTTTCAATCATCTGCCGTGCTCCCTTGTCTGGGCCAAGGTTCAATGCAGATCGGACAACGGTCAATCGGAAAGCGCTGGCGGGGCGTGTTGAGCCAGGCGTTCTCGCCCGCAAGCACCGTACCAGGTTCGGCCACCAGCCGGGCAGCAAGTGTTGATTTGCTGGAACAGATCCTGCGGCAGAACATATGAAGGGTTGTCGGCGCCGGACCCTTTCGCGCCGTGGATCGTAGCTTTGGTTGACATGGGTTCGCGCCGAAGTCCATTGCGGTCGGTCAATGGATCACGCAGGATACGGGCCATGGCGATGATCACGGATGCAGACGATTTCTTCACCAAGGGCTGCGGGCGCTGCGACCGGTTCGCGACGCCGGATTGTTCGACACGCTGGTGCATCGACGGGTTGAACGCACTGCGAACCATCTGCCTGGATATGGGGCTGAGCGAACACGTCAAATGGGCGCATCCGACCTATATGCATGCAGGGCGCAACATTGCGCTGTTCGGCGCGTTTCGAGGCGATTTTCGACTCAGTTTCATGAATGCCGGGTTGTTGAACGATACCGAAGGCGCATTGCGCCCCAATGGGCCGAATTCGGCGACGCCTTCGGTGATGTATTTCTATGCCAGTGAACAGGTGGGCGCAAAGGAGCCTGTGATCCGCGCCTATCTTCGCCAACTGATGGACCATGCCGAAGCTGGGACCAGTCCGCCGAAGGTGGAACGCCAGATCGACATGCCAGACGAACTTTTCGAAGTGCTCGACGCCGACGCCGAACTGGCCGAGGCGTTTCACAACCTGACACCGGGGCGGCAGAAATCTTATATGTTCGCCCTCAACCAGGCCAAGAAGTCTGAAACCCGCTTTGCCCGGATCGAAAAGTTTCGCGACAAGATCCTGGCGGGCAAGGGCGCGCTGGAACGCTGATCCATTCCCCATCTCACAAGTATCCGAGCGGATCAGGGGGGAGCGGCTTCGCCGCGCGTCGTCCCGGTCAGCTGGGGAAAATGCGCGAAAAATGCAGGTCGAATTCGGCGCGTGTCAGGGTGGCCTTGTTGCCAGCATAGCCATGATAGTGGGATTTGCCGTTACTCGTCGGCAGGCCTGCCCAGATCTTGGCCAAGTTGTTTTGGAACGACCGGCGCGGCAGTTCCCCAGTCAGGAAGGCGTCAAGCCCGGCCTCCTGCAGCAGCTGGTCCGCCATCAAGTCCTGCAGCTCCGGGCTAAAGCGCTCCGACGGCGCAATATCCAGCACGGCCACCAGCCGCCGCAAGGTCGCCGGAATGACCTGATAGCGGCCAATGGCATGAGGTTGGCCGGGTGTGGCGTCGATCCAGGCGAACACGTCCTGCACGGTCAGTGCCGTAGGTGGGCGCGGCGGCCCGATCTTGGCGCCGTGCTGGACCGCGTCATATCCCATCGGCCCGGCTTCGGCATGGGCGATCAGATCGCGCAAGTGCCGGATCTGGGTTGTCCCGGTGCTGGGCCTTTTGTCGTGCGGCGGCAGCGGGGCAAAGAGGCTTTGCCCTGTCGTGCCCATGAACAGGCTGCTGTTTGCCTTGGGCGCCTCGACAAAGGGCGAGGCCGAGATCAGCGCCGTTTCAGGTTGGCGGATCAGCGATTGACTGTGAGCCTGAAACAGGGATGGTCGCATCAGCGAGACGGGTTCCGACAGAGCAATACCGGAATGGCCGACAACTGCCGCTGCGACCGCCAGGCTGCGAATACCAATCATCTGTCATGCACCTTCTGCGCCGAACTGGCGGCAGTATCGGACAAAGTGGTTGAGATTGGGTTTCGGGCCGGTCAGCCCCGTGTCAGTGCACGCGCCGCTGCCATGGTCGGAAAACAGGTGGCGGGCTGGCCACGGGCTTCCTGCCATAGCCCGATGGCACGGCGGGTCTTCGACCCTGCCAGTCCATCGACCCCGCCTACATCATGCCCGTCATCTGCAAGCGCTCTTTGCATACGGGCGACCTGTCGGCGGTTCAGGTGATCCAGCCTGTCCCAGTTGGTGCGAAACGCACCCGCGCCGAAACCGATCCGGTCGGCGAGATTGCCAACATACAGCGCATAGAGGTCAGAGTTGTTGTAGTCCTTCAACACGTTGAAATTCGGTGTGACGATAAAAGCCGGTCCAAAGCGTCCGGCAGGTTGCACCAGATACCCGATGCCGGCGTATTCATGTGCCGGGAAGGGCCGACCGCTGACACGGGTCACGCCCATTCTTTCCCATTCGGCGATCGTGCGGGCCTGGCCTTCGAGCGTGCAAGACAGGGTGGCGGGCAGGGTCACTTCGAACCCCCAGTCACGCCCGGCGACCCATCCATGGCCCGCCAGATAGGCGGCGATCGAGGCAAGCACGTCGGCGGAAGAAGAAAAGATATCGGCATCTCCGTCGCCGTCTCCGTCACGCGCGTAGCGCAGGGCCGATGTGGGCATGAACTGTGGCTGGCCGAGCGCACCGCCCCAACTGGATTTCATCTGTGACCGGCCAACCTGACCGCTGTCGAGCAGCTTCAGCGCTGCGATCAGTTCAGCGGTGAAGTAATCCGGGCGCGGATCAAAATAGGCGCGGGTGGCAAGAACGCGGATCGCATCATGCGGGATCGCGGCCGTTCCGTACAAGCTTTCGCGCCCCCAGATCGCCAGCAAGATATGGTGCGGCACACCGGTTTGGCGTTCGATCCGTTTCAGTGCCTTGCCGTGGCGCCGGGCCATGTCGGCGCCGGTCGATGCGGATTGGGCCATGGCGCCGTTGTCAAAGTAGTCACCTGGCGCACGGAACTCGGATTGGTGCTGATCCACCGGGCCGTTGCCCTTCACGCCGGGCAGGATCAGGCCGGGCAAGGACCAGTCAACCGCCATCTGCTTGCGTACGGCGTCAAAGGTGCGGCGAGATACGCCGGCGGTCTGCGCCTGCGGCCAAAGCGTGTCTTCGATCCAGGCGCTGTGTTTGCGTTCGAAATTCTCAAGGTTCTGGGCCGTGACGGCAGTGCTGCCAAGAACTGAGATCAGCAAGATACAAACGAGATGTTGGAACAAGGGCGACATGCTGCAAGATTAGCGCAGGCATGACGATCCTACATCCGGTGCGCGCGCCATGCGCGAATGGTTGCCGAAACGCTGATCAAGGGGCGCAATTTCTCGCCTGAGCCATCTTCCATGCGGAAGGAAATCAGCCTTGATACGCGCTGGCACCCGGGCGCGCGAATACCAACGCAGTTCGCGAAGTTGTCGTGATTGGGCATGACATACATGTCCGCGATCGGTTCGCGCGCAAGGTTGGAACATCGGCTATTCATCCTTTCGACACTGGCGAAAGGGTCGCTGGGGGTTATCCGGCTTGCGACCGCGCTGATTATCCATCTTGGCGTCATGGACAGGTTGCCGGCCTTTGCTCAATGGCTGGTCCGCGCCGTGCTTGCCGAAGACCCAAATGACTTTCTGCCAGCCGCGTTATTGCACTCGCGGACAAGGTGGCGCAGTCGGAGGAGGGGCTTTTCGCCTGTATTTCGCAGCGCACGGTTTTCTGCATGTGGGTGTGGTGGCGGCACTGCTCTACGGGTCCGCCTGGGCAAATCCGGCCACCGTGGCTGTATTGACGGTCTTCGTGGCCTATCAGATGGTCGAATGGTTCGCGGTGGGCGGTGTGATGCTGGTTTTGCTGAGCGCGCTGGATCTGGCGGTCATCTACCTGACCTTGATCGAACGGAGGCGGAAGCGGTCCTGAAACGATCAGGATCGGCCTCAACCCGCCCTTTGTGCGGTGGTCAGCGCGCGGTCCAGCGCCTGCATGAATCTTGATCGGTCGGCTTTCGAAAAGGCACGTCCGCCGCCGGTGTGAAACGGATCGGACGCGCGGATATCGGCCATCAGGTCGCGCGTGGCCAACCGTGGGCCGATGTTTGTTTCGGTCAGGGCTTCTCCGTTATGCTGGATCACTGCTGCGCCGGCCTTGATGCAGCGGTCGGCCAGCGGCAGGTCGGATGTCACGACCACATCGCCCCGCCCGCAGTTTTCGGCGATCCATTTGTCGGCCTCGTCCGGACCCTCGGCGACGATCTTTAGCGACACCAGCGGGTTCTGCGGCGGGCGTAAGCCGCCATTGCAGACCAGCACCATCGGCGTTCGCAGGCGGGTTGCGACCTTTTCCGCCTCGGTTTTCACGGGGCAAGCGTCGGCGTCGATGTATAGGGTGGTCATTGGATGTCCAAACGATATCCCGAGTCGATGCTGGCGCTGCGTGTCGGGCGCCATTTGGGGCGAGCTTCTACTACGACGCTACGCGTTCGCCTGACGGCTGCCTAGCCGAGATGAGAACAACAGGGAAGCAAGGATCGCCAACAGTAGAGGGACTGCCAACGCAAGTTGCGGGAATACCGGTGCTTCGAGTTCGGCCAGGACTGCCTGAACATCGGTACTGCTTAGGACGGCATACCCAGTAACGGCCGCCATTGCCTGCCCCTTGGTCAGATAGACAAAAACGGCGGGCAAGAGGCATGTTGTCAGCAGGAAATAGTGGATCCAGCCAATCGGGAGCGACAGGGGCACCAGGATCGAGAGGGCAAGCAATCTGACCACCAGGCGATCGCCGACGGGCAGGGTGCGTGTACGAAGGAAGATCAGAACACAGCCTGCGACCAGAACGGCTTTTGAGAACAGGCCAAGCCAGACGGGCTTGAGGACATTCAGATTATCGTTGAGCGCGAGTGGCGTGCCTTCCCCAATTACCATCCGCTTCACCAATATTACGAACCCTTCGAGAGAGTAGGTGATTGGCGTTATGTGTACGATGCCGTCGATTTGCCCCAGCAGGTCCAGATAGGTCTTGTGCAGTGAAATGCCTGCGCCGGCCAAGGATACGGCCGCGTAGAGCACAAGTGCTGCAACAAAGGCAAAAAGCGCGCGCCTGTCCCGATCCCAAAGATAGATCACCGCGAAGGCTGCTGGCGCGACCTTGGTGAATGCGGCAAGCGCCAGTACCATCCCCGAAGCCACAGGCGCGCCACGCTTGTAAAGCGCGAAGGACAACAGGCAAAGGAAGGTGACGAGTATCTGAATCTGACCCAGAACAATGGCGAAAATAGACGTCATCGAGACGCTCAGAAGAACCATTGATCCGCCAAGCCAGAGCGAGAGGGGAGGGCGCGGGGAAGGCACCAGGAACCATGCCAGAACGGCAGACGCGATCAGGAGGCCGGTGTTTATCAGCAGAAGTGCATTCATGGCCACCTGTGGGCCGACTGCCTTGGTCAGAGGGGATGTGATCATCGCCACAAAGGGTGGGTAGAAATAGGGATAGACCTGCTTGTCTACGTGTCCGTCGTCAACCAGCGCGGCGTGCCAAGCCGGCGGGAGGTCGCTCCAGAAGACCTCATCTTCGGCGGTATAGACCTGGTCATGCTGTCCTTCTGAAAAAAAGTGCCCAGCATAGTAGACCGCCGAAAAATCAGCGGCCCAGCGGTTCCAGCCATTGTTGACCTGGATGAAGATGAAAACTGCGATCGAACATATCGCTAGCCAGCCAAGACCTTTTGAAGGCAAAGAACCACCCTAGGAAACGAACTTCGACGACCACCCATGCCGGTCAGGTCATGGGCAAAAAGTATGAGCAATCATCACCTTAAATTATCTGATTGGCCCCCGCCGGACAACCGCACGTGCCCTTATTCGTGGCCTTTTCGGAATGCATTGTGGCTTTGATGTACCGGCAATGGCCGGGTCTCGAACCGAAGGGCGATGCGCCGGGTGGCTTCTGCCGGCCTATCTCAAGTCTATTCGCATTATGCCTGTTTCTTGCGAATAGTCGCGTGGTGAGACTGCGGAATGGCGCGTCCTGATTGAGGTGTCGGCATCCAGGACGGCGGACCTTGGCGCAACCGGCCACTTCAGTCCCAGCGGTAGTTGAAGCTGACGCTGATGCGTTCGTCTTCTGCCATGTTCATTGGCACCTCGTGGCGCAGCCAGCTTTCCCATAGCAGCACGTCGCCCACCGCCGGTTTGGCGTAGACGAAGGTCTTAAGCTCTTCCCGGGCGTCCTTGCGGCGCGGGGGTGCGGCCATCATGCGAGCGGAACGGGGGTCTTCCAGCTTCAGCGACGACGCGCCGTCTGGCATGGAGACATAAGTGGTGCCGGAGATCACGGAATGCGGGTGGATGTGGCTGGAATGTGTGCCGCCTTCGGGCAGGATGTTGATCCAGAGGTCTTCGAGCACCAAACCCTTGTCACCGAGGTCGAATTCCAGGTCCTCGGCGAAGGCCGCGACATGGGCGTCGAGCGATTTCACCAGATCGGCGAAGACGGGCATGCGCCAGGGCAGGTCGGTCAGCGAGGCGTAGGACGTATAGCCGGGGTAGCCGTTGTCCTCGCACCATTGCTGGCCAGCCTCGTCATCTTCGGCGATGGAGTAGCAGGTGGCCTCAAGCTCACCTGTGTCTATGGCGGGGCCATGTTCGGAGAGGCTTGCGCGGTAGAGGCGCGTGACGAAGAGAGAAGATATCTGTGCCATGCGTGTTCGTATATCCAAGCCGCAAGGCGGGGGCGAGCGCCTATTTGGAGGGGGGCTTGAAGATCGCGGCGTAGCGGGGGGCGAAAAACTTCAGAAACGTGCGGACTTCGGGTCGGCGATAGGCTTCGGGGCTGATCAGGATCATGTGTTCTGCATCCAATTCTGGCGGCGGATCGAAACAGGGGATCAGGTCGGGATTGTCATGGGCAAGGCGCATGTTGGATATTCCCAATGCCAGGCCAGATCTTATGGCCGCGTCCATCATTTCAACCTCGCTGAAGACCGAGGTGATCTGATCGCGTGACACGCGCGCTGTGATCCATTCGTGAATCGCTGGCGGTACGCCGTCGCGTTTGAAGGTGACGAAGCGGTGGCCTTTCAGGTCATCAGGCGAGGTGGGGAGGCCGTGTTTTTCGCCGTAATCGCGGGAGCCGTATAGCGTGGAACGTGCGGTGCTGACGTGGCGGCATATCAGGTCGGGATGCGGCGGCGAACGGGTGATGCGCAGCGCGATGTCGGCCTCGCCTGCCATCAGGTCCAGCGTTTTTACCGTTGGCAGGAATTCCAGCGGGATGTTGGGGTTTTCCACCGAAAAATCGCTGAAGACCTTCGTGATACGGGGTGAAAAATTCGCCGAATAGGCGGTGATACGGATCGGGCGCAGGCGGGTTTGGTCGGCGGCATGGGTGGCGATGTCTTCTGCCGCGGTTTCCATGGCTTCGGCCATGGGCAAAAGCGATTTGGCGGTGCTTGTCGGTCGAAAGCCGCGCGTGTCGCGGTCGAACAGGGTTAGGCCCAGTTCATGTTCCAAGGCATCGATGCGGCGGGCGACGGTGGGCTGGGCGATGTCCAGATGACGCGATGCGGCCAGCGTCGATCCGTGCCGCATGACGGCCAGGAACACACGCAGGTCAGACCAGTTGCGGAACCTGTTATTCATTTTTGAATAACAGCACAACTTTGCAGCGGATACCAGTCTGTACTTCGCGGCCCTAGGCTAACCTCATCCCAGCAAGAGGTTGCCCGACATGACCGCCACGTTCCAGACCGCCTTCCACCAGATTATTTCGTTCAGACTGTCCGCCCAGACCCGGCGCAAGCATGACGCCCAGACGCCATCGAATGACGCAGATCTGGCGCGGCGGCGTTTCATCAGCGACAAGCTGGAAAGCTGCCCTGACGCGATCACCAGCGAATTCGGCATGTCCGCGCTGATGTCGCATTATCCCAATTATTTCTGACGGGTAATCCGGTTCGTACGGGCCGTTGGGCCAGCCCAACGGTTTCGGCGCAATGCCAGCATCGTTTTGAAAGGCCGAGCCAGCGCACCGAGGACCGGTTGTCGTCAACAGTTTCCTTCAAGGGGCAGGGGACGGCGGGTCCATAAATGGCGCCAACCCGCACGCATCTGCTTGGTCTCATCCAGATGAGCCATCGCGCCACGACCGTATTCCTTGCGCCGGAACGTTCCTGGCCGGGTTCTCCGGATATTCGGGGAAGCGAAGCGATGGTTTCCCCTGAACCACCACGCAAGGTTCATTGTAGATGCTGCGGGCAACAATACGGGAGTTGATGACATGGGACTGTGGAGTTTTGTAAAGGACGCAGGCAAATCGCTGTTCGGCGGCGAAGCGGAAGCGTCAGAAGCCGCGTTGAAGAACGAGGTGAAGGAACTGGGTCTTGCCGCTGACGATGTCGAAATCAAGCTCGATGGCGACAAGGTTGTGCTGACCGGCGGCGACAAGTTGAGCGCCGAGGATCGCGAAAAGCTGATCGTCGCGGTCGGCAATGTCGAAGGCGTCGCCACGGTCGAGGCTGACATGACCGAAGAGCCCGTGTTTCACACTGTCAAGAAGGGCGACACGCTTTGGGCGATTGCCGCCAAGACGCTGGGCAATGGCGCGCGCTATCCCGAAATCTTCGAGGCCAACAAGCCGATGCTGAGCGATCCGGACAAGATCTATCCCGGCCAGGTCCTGCGTATTCCGCAGTAGGACAGGCCATAAAGAAAACCCGATTGTGGGGAGCGACCACTCACGGGGAAGCGGGGGCAGGGCCGATGGTCCTGCCCTTGTTCATTTCAAAGATCGCGGACGTATAGGCCGATCGCTTCTTCCAGCTCGGTTTCCTCGTAGCCGAAATGCGATTTGACGACTTCGGCCAGTCGCTGAAAAATGTCGCGCGCGGCGGCGTATTCGGCCTCGCCCGGTTCGTACATCAAGGTCATGGCCGCGCGTTCCAGACGCAACAGCAGTTCATGCACGACCTCGTGTTCCTGACGCAGCCGGGCCACCACCGCGGTCAGCGCATCTATGCCTGCGGCTTCGAGCTGCGGGAACATCATGTGTTCTTCCGCATCGTGGTGAAAGGTCAGCACACGGCATTCCTGGCCGCAGAGCGACCCGAAGGCGCGGTAATTCTGCGCCATGTCGGTGGACAGGACCACGCGCTGCAATTCTTCGGGCGGGGCATCGCCTGCCTCGATCCGGTCCAGCACCAGCGAAATGCGCGCCATGTCCATCAGATGCGCGCGATGGATCGCCGCCAGCTTGCGACCGTGGCGGCGGTGGGTGTCAGTGGCCTGCGGCATGGGCGGCAGTTTGGGTCGAGTGCCGAAATTGACGTGCAGATCGGCCAGCGGTTTGTCAGAACTCATTTTTCATAGCGCACGAAGGCGAAGCGCATGCTGTCGGGCGACCAGCTTGGCACATTGATCGTGCCCTGACCGCCAAACATGTCCAGCAGGATGCGCGGACTGCCGCCACCGGCAGGCATCAGGCGCAGTTGCACGTTGCGGTCGCCGGGGTGCCCGGTGGTGCCGGGTTCATAGGCCAGATAGGCGATGTGCTGGCCATCGGGCGACGGATGCGGAAACCAGTTGACCCGTTCGTCATCGGTCATCCGTTCCAGCCCGGTGCCATCGGGATGGACGCGCCAAAGCTGAACCGACCCGGCCTTTTCGCCATTGAACCAGATCCATTGCCCGTCCGGCGTGTAGTCCGGCCCGTCCGTATGGTCGAAATCGTGGGTCACCTGCACTTCGTCCGATCCATCCAGTTCGCAGGTGTAGACCTGAAACCCCTGTCCACGCTTGGACACATAGGCCAGCCGCGCCCCATCGGGTGACCAGCCATGCCAGTAGCAGGGGGCCGTGGGTGTCACGCGTTTTGGGGCGCCGCCGATCACCGGCAGGATGTAGACAGTGCTGGCATTCTCCTCGGTGCTGTCGGAAATCGCCAGCATCGCGCCATCGGGGGACAGCCCGTGATCGTTGTTGCAGCGGCTGGCGAAGCCCGTGTCGATCTCGACCAGTTCAGGAGCGTCCAGCGCCACGCGAAAGATCCGCCCGCCCTTGTTGACGATCAGAGCCGCGCCATCCGGCGTCCAGTTGGGAGCTTCGACGTGGGCGTCGAGTTTCAGCAGGGTTTCAGCCTGGCCGGTGGCAAGGTCGAAAATGGCGATATCGGAAATCATTTCTTGGTGCTTTCTGTGCGCATTCGGGCATGATCGGACTGTGGACGCCCATTGCGTCCTGCGCAAGCGGTTGCGCTAACGGGGGGTGGATTTGATGCAATACCAATTGCTCTATGCGGACGAGGATGGGCAAAGCCATTGGCGCGATGTCGATGTGGTTCTGCAAGAACGCACATTCGCGCCACCGGCGGCGGATATTCACATATCCGACCCCGAACCTGCGACCTTCACGTGCTTCCTGAGCCTGCGCGTGGGGTGGAACGAACCCATTCATCCGACACCCAAGCGCCAGACATTGGTATGCCTGCGCGGGGTGGCGCGGGTGACAGCCAGCGACGGCGAGGCGCGCGATATCGGGCCGGGCGATGTCTGGCGGATGGAAGATACGCACGGAGCGGGGCATCATACGCAGGTGGTCGGCGATGAGGATTGGGACTGCGTGATCGTTCAGTTTGATTGAGGGTGGACGACATCGGTTCGCAAAAAGATTTGGTGCGCAGACAAGCCGGTGCTACCAGTTTGAAAACTGGTGGAGGGTCACGTGAAAATCGCAGGTTGGGTCATGCTGGGATTGTTCGCCCTGTTCATGCTGGGCGCATCCGTCGCGCCGAAGCTGCTGAATCTCGAAGCCGCGCGCGCGCCGCTGGAAAAGATCGAGTTTCCGTTGAAATACGTGACCCTGATCGGGGTCATGGAACTGGTCTTCACGCTGCTGGTTTTGTACCCGCACACCAGCGTGATCGGCGGCATCCTGATGACGGGGCTTCTGGGTGGCGCGATCGCAAGTCAGCTGCGCGGCGGGATGCCCTTGTATTCACACACCCTATTCGGGGTCTATCTGGGCGCGTTCATGTGGGCGGGGATTTGCCTGCGGTCGCCTGCGATCCTGTCAACTGTACTTGGACGTTGATCGCACGGGTGCGGGCCACAACGCGCCGTTGGTCGGTGATGACGACTAGATTTTGTGATTACCGAAGCAAATTGAGGGGGGCAAAAGTGACACTGGTGCGAAAACGCGGGCTGTATCGTGACACGGTCCTGACCGATGCGGTGGGCCAGCCCTGCGATCCGGTCACACGTGTTGCGGGATGGGTTGTGGTCAAGAACCCCTTTGCCGGGCGGTTCGTGGATGATCTGGGCGAGCTGTTCGAGTTGGGCGGCGCGCTGGGCGAGGAAATGGCGGCGGAATTGGCGACGATGCTGCTCGGACCTGCGGTATCCTATGGCAAGGCCGCGATCGTGGGCGTGAATGGCGACATG
>JBNKYL010000235.1:0-7149 GCA_050300875.1 Paracoccaceae bacterium
ACAGAACCGCATCTTTGCCGAGGCCTTCGGACAGGATCAGGAATTCTTTGAATTCTACCGGTCCTTGGCGGCCTATCGGGAATCGCTGAAGGAAGGGAATTCGACCATGGTGATTTCGCCGGACAGCGAATTCTTCGATTACCTGAAGTCTGACACGCCTCCGCAATGACAGCCATAATCCTGGCCATTGGTCTGGTGCTTTGTGTCGAGGGGCTGGTGTTCGCACTGGCCCCCGGCCGTGTCGAGGACGCCTTGCGCGTACTTGCCGAATTGCCGGTCGAAACCCGGCGGATGCTGGGGCTGGCCGCCTTGGCAGTTGGTGTGTTGATGGTCTGGCTGGCGAGGTCGGTGTTCTGATGCAGGTTGAAAAACCCAAATTGCCCGGTGTGCTGATCCTGACGCCCGCCCGTTTCGGCGATGCGCGGGGCTTCTTTTCCGAAAGCTATTCGCGCGCGAGGATGGCCGAACACGGGATCACCACCGAATTCGTGCAGGACAACCATTCGGTATCTGCCCGCGCCGGCACCGTGCGCGGCCTGCATTTCCAATCTCCGCCCCATGCGCAGGCCAAATTGGTGCGCTGTGGGCGCGGGGCGCTCTATGACGTTGCGGTCGATATCCGCGCGGGATCGCCGACCTATGGCCAATGGGTCGGGGTGGAACTGTCCGCTGAGAATGGCAGGCAATTGCTGATCCCCGACGGTTTCCTGCACGGTTTTGCAACGCTGATCGACGACACCGAAATCGTTTACAAATGTTCGGACTACTATGCGCCGGACTGCGACGGCGCTGTGCGTTTCGACGATCCCGCGATTGGCATCGACTGGGGCCTGTCCGGCGACCC
Source organism: Paracoccaceae bacterium (assembly GCA_050300875.1). Taxonomy (GTDB): domain Bacteria; phylum Pseudomonadota; class Alphaproteobacteria; order Rhodobacterales; family Rhodobacteraceae; genus CBDCFL01. The sequence continues at coordinate 845 of JBNKYL010000235.1, forward strand.
GATTCTGTCGGACAAGGATGCCGCAGCGCCCTTGCTCGCCGATCTCGACAATCCATTCACATGGGACGCCGAATGATTCTGGTCTTTGGCAAGACCGGGCAGGTTGCCACGGAACTGCAGCGTCGGGGCGAGGTGACCGCGCTGGGGCGCGACAAGGCCGACCTGACCGACCCGGACGCCTGCGCTGCCCTGATCCACGACCTCAAACCGCGCGCCGTGATCAACGCCGCCGCGTACACGGCGGTGGACAGGGCCGAGGATGAGGAGCCGCTGGCAAGGGTGATCAACGGCGAAGCGCCGGGTGCAATGGCCCATGCCGCTGCCGAAATCGGCGCGCGATTTATCCATGTTTCGACCGACTACGTGTTCGACGGCAGTGGCGTCCAAGCGTGGACACCTGACGCGCCAACCGCTCCGCTTGGCGCTTACGGAAGATCGAAACTGGCAGGCGAGGCACAGGTTGCGGCGTCCGGTTCTGCGCATGTCGTGCTGCGGACCTCGTGGGTTTTCTCGGCCCACGGCGCGAATTTCGTCAAGACAATGCTGCGGCTCGGCGCCGAACGCGACCGGCTGACCATCGTGGCCGATCAGGTCGGCGGGCCGACCCCCGCCGCCGCAATCGCCGATGCCTGCCTGAAACTGGCGGGGTCCGATGGCCCATCCGGCACCTACCATTTCGCAGGCACCCCGGACGTCAGCTGGGCCGATTTTGCGCGCGAAATATTCCGGCAGGCAGGGCTTACACCTGATGTGGTGGACATCCCGAGTAGCGATTATCCCACGCCCGCTGAACGCCCGTTCAATTCTCGATTGGATTGCACGTCATTGACGCGCGATTATCGCATCGACCGGCCGGATTGGCGCGCGGGTCTCGCCGATGTGCTGACCGATCTGAACGCGAAACAATAGCCCGCAAGCCACAAAGCAGGCCCCGGATTGTTGCCAATCCGGCCGTTTGCCTTTTTTGTGCCAGACCAAGCCGCTATAGGCGGTGCAAACTGGCAGATGGTTCCTTTTGCGTATGAAAATTCTGGTTACAGGCGGGGCGGGGTTCATCGGGTCTGCAGTGGTGCGTCAGGCAATCCGTGACGGCCACGCCGTCGTCAACGTCGATGCGATGACCTATGCCGCCAATGCCGAAAACGTGGCATCCGTGGCGGATGATCCGCGCTATGCGTTTGAAATGGCGGACATCTGCGATGGCGCGGCAATGTCCGCGATCCTTGCGCGCCACCAGCCCGATGCAATCATGCACCTGGCCGCCGAAAGCCATGTCGACCGGTCCATTGATGGGCCGGGTGCCTTTATGGAAACCAACGTCATGGGCACGTTCCGCCTGCTGGAAGCTTCGCGCGGCTATTGGCAGGACCGTGGCCGCCCGGATGACTTCCGGTTCCATCACATCTCAACGGATGAGGTTTACGGCACGCTCGGCGAAACCGGCCAGTTCACCGAAGACACGCCTTATGCGCCCAACAGCCCTTATTCGGCGTCCAAGGCATCATCGGACCATCTGGTGCGCGCCTGGCATGAAACCTATGGCTTGCCGGTTGTGATCACAAATTGCTCGAACAATTACGGCCCCTTCCATTTCCCAGAAAAGCTTATCCCGGTGATCATCCTGCGGGCGCTGGCTGGCGAACCAATCCCGATCTATGGCGCCGGGCAGAATGTCCGCGACTGGCTCTATGTCGAAGACCACGCAGATGCATTGCTGACCGTGCTGCAAAAGGGTGAAAACGGCCGCACTTACAATATCGGCGGCGAGAATGAGGCGACCAATATCGAAATCGCCCGCAAGGTCTGTGCGATCCTGGAACGCAAGGCGCCGAAGAATTCGCGGTACGAGGATCAGATCACCTTCGTCGACGATCGCCCCGGTCATGATCTGCGCTATGCTATTGATCCGACACGGATTCGTAATGAATTGGGCTGGCGGCCATCTGTGACGCTGGACGAAGGACTGGAAAGAACGGTCGACTGGTATCTGGACAATCGCGACTGGTGGCAAAAGCTGCTGGATCGTGACGGGGTCGGCAAAAGGCTGGGACAAAAGGCATGAGCAAACCACGCAAGGGCATCATTCTGGCCGGCGGGTCCGGCACGCGGCTTTATCCGTTGACCATGGGCGTTTCGAAACAGCTCATGTCGATCTACGACAAGCCGATGATCTATTTCCCACTGACCACGCTGATGTTCGCCGGCATACGCGAAATCGCTGTGATCACAACGCCCGACGATCAGGCGCAGTTTCAACGTCTGTTGGGCGACGGATCGCAATGGGGGCTGTCGCTGGACTACATCACGCAACCTTCGCCGGACGGTTTGGCGCAAGCCTTCATCCTGGCCGAAGCCTTCCTTGACGGCGCGCCATCCACGCTGGTCCTGGGTGACAACATCTTTTTCGGTCATGGGTTGCCCGAACTTCTGGCCCATGCCGATCAGCGTCCATCGGGCGGAACGGTGTTCGGCTATCGCGTGTCGGATCCCGAACGCTATGGCGTTGTGGGTTTTGACGAAGATGGGAAAGCCCGGCAAATCATTGAAAAACCAGAGGTTCCACCGTCGAACTACGCCGTGACCGGGCTTTATTTCGTGGACGAAACCGCCCCGGAACGTGCTCGCGCCGTGAAGCCGTCGGCCCGTGGCGAACTGGAAATTACGACATTGCTCGAAACCTATCTGGACGAAGGTTCACTGACCGTCGAACGCATGGGCCGCGGTTTTGCCTGGCTCGATACGGGCACGCATGACAGCCTGCTGGATGCGTCGAATTTCGTGCGAACGCTGCAGAAACGCCAGGGCCTGCAGGTGGGCTCCCCCGACGAGATCGCACATCAGCTGGGCTGGATTTCCGACGCGCAACTGGAAGAACGGGCCAAGGCCTTTGCCAAAAACGAATATGGCCGTTACCTGTCTTCTCTGATCCGCGGCTAGGCTTCGGTATCCATCCAGATCGTGACTGGCCCGTCATTGGTCAGGGACACCGCCATATCCGCGCCAAACTGGCCGGTTTCGACCGCGATTCCCGTGCCTGCCAGAGCATCCGCGAAATAGGTGTAGAGCCGTTCGCCATCTGCCGGTGCGGCTGCCGTGGAAAATCCGGGTCGATTGCCGCGCGACGTGTCAGCGGCCAGCGTGAATTGGCTGACAACCAGGGCCGAACCGTCGATGTCCAGCACGGACCGGTTCATCCGACCCTCGTCATCGCGGAAAATGCGCAGCTTGCTGATCTTGTCTGCCAGCCGGTCGGCCTGCGCTTCGCCATCTCCCTGCATCGCGCAGATCAGGATCATCAACCCCGGGCCGCATTGCCCTATCACCCGGCCGTCAACGGCAACCTGGGCCTGGCTGACACGCTGGATCAGCGCCCGCATGTCAAAGCTCGTGCGCCCAGGGCGGGTTGGCCCCAGCGCGGCTGACGGTGATCGCTGCGGCCCGCGCGGCAAAGGCCAACGCCGATTGCAGCCCTTCGGCGGTCAGATTGGCGACCCCGTCCTTGGACAGCGCGCCCGCGTGGTCCAGCGCGGCAAGAATCCCGGCATTGATCGTGTCGCCTGCGCCGACCGTATCAACCACATCAACCTTGGTGGCCGGTGCGAACACATTGAAATCGCGCGTGAAACCGGCCACGCCGTCGGCGCCTTGCGTCACGCAGACGACCCTGGCGCCCTTGTCCAGGATCGCGCCCGCCAGATCGGCGATATCCCCTTCGCCCATCAGCCAGTGCAGGTCTTCGTCCGACAGTTTCACGATATCGGCGCGCGCCATCATCCGGTCCAACCGGGCACGGTAGCCTGCCTCGTTCGTGACGAAGCCAGCGCGAATATTCGGGTCCAGCAGGATCACCCGCGCATCGGCTTCCTGCATCATCAGCGCTTCGAAAAATTCCGCACAGGGTTCGCCGACCAGTGAAATACAGCCAAAGACCAGTGCTTTGACGGCGTCCGGCACCGTCGGCACATCGGCCGCCGTCAGCATCCGAAGGGCCGAGTTTTCATCGTAGAACGTATAACTCGCCTGTCCGCCCGTCAGCCGCACGAAGGCCAGCGTCGTGGGGCGGTCGGATCGGATCGACAGGTCCGTGGACACGCCGGCCTCGTCCAGTTTGTCGGTCAGCATTTGCCCGAACAGGTCGTTGGAAATACCCGACACGAACCCGGTGTCGAACCCGATCCGTCCCAGCGCGATTGCGGTGTTGAACAGCGCGCCACCGGGGTAGGGGGCAAAGCAATCTTCGCCCGCCTCCGATCGGCGCGGCAACATGTCGATCAGGCATTCGCCACAGCTCAGGATCATTGGCAACCTCCCCTTTTACGCGCGTCAGTAAAGCAGCGCGTCACGAGGGGCAAGATTGACGCGGCTCAAGGCGGTGGTCCGTCGGATCGGCTATAATAACCGCGCAAATGAGACCAGTCACGAAAGGAGTTCGACATGGTTGAAAAGCCGATGAGTTCGGGGCTCTGGCCGCAAATGTGGGAACCGTTGCGCAGTTTCGGCACACGCGTTGGGGATTGGTTGTCCCCGGCGTCGGAAGCTTCCGCGAATGGCGATGCCTATGTAATCCGGGTGGAACTGCCCGGGGTGGAGGAAAAGGCCATCGACATCACGGTGCATGGCGGTGTGGTCAGCATCAAGGGCGAGAAGAAGGAAAGCCGTGAAGAAAAAGGTGAAACCTGGTACTTTTCTGAACGGCAATACGGGGCGTTTTCGCGCAGTTTCCGTCTGCCCGCCGATGCGGATGAGGCAAAGGTCAACGCAGATTTGAAAGATGGCGTTCTGGTCATCACCGTGCCGCAAAAGCCGACGGAACCCGAAAAAGGTGCCAAGAAAGTCGCGATCAACCGTGGCTAGCCACGGAAATCCGTGATTTCTGACAATTTCGCCCGGCCAGTTCTGAATGAATTGGCCGGGTGATCCATGTCCGCATATCCGAAGGATATGGCGCAGACGATGATCCGGTCATCTTCCAGCCCGAAATGATCGCGGATCATCGGGGCATAGGCCGCTACGGCCGCCTGCGGGACGCTGGCCACGCCCAATGCAGTGGCGGCCAATGTGAAGGCGGTGACGAAGCCGCCGCAATCGATCGCGCCATAGCTGCCCAATTCGCGCGGGGCATGGACGATCGCCACATGCGGCGCGCCGAACAGGTGAAAGTTTTGTGCCGATTGGCAGGACGCGCCTTCGCGGTCGCCTTTCTTGACGCCCACGGCATCGTAAAGTTGCCAGCCAACCTCGCGCCGTCGGGCTTGGTATTCGCCGCTATAAGATGCGGGCCAGTCGATATCGGGGGACGGCGTGCCGTTGGATGCCTCGATCAGCACCTTGCGAAAGTGGTCGGTTTCTGCGCCGCTCGTGACGACCAGATTCCAAGGTTGCGCGTTGCACCAGCTCGGCACGCGCCCGGCTGCCCGGATGATCCGTTCAATCACCTCCTGCGGGACCGGATCGGGCCGATAGGCCCGGCAGGACCAGCGTTGGTGCAACAACCGTTCCAGCGCCTCAATATCCGCCATTCGTGCCCCCGTTCTGCGCCGACATATAGCCGATAACGCCCGCCACGATGGCAACCGCGATCACGGCAAGGGTAATCTTGATCCAAGACCATGGCCGTTCGCCTTGAACCTTGCCGGTCTGGCCGTTGACGACGAAACGATATGTCTTGCCACGATACTTGTACGCTGCCAGCCAGATCGGCAGCAGGATGTGCTTGAACGTCACGTCGCTGACGGTGGTGTTGACGGTATGGATGCGCTGTCGGTCACCGCCAATGTCAAAACGGATGTCGCGCCGGATCACGGCATCCATGTGATCGCGGGCCTGCCCATACCCCTCTTCCAGTTCGACCGTGTAGCCTTCGGCCTGGAACCCTGCCAGGTATTCTGGGGTGTAGGGCGTCAACTCGCCCAGGGACCAGGGCGGCAGCCCGTCGGCGTAGCGTTTTGGCAGGGATGTCGACGCCAACACGAGCACATCGTCGAACCAGCGCGCCACGCGGCCGGATGCGGGCCGCCAGCGAACCTTTTGGACGCGCTGGGTTTCCGTCTTGCCATTGCGCCGCACGGTGCGGGTTTCGTAATAGACCGTACCGCGCGCGCCGGTATAGCTGGATTTCGTATCGGCATCGAAGGTCCAGTAGGGCGCATAGATGCCCGACATGCGCCGCCCGTTGCGGGCGTATTGGCGCAGGCCGCCCGGGGCGAACCACAGCCGGCCCAGCCAGTCCGACATCGCCTTGCGGGCGTCGTGTTCCGTGACCGCAAAAGGCACCAGGCCTTGCGGCTTGATCTGCCGTGTTTCAC
>JBNKYL010000236.1:0-5925 GCA_050300875.1 Paracoccaceae bacterium
ATTGACTCCCTGCGCGAGTATCGGGTGATGAGCCTGAAGACGCGGTTCGGCAACCTGAAAAACGTGCTGGATCAGGACAGCAGCCAGACCGAGATCATCGTTCTGGACAGCCCCTTCGTGGCGAACGCGCAATTCGACCGATTGGTTGATGCCTTCAACGCCGAAATGGTCGAAATCGACTGCACTTTCCCGGCAAACTGGGACCGCCGTGCGCTGTCCACGCACCTCGCCCGCATCCGCGCCGAAGCTGAAGATGCGGTGCGGTCGGGCGCCGGGCATCTTGTGCTGACCGATCATCACCAGTCCGAATCGCGGGTGGCTATGCCCATGATCCTGGCGACCAGCGCAGTCCACAGCTGGCTGACGCGAAAGGGCCTGCGCACCTTCTGCTCGCTTAACGTGCGGTCGGCTGAATGTGTCGATCCGCATTACTTCGCCGTGCTGATCGGGTGCGGTGCGACAATCGTCAATGCATATCTGGCCGAAGACAGTATTGCCGACCGGATCGAACGCGGGCTGCTGGATGGTTCGCTGACCGAAAATGTGCAGCGCTATCGCAACGCGATTGACCAGGGCCTGCTGAAAATCATGTCCAAGATGGGCATTTCGGTGGTCTCGTCCTATCGCGGTGGTCTGAACTTCGAAGCCGTGGGCCTGTCTCGCGCCATGGTCGCGGAATACTTCCCCGGTATGCACAGCCGCATTTCCGGCATCGGTGTCTACGGCATCCAGACCAAGCTGGAAGAGGTGCACAAGCGCGGCTGGCTGTCAGGCCAGGATGTACTGCCCATCGGCGGGTTCTACAAGGCGCGCAAATCCGGCGAAACCCATGCCTGGGGCGCGGCCAACATGCACCTTCTGCAATCGGCCTGCGACCGGTCCAGCTACGAGCTTTGGCAGCGCTATTCGAAAACCATGCAATCCAACCCACCGATCCATTTGCGCGACCTGTTGGACTTCAAGCCACTGGGCAACCCGGTGCCGATTGAGGAAGTCGAAAGCATCACCTCGATCCGCAAACGGTTCGTGACGCCGGGCATGTCGCTCGGCGCGCTGTCGCCCGAAGCGCATAAAACGCTCAACGTGGCGATGAACCGGATCGGGGCAAAGTCGGATAGCGGCGAAGGTGGCGAAGACCCGGCGCATTTCACACCGGAACCCAATGGCGATAACCCGTCTGCGAAGATCAAGCAGGTGGCGTCGGGCCGTTTCGGCGTAACGGCGGAATATCTGAACCATTGCGAAGAGCTGGAGATCAAGGTCGCCCAGGGCGCTAAGCCCGGAGAGGGTGGGCAGTTGCCTGGCGTCAAGGTGACCGAACTGATCGCGCGCCTGCGCCATTCGACCAAAGGCGTCACGCTGATCAGCCCGCCGCCGCATCACGATATCTATTCGATCGAGGATCTGGCGCAGCTGATCTATGACCTGAAGCAGATCAACCCCAAGGCCAAGGTGACGGTGAAACTGGTTGCCTCGTCAGGCGTCGGCACAATTGCGGCAGGCGTGGCCAAGGCCAAGGCGGATGTCATCCTGATTTCGGGTGCGAATGGCGGCACCGGGGCCAGCCCCGGCACGTCCATTAAATTCGCTGGCCTGCCCTGGGAAATGGGCCTGACCGAGGCGCATCAGGTTCTGGCGATGAACAACCTGCGCGACCGGATCACGCTGCGTACCGATGGCGGTTTGCGCACCGGGCGCGACATTGTCATGGCGGCGATGATGGGGGCCGAAGAATACGGCATCGGTACTGCCGCCCTGATCGCCATGGGGTGCATCATGGTGCGTCAGTGCCAGTCCAACACATGCCCGGTGGGGGTCTGCACACAGGACCCGCGCCTGCGCGAAAAATTCACCGGCAACGCCAATAAAGTTGTGAACCTGATCACTTTCTACGCGCAGGAAGTCCGCGAAGTGCTGGCCAGCCTTGGCGCGCGGTCGCTCGATGACGTCATCGGCCGCGCCGATCTGTTGACGCAGGTCAGCCGTGGTGCTGCGCATCTGGACGATCTGGACCTGAACCCGCTGCTGATCACCGTCGATGGCGCGGATCAGATCGTCTACGACCGCTATCGCAAGCGCAACAAGGTGCCCGACACACTCGATGCGCAGATCGTAGCCGATGCGCGCCGCTTCCTGGAAGACGGCGAAAAGATGCAACTGTCCTATGCGGTTCAGAACACCGACCGGACGGTCGGCACGCGCACCTCCAGCCATATCGTGCGGCGTTTCGGGATGCGCAATTCGCTGCAACCCGACCACCTGACGATCAAGCTACAAGGGTCTGCGGGGCAGTCGCTGGGCGCGTTCGCGGCTCCGGGCCTGAAGATCGAGGTTTCGGGCGACGCCAACGACTACGTGGGCAAGGGCCTTTCGGGCGGCACCATTGTGGTGCGCCCGCAGATGGCCAGCCCGCTGGTGGCAGCCGAAAACACGATCATCGGCAACACGGTGCTTTATGGCGCCACGGATGGCTATCTGTTTGCCGCCGGTCGGGCAGGCGAACGGTTTGCCGTGCGCAACTCCGGCGCCAAGGTCGTGGTCGAAGGCTGCGGGTCGAACGGGTGCGAATACATGACCGGCGGCGTCGCGGTGATACTTGGGTCGATCGGGGCCAACTTTGGCGCAGGCATGACCGGCGGCATGGCTTATGTCTTTGACCCGGAAGGCAAGGCGCAGGCTTTGATGAACATGGAAACGCTGGTGACCGGACCGGTCACGGTCGACCATTGGGAAGCACAGCTGAAAGGCCTGATCGAAGCCCATGCACGCGAAACCGGCAGCCGCCGCGCGGCCGATATCCTGGCGCATTGGGACATCGAACGCGGCAATTTCATTCAGATCTGCCCAACCGAAATGTTGGTGCATCTGCCCGCGCCGCTAAGCCGTGAAAAAGGGGCTGTTCCAGCCGAATAGGCCATCTGTCCAAGCTTGGACGCTTGGATCACGCGCAATAGGGGGCCGAATTGTCCCATCGGTGGATGGGGATATGTGCCTGACGTGAAAGGCGTGCCCGCGCGTCTTCCCACATGGTGCGCCATTGATCCGCGTCGCGCAATTCTCGGTCAGGATGCGCACGTGATCGGGCGATGAAACTGGGGAAATGATCACGGCCCGTCGGCTGACCGGTCACGTTGAACCGGATGTCGAAGGACCAGCGAAACGCGTCGGACCTGTTGACCAGTGACGCATGTGGCGTGCGTGGGTGAAAGATCACGATACCGCCGGATTTGACCGGCAAGGGTATCGAATGGTGACCTCGCAGGAATTCATTTGGGATGCCCACCTGCGTCTTGTTGCAGTGCGGCAGCAGATCTTCGCGATGACGCCCCGGCTGCACCTGCAAACACCCGTTTTCGCGGGTGGCGTCGTTGACGGCAATCCAGACGGTGATCATCTGCGTCTGATCGGCGCTGTCATGGGTGACGCCCTGATCCTGATGCCAGTCGGTCGCGGTAATATGGGCGCGAACCTCGTCGCCGCGCAGGTCGGGTGCAGGCGGTTTCAGGCGGACATGCTGGATCGGGTTTGATGTCAGTTCGGGGCCCAGAAGGCTTTCAGCGATGTCCAGCAACGGGTCGCAAGTCATCATATTCAATACCGCCTGACCGAAATGCATGGGCGTGTCGGCGTCAATGGCGTCACCAGGCAGAGAAATATCCATCGGCTGGAACCAGTCGCAACCGGCCCGATAGGCGACGAGCAGCTTGTCATAGAATTCCATGCCCGTCCCGTCAGGCACTAGCCCCTGCGCTTGCCAGTCAGCAAAGAGCCCGTCCAAAAGAGCGCTGTACTCGGCCCTGACCGGGTCGAGAATGGTGCGTTGGTCAAACACATCCTCGACCACTAGGTACCCGTTTTCATCGAAGAAGTTCAGCTGTTCCTCGGACAGCATGTGCCTGCTCCTAAAGGAAGACGGTGACGATATTCGGCCAGATCAGCAGCACCGAAAGGGCCAGCAACTGGATGGCGATGAAGGGCAGGAAGCCCTTGAAGATGTCGGTCAGTGAAATTTCCGGCGGGGCCACGGATTTCAGATAGAAGGCCGCGGGGCCAAAGGGCGGCGACAGGAAGCTGACCTGCATGTTCATGCAGAACACCACGCCGAACCAAATCCCAACCTGACGCGGATCCAGCTGACCGAAATAACCGATCTCTTCGACCGGAAGTTTCAGAACAATGGGCAGGAAGACCGGCATGATCAGCAGAACGATACCGACCCAGTCCATGAACATGCCCATGATCAGGAAGATCAGCATCATCACTAGGATGATGCCCATGGTCGGCAGTTCTGCGCCCACGATCAGATTGGCCACATAGGTCGGCCCGCCTGACAAGGTATAGGCAGCGGCCAGCGACGCCGCACCGATGGTGACCCAGATGATCGTGCCGGTGGACCGGAGCGTGCGCATGATCGCGTCCCACACGATGTCAAAAGTCATTTCGCGCCGGATCAGCCCGATGACGAACACGGCGATGACACCCATGCCGGCGGCCTCGGTGATGCCGGTGATGCCGCCATAAATCGACCCTAGCACGACGCCGATCACCACGATCGGGGCAATAAGGCCCTTGCCCATTTCCCAACCCTTCGCGGTGCGTTCTCGGCCGACGACGACAAATGCCACCAGCGCGAAGATCACCAGCGCGCCTGCGATCCACGGGATATCCGACACCATGCCCAGGAAGATCGGTTCGACCCCTTCGGTCACGACGTTTTCCCCGGTCACGGTGAAGAACCCCGCGCGGATCAGCAGCACGGCACAGACCCAGATGGCAAAGCGCGAAATGAATCCCAGGAACATCATCGACTTTTCACGGCCCGGTGGATCATCGGGATCCGGTTCAGGCAGCGGCGCCTGATCGGGGTTCAGCTGCGTGCGGATAATGATGTAGACGATGATGAAGCTGGCCAGCATGAAGCCGGGCAGGAAGGCAGCGGTAAACAGTGCCTTGATCGAGGTTTCGGTGACCAGCCCGTAAAAGATCAGAACGATCGACGGCGGGATCATGGTGCCCAATGACCCGGATGCACAGATCGTGCCGATGGCGAGGTTCTGGTTATAGCCAAGCCGCAACATCTGCGGCAGGGCGATCAGGCCCAGCAAGACGACCTCGCCCCCGATGATGCCGGACATGGCGGCCATGATGACGGCCATGATGGATGTCACGATGGCGATGCCGCCGCGCGCGCGCGACAACCAGACATTCAGAGACGAATACATGTCGCGTGCGATGCCGGACCGTTCCAGCAATGCTGCCATGAAGATGAAAAGCGGCACCGATATCAGCACGTAATTGGTCATCTGCCGGTACACGGCCTGACCCAGAACGTTCAGCGGGCCGCGCCCGAAATTGCCGTACAGCAATTCGGGGCCGAATTTCATCACCAGCGTGGCGACGGCCAGAAAGGCCGACGCGAAGCCCAGCGGCATACCGAGAGCCAAGAGGGCGAACATGCCCAGCAACAGGATCAGCGACAGCGTGCCGATATCGCCGACCTTCATCCACGACAGAAGTTCGAGGAATTCCATGTCAGTTTCCCTCCAACGTCTTGCGAATGTTCTCGATCTCGGTTTCGTCGATTTCGTCGGCCGGCGAATGGTGTTCCGGGGCTTTGTTCCAGTCGGCTATCAGATTGGACAGTGCCTGCAGGGCGACCAGGAAGATGATGGCGATGATGCCGACCTTGATTGTGGCCGGAATGGGCGGATCCCAGGCTGTGCCGAAGGCTTCCATCCGCAACAACTTGTCGCGCGCTTCGTTATAGCCGCCCCAGAAAACTGAGATCATGAAGACCCATATCAGCAGGACGGAAATGATATCTGCGGTTTTCTGCATCCAGCGGGGCATGATGTCATAAATGATATAGATGCGGATATGGCTGCGCTGTTGCATGGCGTAGAGCCCGGCAAACAGGAATACGAA
>JBNKYL010000237.1:0-6277 GCA_050300875.1 Paracoccaceae bacterium
GCGTCGATATGTTCGCGGATAGACAGAACTTCGGCATCCGACAGTTCATTGATGCGGCGCGCCTGGTCGATGCCGATGGCATCGCAGATCGCTTTCGCGGAGGCATGGCCAATACCATGAATATAGGTGAGGGCGATGGGAACCCGCTTGGCGGTGGGCAGGTTCACGCCGGCAATACGTGCCACGTTTAGGTATTCCTTCTTCGTTGCGAGCCCGTCATTCCAGGCCCTTTTTTCACAACCAAAGCCCGCCGGTTTTTGACCTGCGGGCCTGACGATTTTCCTCTGACTGGGCAGTCCGGGGTGCGACCCCGTCAAAATGACTGATTCCTTAAGAGATGGGCGTCTTTAGGGGGTATGCAGGGGGGCGTCAAGTCCCCCTGCAAATTTATCGGCTATTCACCCAGAACGCCGGCAATCTCGCCCGCGACTTCGTCGATCTCGCCCAGCCCGTTCACGGAGCGCAGATCGCCCTTGGCGTAGTAATAGCCGATCAAAGGCGAGGTCTTCTTGTAATATTCCATCAGCCGCTGTTTCAGGCTGTCCTCGTTGTCATCGGCCCGGCGTTTGAACTCGGTGCCGCCGCAATTGGTGCATTTGCCATCGGCCGGGATCGGCTTGGTCAGGTCGTTGTAGACCTCGCCACAATCGCCACAGGTTGAACGCGCGGTGATGCGGGCGACCAGCGCCTGGTCATCGACCTGCATTTCGACAACGGCATCCAGCTTTTCGCCTTTGCGCGCCAAGAGTTCACCCAGCGCGTCGGCCTGGGCCAGCGTGCGCGGGAAACCGTCGAAGATGAAGCCACCCTTCTTGTCGCCGTCGAGCCGTTCTTCGATCAGGCCGATCACGATTTCGTCCGTGACCAGATCGCCCCGGTCCATGACCGCGGCCACCATGTTACCCATTTCGGTGCCCGAGGTGCGCGCCGCGCGCAGCATGTCGCCGGTGGAAAGCTGGATCATGTCCCGGCCTTCGACCAGGATACGTGCTTGCGTGCCTTTGCCGGCGCCCGGCGGTCCAAGAAGGATAATGTTCATCGTCTAGCGGGTCCCTTGCGGCCGCGCTTCTTGTTGCCGCGCAGCTGAGATTTTTCAATCAGCCCTTCATACTGGTGCGCCAGCAGGTGGGACTGGATCTGCTGTACCGTGTCCATCGAAACGGACACGACGATCAGCACCGAAGTGCCGCCGAAATAGAACGGAATGCCCAGTTGTGAACGCAGAATTTCCGGTAGGAGACAAACTGCCGCAAGGTAGAGCGAGCCGATCACCAGCACACGATTGACCACGTATTCCAGGTACTCTTCGGTCTTCTTGCCGGGGCGGATGCCGGGGACAAAGCCGTTCTGGTTCTTCAGGTTGTCGGCCACGTCATCGACTTTGAACGACACGTTGAAGGTGTAGAAATAGGCGAAGAAGATGATCATGCCGGCGAAGAACAACAGGTAAAGCGGCTGGCCGGGGCCGAAATAGGCAAGGATCGTCGACATCACCGGGCCGGTACCCGATTGGCCGCTGAAAGTTGCCAGCGTGGTCGGCAGCAGCAGCAGGGACGACGCGAAGATCGCCGGGATGACGCCTGCGGGGTTCACCTTGACCGGCAGGTGGGAAGACCCGCCATCATAGACCTTCATGCCCACCTGGCGGCGGGGATACTGGATGTGGATCTTGCGCAGTGCGCGTTCCATGAAGACCACGAAACCGATCACCGCCACGACCATGACCATCACGCCGACGATCACGCCCGGGCTCAGGGCACCCGAGCGGCCGGATGCGAAGAACTGCGCCAGCGCGCCGGGCAGTTCGGCCACGATGCCCACGAAGATGATCAGCGAAATGCCGTTGCCGATGCCGCGATTGGTGATCTGTTCACCCAGCCACATCAGGAACATGGTGCCGCCGACCAGCGTGATGATGCAGGCGATGCGGAAATACCAGCCGGGTTCGGAAACCAAGCTGCCTGCTTCCAGGGACGCTGCCAGCGCATAGGCCTGCATCGTTGCCAGCAATACCGTGCCATACCGCGTGTACTGGTTGATCTTCTTGCGGCCCTGTTCGCCTTCCTTCTTCAGCTGTTCCAGTGCCGGGACCATCGCCGTCATCAGCTGCACGATGATCGAGGCCGAAATGTAAGGCATGATGCCCAAAGCGAAGATGCCCATGCGGGAAATCGCGCCGCCGGTGAACATGTTCAGGATGCCGCCCAGACCTGCCTGCGCCTGTTCCATGAAATCGCGCAATGCCTGACCGTCGATCCCCGGCACCGGAATGTAGGTGCCAAGGCGGTAAACAATCAAAAGACCCAGCGTGAAGAAGATGCGTTGGCGCAGTTCCTTGGCCTTGCCCAGCGTTCCCCAGCTGAGGTTGGCGGCCATTTGTTCGGCGGCTGATGCCATGCTTTTCGCTCCCTTTTTTTCAAAACGCCGCCGGGGGTCAAAAGCCCCGGCGGCGCAAAAATTCCCTTCGGGATGATGTAAGGGGCGCGTTGCCCCTTAACAACCCGTTACTCGGCCGCCGACGCGTTTGTGACAGTCAGCGATCCACCGGCCTTTTCGACCGCTTCGATCGCCGATTTCGAGGCACCGGTGACCGACAGCTTGACCTTGGCGGTCAGCTCGCCCTTGCCCAGTACGCGGACACCGTCCAGCTTGCGGCGGACCAGACCGGAGGCGACCAGCGCATCCTCGGTGATCTCGCCCTTGGCATCCAGTTTCTTGGCGTCGATGAACTTCTGGATCAGGCCCAGGTTGATGACGGCGAATTTCTTGCGGTTCGGCTTGTTGAAGCCACGCTTGGGCAGGCGCATGTACAACGGCATCTGCCCGCCTTCATAGGCGTTGATCGCCACACCCGAACGGGATTTCTGACCTTTGATACCACGGCCAGCGGTCTTGCCCTTGCCCGAACCGGGGCCACGGCCGACGCGCATACGTTTCTTGGTCGCACCCGCGTTATCGCGGAGTTCATTGAGTTTCATGTCGCTTCTCCTTGCCGGAAATGCCCCCGAAGCGAGATGGGCAAACACGGCGTTTCTTGGTTGATTCATTTGGGTCCATACGGACCACCGGGGGCGTATAGGGCAAAGCGATCCGTGGGGCAAGGGCCTGTCGCGGCTGCGGCCTATGACGAAGGACGCCGCTCGTAATACGCCCGACCTTCGACGCAGGCCAGCGCGTATTCGGCGCGGAACCGTTCGCCTTCAAACAGCCCGTCCAGGAATCGGCCGGAATACCGCAGCACCGCTTCACTGGGGTTGCAGTTCAGCGGTGATCCGAACACCACGGCGTCAGGTGGGTATTTCCAGAACACGCTGGCCTCGAACCCGCCGTGGTTTTTCAGCACGACGTCTTTGCCCCGCCCGGTATGCGCCATTTCCACCCAGTTCAAACCCAGAAGATCGCGAATTTCGCCGTCAAATGTCAACGAAATGCCCCCTGCCGTCAGCACGCCGATGCTCTTGATCTGTGGCAAGGTGTTCAGAAGGTCGCCCATGGCCCGGCCGTCGCGGGCAATGATGATTTCCTGTGCCAGCGCCGGGCTTTTGCGCCAGAACCCGGCGGTGCCTGACGCAACAACGGCAATGATGGCCAATGCGGTCAGGAAAACGCGTCCCTTGCGGGTCGCGGGTTCGTATCGGGGAACTGCGGACGCCACGACGGTGGCGGCCAGAGGCAAGGCGACAGGCACGACGAAAAGGTAGAACCGGAAGAAGTCGAAATGATCGCCGCCAAGCACGGAATAGACCAGAAAGCCGAACAGGATCAGCGCGGCACGATTGATCCAGTCGCGCCGGACGCTGACCGATGGCCCAATCACGATAGGGAAGGCAGCGAAAAAGGCCAGGATCACGGCGTTGGAAGGGGTCGCGATGAAAGCTGCGGTGTAGTGCAGTCCGTGCAGGAACTGTTCACCTGAATTCGTGGAAACCTTGGCATAGAACGTATTTGGGAAAGGAACGCCGAAATACCACAACCTGATGGCTGTCACTGTGATGAAGGCCACCCCGACAAGAATGGCATAGATGCCGCTCCTTACAATGGCCGGCCCACCAATCCGGGTCTGTCCGTAAACCGCACCCGCCAGGCCAAGTACCCCGGCAAAGGCCACGCCTTCCGGACGTTGCCAGACCAGCGCAACGAGGATCAGGGCAAAAATCAGACGCCATGCGCCGCTGTTTTTCATCCGGGGGATGGCCGAAAGCCCGGCCACCAGCAACAGGCACCACAGGCCAATATCCATGTAGCTCCAGACCATCCACGCGGTGATATGCGTCAGCGCAGCCATGACCACGAAGGCCACCGCTGCGGCATGCGTGCCGTTTTGTCCGGCGGCGCGTGCCAGCCGATGGCTGTCAGAAACCACGATGACCACCGTGGCGGTTGCGACCAGCACGCCGATCGCCGCCAGATACACCCGGATATCCAGCGGCAAAAGATATCCCAGGGTGTTGATTGCGGTCCAAAGCGGTGATGTCGACCCTTCGACGCGCTCACCGCCCACGTAATAGACATACCCATGCCCGTTCGCGAGGTTTTCGGCATAGTTCATGGTGATATTGGCGTCGTCGAACCCGCCGCCGGCGCCGAGCATGAAGTAGAGAGCAACGGCCTGCACCAAGACCAAGCAGAACGCCGGGATGATCACCTTCGGTCCAAGGCCAGGCCCGGAAGTTTCTGTATCGGCCATCTAAAAACAGTCCAGGCTAACGGGGTGGCGAACATGTTCGGGTCGCGCCTATTGAATCTGTTCCAAAACGACATGGCAACTCTGCATGTTTCGCGCCGGTGCCCTGCCTTGGTCACCCGTGGCGACAGTGTCACGCTGTGTCCGAAGACTGCGCAAAACCCCTGAATTGCCCAGATTTGACCCGGCAATTGCCCTGTTTTTCACCGATCCTGGCGGGAACCGAGTTGAAAGCGGGATTGGATATGTTTCGATTTGCAGCGATGACCGCCGCACTCGCCCTGTGTGCGGCCACAGCCGTACGGGCCGATTACACCGTTTGGAAAATCGAACGTGGCTGGGATATTTCCTATTATTCAGAACAGATCGGCTGCATGGCGTCGCGCCAGTTCGATGACGGGACGATGTTTTTCATCGGATACGACTATTCAATTGAAGTACCGTCGCTGGACGTGATCCTGATGAACGAAAACTGGGCTTCGCTGGTTCCCGACCAGGACTACGACGTCCAACTCTTCTTTGGCGATGAAACGCCGTGGGACGTGCCCATGTCCGCCCATGATTTCGGTGGTGTCATGGGGCTGGCGGCTTATCAGGATGCCAAGGGCGCACAGGCCGACCTTTTCCGACTGGAGTTCAAACGCGAATCCGGCATGGAATGGGTGTACAATGGTCGCACATTGGGAACGTACAGCCTGAAAGGTTCCACATGGGCCATGAACGAGGTTGAGGCCTGCCAGAAATCCTGGCTGGACAAGGGCGTGCGCGATGACCTGTTCGGGGACGCAAAGGACCCGTTTGCATCGCCTGTCGATCCGGCCCGTGCCGACCCGTTCTATGTCGAACCCACGGTAGCGGCGGCCGATCAGACAGATGTCTGACGCAATACGCAGCGCCTAGTTCACCTTCCTTTGGTAAACGGTGGCACCGTCCAGCGTTCCGATCGGCGAATAGCCCCGCATGAACGCGACAAAGCCCGGGTCCTGGTCAAGCCATTTCTGAACGGACACCGACAGGTCACCGCCCGTTGCCGGGACCGTTTGCACGATGATCAGATCAGGTTGCCTGACGGTCAGGTCCGTCAGGATGCGTGCCCGGTAGTCAGCCGTTTGCGCGCGCCCGTCGGGCGTATTTGGAAGACCCTGCACCCCCGGCAGCTGATAAAGGCTGACAAATCGCATCCCCCAGCCGCCTCTGTGGAAGGCCGCGGCGGGAAAAGATTGTTCGATGGCGCTGCCCAAATAGACCACCGGACCATCGACCTGCGCGAAATAGGCGGCGGCGGCCTGCGACCGATCATCGGGGAAACGGATCGAATTCATCGGGTAAGCCGTCAAACCGACGCCCAGTGCAATCGCGCCCAGCACCCGGCCCACTGAGCCGACCGCGGGACGGGAAACGAGGGCTGCAGCAAAGAACAGCAACAGGAATACGGTGAACGGCAGCCCGTGATACATCCAACCCTTCCACTGGGAGAGAAAGACCAAGAAACCGCCGACAGCCGCCAGGAAATAGGTTGCTGGCAATGGATGGCTCGCGTCCGCGCGCGCGCGAACGCCCTGAAGCCAGATCAATGTGCCGAGCGCAAGAAAG